>NZ_JACSWB010000207.1:0-300000 GCF_016888135.1 Leptolyngbya sp. CCY15150
CTGGCTTTCAAACTATTTCGTTTTATCGGTTCGGTCTCCCTCAGTCCGGGCGGCTTTCGTTGCCCTTCCCTCAGGCGCTTAACCAATATATCCAACCTATCTAGACTTGTCAACACCCTTGGCATTTTCTTTTTTTCAGCGGCTGAAACTCTCTCTACACAAGCAGTTCAGCCGTTAAGCTCCTTAAAAATCACCGATTTTTCCTCAGATCTTCGAGATTTTCTTGGAAAAACTGGAGGAGTATTCCCCGACAAAAATCTCCAAAAGCCTTACTGAGCAAGCTTTCTAGAGAATTTGAAACATCCTGATCTTTTTTTTCCAAGAGACTTGTGCCTTTCCACAAGACGGGGCGGCATTGGGGCTAGAGTTGAACTCAGTACTCTTATAGATGCAGTCCTAGGATGAAATCACAGGTATCAGCTCCCGTCGCAAGTTTACCGCCGGCGCTTATTTTGAACCCAATGCTGGAAGACTGGCTGCGGGAGGATATTGGGCGGGGCGATCGCACCACCCAGGGCTTGGTCAAAGCTAGCCAGACAATGGGAGCGGCTGAGTGGCGGGCAAAAGGAGCTGGCGTTATTGCTGGGTTGCCATTAGCAGAGCGAGTGTTTCATCTAGTGAGACCAGATGTGACCTGTACCACCCTGGTAGAAGAAGGGCAGCGGGTGGAGCCAGGGCAGGTTGTGTTGCGAATGCATGGGCTATTGACCGCGTTGCTAATGGGCGAGCGCGTGGCGTTGAATCTAGCGATGCACTTGAGCGGCATTGCTACGATGACCCGACGTTATGTAGAGGCGATCGCTGATTTGCCCACCTGTTTAGTTGATACTCGAAAAACCACGCCGGGTCTGCGCCTGCTGGAAAAATATGCCATCCAGGTCGGTGGGGCGATGAATCACCGCATGGGGCTCGACGATGCCGTGATGATTAAAGACAATCACATTGCGGTGGCGGGGGGAATTGCGGCGGCGATCGCTCAAATTCGCAGTTCCATGCCCTATCCCCTGACGATTGAAGTGGAAACGGAAACCCTAGAGCAGGTTCACGAAGCCTTGGATGCGGGCGCGGACATTATTATGTTGGACAATATGCCACCGGAAACCATGGTTCAGGCCGTGCATCTGATTCGCCAGCAGAGCGATCGCATTTTGATTGAAGCATCCGGTAACGTTACCCTAGACACCCTTCGAGCGATCGCTGAAACGGGCGTGGACTACATTTCTAGCAGTGCCCCGATTACGCGATCGCCCTGGTTGGACTTGAGTATGCGAATAGTGACCTAGGTGCAGGCTAGGTTCAAGCAAGCCCTAGACCGGCGATTAACCGGGTTATTCTTCTAGCCAATGCTTAGAGCGCTCTACGGCTTGTTGCCAGCGGGAGAACTGGGACTGAGCGCGATCGCGATTGGCACTGGGTTCAAACACCCGATCGATCTTGCGTTGATCTACCAAGGTGCGATAGTCATCCCAAAAACCCACCGCTAGGCCGGCAGCAAAGGCAGCTCCTTGGGCCGTGGCATCTAAAATCGCTGGACGTTCCACCGGAATTCCTAGGACATCTGCCTGAAACTGCATGAGGAAATCATTTTGGCAGGCTCCACCATCCACCTTCAGCAGGGTGGTCTTGGTGCCGCCATCTTGATCAATAGCCGTCACCACCTCACAGGCTTGGTAGGCGATCGCTTCCAGCACCGCCCGCACCATATGTTCTCGCTGTACCGCCGCCGTGAGCCCGAGGAATGCTCCCCGGGCCGTCATATCCCAGTGGGGCGCTCCTAGACCGCTGAGAGCGGGGACAAAATAGGCACCAGCATTATCAGACACCTGTTCTGCCATCGGCCCAGTATCCGAGGCCGCGGTAATTAACTTCAGTCCATCCCGCAGCCACTGAATGCAGGCTCCAGCGGTGAACATACTGCCCTCCAAGGCATAGCCCACCTCAGTTTGATCGCCATGGGATTGCGTCCAGGCAATGGTAGACAGCAGATGGTTTTTGGAGCGGGCGATCGCGTTGCCCGTATGGGACACCAAAAAGCAGCCGGTGCCGTAGGTGCATTTCAACAACCCAGGGCGATCGCACCCATGGGCATATAGGGCCGCCTGTTGATCACCAAAAATAGCCGTGATAGGAATTTCAGCACCCAAAATATCCGGCACAAGCTTACCAAAGTGGCCAATGCTGGGCTGAATACTGGGCAAAATCTCCCGTGGAATGCCGAACAGGGAGAGCATTTTGTCATCCCACTGCCGATCCACCAAATTGAGCAGCATGGTGCGGCTGGCGCTGCTATCGTCCGTCGCATGTACCTGCCCACCGGTTAAATTCCACAGCACCCAGCTATCGATGGTGCCGGCCAGGATATTGTCGGGCTCCATGGGCGGATCATCTTTCTCTAGATGTTTGAGCAGCCAATGCAGCTTACTGGCAGAAAAATAGGCATCAAGGACTAATCCAGTGCGATCGTAAATCTCATCGACATGGCCTTGCTCTGCTAATTGGCGACAAATGGCGGCCGTACGACGATCTTGCCAGACGATCGCATTATGAAGAGGACGACCGGTGGTTTTATTCCACAGTAGACAGGTTTCCCGCTGAACGGTCAGTCCGATAGAAGCAATCTGCTGCGGTTGGATACCGGCTTTTTTGATCGCCGCCTGCATTGCCCAGCAGGTATCGTCCCAAATCTCTCGGGGGTCGTGCTCAACCCAGCCCGGATGGGGGTAGTACTGAGTGAGCTCTTTGTAGGCCTGGGCAGCGATGGTGCCATGGCGATCGAACAGGATCGCTCGATTACCTGTGGTACCTAAATCCAGCGCCATTACATAGGTCGGAGCAGTCATCATCCCTCACCTTATAGTCTGAACAACAGTGGGGCGATCGCTAAAGCATGGATGTCCTATGAACTGAGCCAAACTCTCGATTCTAGACCTCAAGAATCCCCGCCTGATGTCCAATGTGGGGATAGGCATCTTCTCATAGGGCGATCGCTGAAGCATGAACGTTGGCAATCGTCACGACTCGTCACGACGATGAAGCGTAACGCTAGGAGCGATCGCAGAACCTGCATCCATGCACAGACCTATCTGAAGACACCCAACGCACACTGGATTAAAGTCACTAGCCTGACTTTATACCTTATGCCACATCACCCTAATAAACTAGTTTGGCAAACCTTGGATCATGAAAAACCTCTCTAACGGCATAGATTTTGATGAAATCATGATGAAAAGCAATCCAACATGAGGACTTACCTAGCAGGTTACGTCAGTGGTATTGCCCTGGTTATGTCCAATCACTCATGCATCGGCAGAAAAATATCAAACCCTGTACCCACACCCACCTGAGAGCGCAAGTGCAAGCATCCTCCATGCTTTTCTAATACAATCTGCCGGCAAATAGCTAGACCTAAACCTGTTCCATGTTCAACGGATTTTGTTGTAAAAAACTCTTCAAAAATTCGCTCTTTCAGATCATCCGGAATACCACAACCGTTATCATCAATCGAAATACAAATCCAGCGATCGGCATCGGTATCGCTAGCGTGAAGCAACTCGTCCCGCGTAAGTTGTCGGGTTGTAATCGTAATTTTTGGTTGCCAATCTACAATTGCTAGAGAGCGATCGCTCTTCATCGTTGAGAGCTGTTGCTGACGTTCTGCGATCGCATCGGCCGCATTACTGATCAGATTCATAAAAACTTGGTTCAACTGCCCTGGATAGACCGAAACCATGGGTAGATCATCATACTGCCGTACCACCGTCACCGAATTTCGGAGGCGCGTACTTAAAATAATCAGCGTATTTTCCAAGCATTCATGAATATCTGTTTCTTGATACTCATCCTTATGTTGATAGGAAAATGTTCGTAAACTTTCAGCTATTTTGCGAAGGCGATTAGCCCCTACTCGCATACTAGAAATAATTTCAGAAAAGTCTTTTTTTAAGAAATCAAATTCAATCTCTTGCTTCATCGCCGCAGATTCAGCAGGCCCAGCATCTTCTGAATCATAAACATCAATGAGCGCCAACAAATCCTGACCATAATTCCCAAGGTAATTGATATTTCCAGCAATAAAATTCACTGGATTTAAAATCTCGTGGGACACATTTGCAATCAAACGCCCTAGACTTGCCAATTTTTCATTTTGAAACATCTGCGCTTGAGTCTGTTCGTGGATCACCTGCTTGGCTAACTCATGAATGCGGGAGTGAGCCAGCAATAATTGATGAATATCTAATAGTCGATAGTCATCGCCATTCTGCACCACAATCGGCTCATATAGATGTTCAGGCGATCGCTGTAGAGATTGCTGAACCGCATCGACAATCAACGTCTGGCTAGGCAAGACCAAAAATTCATGGGCAATGAACCGATATAGGGTCTGAATCGATCGCTGCAAAAATAGCTCTAGGGCGTAGGGGCGGCTCATCCGCTCCAAAAACCGACGGCGGGAAATCATCCCTACAAACTGGTCATGATCAACCAACACGACCCCTGGAATCATCGGATCAGCATCGAATTGACGAGCAATATCCTGGGCCGTGCTTTGAGGGTGAGCTTGGCAATGATGTAGCGACAATTCACCAAGTACTGAGTTAAGTTTGAGCGATGGTGATGCAGTCACACTAGCAGGAGATTGGACAGGAGGCATGAACTCACGAACCATCTGACTCAAAGACATTGAATCTCGCCATAGTATCGAACACAGCCAAACGTAGCGATCGTTGTAGGATGCACCCCTATCATCCTATTCCTTGCAATCATGCCATTAATACCGCTTCTACACGTTAACAGAAGATTAAAAACCTGTTAAACAGGCAGGTTTGATACTCTCAAAGTTGATCTTAAGGTGTAAAGCAAACGGGTTGACTGATCAATCTTTTCTGTAGGCTGGGTTGAGTAACGTAAAACCCAGCATCAGCTCAGATTCCAATGGGTTACGCTGACGCTAACCCATCCTACGAAGGAATCAGGATTGCAGAAGTTTTGTCCGTCAATCACGAACGATTGGGTTACATAACTTAGACCCTTCTTCCAGCGTTTATGAAAGCGCAGCAGTCCCATGGTCTACTTCTCGCCCATGGGACAATAGTGGGACTATTCAGGCTTGCATTCACTCATTTGACTCATCATAATTACCTGATTCCTGGGGCATTATCTTTATGCGTGCACTTCTGATCGGCAATTCGAAAAACAAGCTTGACAATATTGCAGCCGCTCAACTATATCCTTTCTTTTTATACCGTCGGCAGCTTCGTCGGAGAATATGTCTAGAGTTCAAGCATATTCAGGCTTATACCTTCAGCGATATTTGTGATGCCTCTACGACGAAAAACGTCGATGTCATCATCATTCGTCCTGACTGGCGAGAAGATAGCGAAACCGCTGAACGAAGCTTGGAGTATATTCGCAAACACAACCCCTACAAAAGAATCATTTTCCTCGATCCATTCGACCAAACCAGCAGTCGATACTTTAGTGTTTTGCCCTACGTCAATCAGTTCCTCAAATACCAGCGACTTAAAGACGTTCAACTCTATACTCGTTCCTTTGTGGGCGGTAGCTTCCTCACCGACTATCTAGCCCATGAACTCAACTACAATCTCAACAACTGGTATGTCGGCTCTCAGGCTCCGAAGGGGTATGAATCGAGAATTGGCACCTACTGGAACTTTGCCACGTCCCAAGGATTCTACAAAACCTTCCGCAAACCAGCGCGTCGAGCCGCAGAAAAAGACATTGATGTGTTTTGCCGCCTGTCGTTTGGGCCGCCCGAACAGGTGGAATGGTACGGTCAATATCGACTAGCCGCCGTTCAAGCGCTCGTTCCCCTAGAGGCTCAGTACAAACTTGCCGTCGATCGCAGCCCCGAGGGAGCACGCAGCGTGTCTAGCAAACAGTATCTAGATGAGATTAAACGCAGTCGCATCGTGTTCAGCCCCTTTGGATGGGGAGAAATTACCTGGAGGGATTATGAAGCAGCCTGCCATGGATGCTTGCTCATCAAACCTTCCGTCGATCATATCGACACCCGGCCCAATATCTTCTACCCAGGCAAAACCTACGTGCCTGTCCGATGGGACTTTCAGGATCTAGAAGAAACCTGTCGCTACTACCTAGAAAACCCAGAGGAAGCCAATCAAATTGTTCAAAATGCTCGCCAAGCGTACATGCAGTATTTTGAGAACCAAGAGTTCATCAATCACATGGAACAAGATATCCTGTCTCAAGCCCCGCCACCTGTCTCAGTGCTCTAGCACAATCTAAAACCCCAACGCAGTCCCTCGTCCAAGCGGGCGAGGGGATGCCTTCCAGACACCTAGATTCCCTGGTAGTGCTCAAAATTGGTCATGATAGCGGAATGAGATCCTTGATTCTTAAGGGGTCTAGCGATATGCAGCATTACATCTTGAGCACTGCTGATGCCTTGACTCAGAAGCCTTTACTCTAAAAGATTGATGGCCATTCCCTCTCGGGCCAACTGAGCATGGGGAAATGTGGCCTGAACCTCTTGTTCCATGTGATCTAAGAAGTCATCTTCATGGTGTGGATCATGGTGGAATAAGATGACTCGCTTGGCATGAGATTCAATCGCTACTTCTACCGCTTCTTTCCAGATTTTTGTTTGACGGGTGACTGCTTTGACCGCTGGATCATAGTAGGCGCGATCGGCATAATCAACATCATAGATGAGCAGATCTGCTTCACTGGCTAGGTACAGAACATTTTGATCAACGTTACCGCCGCTGTGCTCCGTATCGGTGGCATAGACAAGCGATCGCCCTTCCCAGGTGACCCGATACCCCAGAGAACTATTCGTACCATTCAACGAGACCGTTTCGACAGTCACATCATCTAGGGTGATGATTGAGCCCGGCGAGATGTTGTGAAACTGCATGTCAGCCTGCATGACCTGAAGAGGCACAGGGAAATGAGGGCGCAGCATTTGATCACAGAGTCGCTGCTTAATCGAGGCTCCATTTAAGCCCACAGAACCGTAGATGTGAAAGCAGTTGCCTTGATGAAAGGCAGGCATAAAAAATGGGAATCCCTGGATTCGATCCCAGTGGGTATGGGTGAAAAAGATGTGCGCATCAACAGGCATCTGCTTCAGCAGGTGATTGCCCAACACATGTAACCCCGTACCGCCATCAAAAATTAGGCGTTTTCCTGCTACTTGCAGTTCTACACAGGCTGTATTACCGCCGTAGCGGGCGGTCTCTAGGCTGGGCGTGGGGATACAACCCCGAACGCCCCAAAAATACACCATGAACGCTTCAGTGCTCATCGGCTTAGGTGGGGCAATACCATGAATTGAAACAGGTTGAGCATGAGTAGTTGGGGTATCAATGCCTGACATTGTTAGAGCAAATTAACCATAGTTGGAGGTCGTCGTACCAACCGAGTTCATCATCATGAACTCTTCTCTGAGATCTGATATAGACCATCGTTTTTTAAGTATGCCCAAAACTGGGGCGTGCATATCGATTTAGGATAGCTGCCCAGTTCTAGATACAGTGTGCAATGGTTTTCCGAAGAACAGCAACGATCTAGGTTTTAGTGTGTAACCCAAGAGACGGCTCCCCTGGCAAGATGATAGGTCGTGCAAAAAACAGCAAGCAACTCTACCCCTGAAACTTTCATGCTGATGATGTGATCATCTTAATCAATGCTACCCTTCATCGCTATGGTCTGCCATCGAGTGATGCCCCATGGCGCTGCACCCCAATCACCTAGCCCAAGGCTCAGTGAAGACAAACCTTTCACGTATCTGCGCCATGTCGAGAAACAACGCCATATCTATGTCAGCCATGCTGCTGTCAGCCGTGCTGCTGCCGTTGTCTCGAACAATACACATCAACGAACGACCAAGCATCCCTACAAAAACGCTTGCACGTTAAGCCAGCGGGCAGCTTCATTAAGAATGTCTTTCATGTATATACCAGTTCTAAAACTCCTATCGGGATACTCTTCTGACTTGAACGAGGAGAAAGAGGAGCAAGCCCGGTTGACGTAGATTAGCACCCCGGCATCAGCCCTGAACCGGCGTTGTTGATCATCAGCCCTGGGCGTTGCTCACTCCACCGCCTCTTGTCATGGGGATTGTGTCCCGATAGATGACGTGTGGCAACGCCCTTTGGCCGATACGCTAGTTAGACTTGTAGCGAGCAATGCAGGCATTCACAAGGGCAGCTACTTGATCAACATCTTTCCAACCGAGAATTTCCGTGACCTTCTTCTCAAGATTTTTGTAGGTCTTAAAGAATTCAGCAATTTCGTCTAAGCGATGGCTAGCAACGTCACTCAAGGACTTCACTTGGGTGTAGCGCGGATCTTTATCGGGCACGCAAAGAATCTTTTCGTCGCGATCGCCCCCATCGATCATCTCCAACATGCCAATGGGACGGGCCGCAATGACACAGCCAGGAAAGGTGGGTTGATCCATCAAAACCATGCCGTCTAGAGGATCGCCATCTTCTGCTAAGGTGTTGGGCACAAATCCATAGTCGTAGGGATATTGCACCGACGCATAGAGAACGCGATCGAGGGCAAACGCTTCTAGATCCTTGTCATACTCGTACTTGTTTTTGCTTCCAGCCGGAATCTCAACCAAAACATTGATTAGACCCGGTTTAGGTTGGGCAGGAATGCGTGATAAGTCCACAAAAAATCTCCAGGCTAGTACAACTCAGTGAACAAACTGGGTGCGTCTGGGCAGATCGGTGGAACAGGTCACCAGGCAAGTTTTCACCCTCACCCTTGGCTGCTCCATCCTTGGCTCCATCGAGCACCATGACCCATTCAACCCAGACCATCTCCCGAATAGCATTTTAGTGGAAGACGGACTCGCCTAGACGGGTCTAACAAGAACTGGAGAGGGTCACGTAGAGATGAGTTGGTCAGAGGAGGAGATGGGCTCACGGCTAATCACCGGATCCAGTAGTCGATTGCAAGACCGGATAGGGCGCTGGCGGCCATGGCTCTAGGGGCTGAGAGGAGAAGTAGGCGATCGCCAACAGTGGAATCACGAGCGTCAGTAGCGCAATGATGGTTCCCATAACCTGTCCAGGCCAAGTAGCGGCGGATTTCGGAGGAAGATCAGATTGACTACTAGATTCCATGGGAATGCAAGACGTGAGTTCGGTAAAGCGGACTGTCCAACGTATACGCTAGCCTGCAACAGCCACGCCTCATAATTGATTTATCTTTAATACTAACGAAACGAACGAAGATTTTGCCGCTCCCGTGAGGGGAGGCGATCGCTTGCTCAAGACCAAAGGCGATCGCACCAGCCATGCTTGTTTTAGACCTGCCTACCCTTAGGCTTAGGCTTTGCTGTTGTTCCAATCAACCTCGCTACACATTCAGGATGCCCTTACTTAAGTACGGCCATACATTCCCATCTCTCATATTCTGTCATATAACCACAAGCCACCTGCCACAAAGACTACGCTTTCTGCTACAATTCTCGCTCCCTAAGCTGGGCGATTAGGATACTGGTGCAAGATAGCCAGAAACCGCTCCCGATCAAAACTGCGGGGATCAATACGGCTTTCGGTGCGATCAACGGCCTCATGGGTGGTGATGCGATCGTCGGGAATGTCGGTTCTAGCCAGCAGCCAGGCTAGAGACTGGTACTGCTCCTCGGTATAGCCTCGATGGGTTGGCCCAGATTCCCAGGAGCCCGGTGGAGACTCTAGGGAAATGTGGTAGGCAAAGTTATTCACCGAGGGAGGAAAGTCGGGATTGGTGCGCACACCCTCCACTTGCCCATTGGCGTTGACGAAAACCGAATTGCCCGCACCAAAGGCTCGCATTTCGATAGGAACGATATACACAACCGTGCCGTCTCGTTCAATGATTACGTGGTAGCTCACCTGATCCCAATCATCGGGATGGTGGGTCTGGAATAGATAAATAGCGCTTTGGGCTGTCCCAACCGTTTCATGAAGCACCACCACGAGAGGATTGGTGAGCAGATTGCCATCAACATCCTGCAAAATCCGCCTATCGTAGTTGCTGGGATCAGCCATGGCAGTGCGCTGGGGAGGATCATAGCCAATGGATGGATTGGGTACTGCAGGCAACAGGGCGGGATTTTTAAACGGATTGGGAATCGCTTCAACCGTTGGCAGTTGTGCTTCAACCGGCTCACTTCTGAGGCTAAATAACACCCGGACTCGGGCAAATGCACCTTGACTGGCACCGAGCATCAGCAAGGCAGAAACGAGCGTTAGAACAAACAGCCGCCCTAGGAGCGATCGCATGATCCATCGAAATTTATCTATCATTCCACACACTCACAAGGCAAATGGGTTGTAGTATTAAGCGCGATTGCATGGTCAGACTCTCAGGAAAAGGAACGCCAGGGTTCGTCCTGTCTTAGAAGGCTAGTTTTAAGTATACAAATGGACGCATGGAACACTATCACCATGTCGTCTAAGCCCTAGACTAGCCTTGAACCAAGACCCAACTCTTTGGAAAAAGACTAGAGAACTTTTGAAGTGATCACGAAAGAGGCCCTCGTCCCGTTAGAATTGTAGTCTGGACAGATATCGAGTTTGAACCCTTAGATACATTTCCTTCCATCAGATGGCAGAAACCCTTCTATTTAACGCTCTCCGTCAAGCAACCGATGAAGAAATGGCCCGCGACCCTAGCGTCTTTGTGCTAGGGGAAGATGTGGGACATTATGGCGGTTCCTACAAAGTCACGAAGGATTTGTACAAAAAATATGGCGATCTGCGGGTGCTCGATACGCCGATCGCAGAGAATAGTTTCACAGGAATGGCGATCGGAGCCGCAATGACCGGGTTACGCCCGATCATTGAAGGCATGAACATGGGATTTCTGCTGTTGGCATTTAACCAAATTGCTAACAACGCTGGCATGTTGCGCTATACCTCCGGTGGTAACTTCAAGATTCCTATTGTGATTCGTGGCCCCGGCGGGGTCGGTCGGCAGCTTGGGGCAGAGCACTCCCAGCGGCTAGAGGCCTACTTCCAAGGTGTACCTGGCTTGAAAATGGTGGCCTGCTCTACGCCCTATAACGCCAAGGGGCTCCTCAAAGCCGCTATCCGCGATGACAATCCGGTGATTTTCTTTGAGCATGTGCTGCTCTATAACCTCAAAGAAGATTTGCCAGATGACGAATATGTTTTGCCCCTAGACAAGGCAGAACTGGTGCGCAAGGGCAAGGATGTCACCATCCTCACCTACTCACGAATGCGCCACCACGTCATGCATGCGGTTAAAACCTTGGAGAAAGAGGGGTACGATCCTGAGGTGATCGACCTAATTTCCCTGAAGCCCTTGGATTTTGAAACCATTGGAGCATCCATTGCCAAAACCCATCGGGTGATCATCGTTGAAGAATGTATGCGTTCGGGCGGCATCGGCGCAGAGCTAACCGCATCGATTAACGATCGCTTCTTTGATGAACTAGACGGCCCCGTTTTGCGGTTGGCATCGCAAGACATCCCCACGCCTTACAACGGCACCCTGGAAGCACTGACCATTGTGCAACCGGCTCAAATTATTGAAGCGGTGCAAAAAGTGGTGGCGGCACGGGTGTAGTTTCAGTTCAAGCCAGTTAAACACCAGGCAGCAACGCGGGGGGGATGTTCTATATCCTTCCCGCGTTTTAGGTTTACCTGAGTCCGAGTTCCTACAGAAGAGACTAGGGAGCGATCGCATCCTCCGAGGAAGACGGGTTAGAGTCTGGTTCAGGACGGGCAATCACCGAACTCTCCAAGCTGCCAATGCCCTCGACTTCCACCCGAATGACATCCCCCACCTGCAGCGGCCCCACGCCCTCCGGCGTTCCGGTGAGCACCACATCACCCGGCAACAGGGTCATCACCCGACTGATGTAGGACACCAACTGCTCCGGCGACACCACCATGGTGTCAATCGAGGCGCACTGCACCGGATCCTTTTGCTGGTTGAGAAACGTCTGCAGCATGGCTCCGGCACTCAGTTCCCGGACAATCCATGGCCCGAGGGGACAGAAGGTATCGAACCCCTTCGCCCGCACCCATTGGTTATCGCGCTGTTGCAAATCGCGGGCAGTGACATCAATGGCGATGGTATAACCCCAGATCTTCGACCGGGCTTGCTCCGGCGTGCAGTTAAAGCAGCGATCGCCAATCACCAGGGCCAGCTCGCCTTCATAGTCAATCCGTTGCGACTGGGGCGGGTACTCAATGGCATGTCCTGTAGCAATCACCGCCGTCGGTGGCTTCATAAAAATCAGCGGTTCCTCCGGCACAGGCGTTCCCATTTCTGCAGCATGTTTGGCATAGTTTTTGCCAATGGCCACAATTTTAGACGGCGCACAGGGAGCCAGAACATCAAACTCATCTGGATTGAGAAATTGCTCGGTTAATTGCCCCCCTAGCCAAGGCGGGGCATCCAGGATCTGCACTTGGCGATCGAGGTGCAGTAACCCGTAATAAAGCTGCCCAGGCGGGGTTTTAACTCGAACGTAGCGCTGCGCCATAGTGGGTTGACCTAAACGTAGTGTATGATTGTATATCCTTGCCTTTGCTGAGCCATGTCATGCGACTCAGGGAATCCGTTCGTCAGAGGACAGACCAACGACGACGGAAGAGCGATCGCTCTAGGTCTACTGAGTCAAAAAAGGACTAGGGCAATTTTACAGCAGAGGCCACTTGTCCATAAGGAGTTGTTTGTTATGAAACGTGCGTACGAAACCATGTACATCCTGCGCCCAGACATGGGTGAAGAGATGGCCGATCAAGTGATCACCAAGTATCAAGGCATTCTCAAAGACAACGGCGTTGAGTCTATTGATACCCAACACCGAGGCAAACGTCGCCTAGCTTACGAAATTCAGAATCACAAAGAAGGGATCTACATCCAGATGAACTACGAAGCAGAACCGGCGGCGGTCGCTGCAATGGAGCGAGACATGCGCTTTAGTGAAGACATCATTCGGTTTTTGACCATGCGTCAAGATGAACTGCAGTCTGACCCCTCTACACCCGTCAGCCTATAGACCCCAGCGATCGCCCCTAGGTTAACCATGCCACGAGCCCCAACGGTTGGAGTGTAGCAACTATCCAGAAGGGGCGATCGCTCAAGCTTCAACTCCCAGACAACCAAGCCAGCTCTCGAACAAACGGCCGCCCCATGGGGCGGCCGTTTGGCGTTAGACGGTAGTCGGCAGAGTAGTAGGCAACCTTATAGCTTGAGCACCGCCATGAACGCTTCTTGAGGTACATCCACGGTACCGATCGCTTTCAGGCGCTTCTTACCCTTAGCTTGCTTCTGCAATAGTTTCTTCTTACGGCTGATGTCCCCGCCGTAGCACTTAGCAAGAACGTCCTTACGCAGGGCTGGAATGCTCTCACTGGCCACAATTCGGCTACCAATCGCCGCCTGTAGCGGAATCTTAAACTGATGGCGAGGAATCAATTCCTTGAGCTTCTCCACCAGCGCCTTACCGACGTAGTAGGCCTTATCGCGATGCACAATCGTCGCCAGGGGATCCACCTTGTCGCCGTTGATCAACACATCCAGCTTCACCAAAGGATTGACCCGATAGCCAATCAGATGATACTCCATGCTGGCATAGCCCCGCGATCGCGACTTCATCTGATCAAAAAAGTCTGTGACCACTTCCGCTAGGGGAATCTCATAGGTGAGGGTGGTGCGCCCCTGGGCTAGGTATTTCATGTCCTTAAACTCGCCCCGACGGCTTTGCCCCAGCTCCATCAAGGTGCCCACGAAGGCCTCCGGGGTAATCATTTCTACCTTGACATAGGGTTCTTCAATCAACTCGCGATATTGCGGATCGGGCAACTGACAGGGGTTATCGATCATCAACACCTCCCCATCAATCGTCGTCACTTGATAGATCACCGAGGGAGCAGTAGTGATCAAATCCAGGTTATATTCGCGCTCCAGCCGCTCTTGGACAATTTCCATATGCAGCAGCCCTAGGAACCCGCAGCGGAAGCCAAAACCCATGGCGCTGGAGGTTTCTGGCTCATATTGCAACGCTGCATCATTTAAGCGCAGCCGTTCCAGCGCCTCCCGCAGATCTTCAAACTGATCGGCATCGGTGGGAAAGAGACCGCAAAAGACCATGGGCTTGGCTTCGGTGTAGCCCGGCAGCGGCTCCTTCGCCGATCCCTTGGCAAGGGTGATGGTATCGCCAACCCGAGCATCTTCAACCGACTTAATGGCCGCGGCAAAGTAGCCCACTTCGCCAGCATGGAGAGCCTCGACCTTCACCTGCGTTGGAGACAACACGCCTAGTTCATCAATTTCATACTCCTTACCCGAGATCATGAGCCGAACGCGATCGCCCCTACGCACTTCCCCGTCCATCACGCGGAAATAGACAATTACGCCGCGATAGGCATCATAGTAACTGTCAAAAATCAGGGCCCGCAGCGGCTCCTGCATGGTGTCTGGGGGCGGCGGTACGAGATAGACAATCGACTCTAGGATGTCATCAATGCCGATGCCTTCCTTGGCAGAGGCCAAAATGGCATTGCTACAGTCCAATCCAACAATTTCCTCGATTTCTGCCTTCACCCGCTCTGGATCGGCACCGGGGAGATCAATTTTGTTGAGAACAGGAATAATTTCCAGGTTATGCTCTAGCGCTAGGTATACATTCGCCAAAGTTTGCGCTTCCACACCCTGGGAGGCATCCACGACCAGCAGCGCTCCTTCACAGGCAGCCAGCGATCGCGACACCTCGTAGGAGAAATCCACATGTCCCGGCGTGTCGATCAAATTCAGCACATACTGTTCGCCATCCCGCGCCTGGTAGTGCATCCGGGCCGCCTGGAGCTTGATCGTAATCCCCCGCTCCCGTTCTAGATCCATCGAGTCGAGAAATTGCTCCTTCATGTCGCGATCGCTCACGGTGCCAGTGGATTGCAGCAAGCGATCCGCCAGGGTGGATTTACCGTGGTCGATGTGAGCAATAATCGAAAAATTACGAATGCGAGAGACGGGTGCGTCAGTCATAGAGCCTCAATTCACCATGCAAGCGGAGTCTCCGATCGTTTCGTACTTCAGCCCTAGCCTTTCAGCCCCCATACTACCCATCCCAACTGCTAGACCTAATGACCTGACCTAGGATCAGTCGGTCAGCCCAGTGATCCGGAGCGTTGAGTGGGGTGAACAGGTTAAGAAATCTCTAGAGAAAAGCGATCGTACTGAAGATATTGTAATGCGTCTACCCGGCTTATCGAAGGACTCGTGCAGGAGGAGAGGGAGGAAGCTAGAGATTTGACTGTTCGTATACCGAGTGAAGTTTGCATAAAGTTTCCATAAAACGGTTGCGATCGCCCTCTAGCATGGGACAGTTTGAGAGAAATTTCCCTATAGTTACGGATGCACTCCCATGGCAACGTCACCAGGCAATAGTCGTACCCAGGCTCCACGGATTCAACTCAGTAGTCGCCCACGTACATTTGCGGATGTTGTCAGTCGCTCTGCCCCTAACGACTACTATCAGGTACGCTTTCAGCAACGCACCAGCTTTGACCTCACCCTATCAGGGCTACAGGCCAATGCCAATGTGGAGCTTCAGCGGCGAAATGGCAGTCGTATTACCCGATCAGCTCGCCCCGGTCGCCAAGATGAACGCATTAACCTCAATCTCAATCCTGGCATCTACTACATTCGAGTCTACCGAGGACAAGGGAATACTCGATACCGGCTACGCATGAGTGCCAATGTGGATCGAGCTGGGGATAGCCGGGGTCAAGCTCGGGCAATCATCGCAAGCGATCGCCTCCGTACCTTTCGCGACTATGTGGGCCCCTCTGACCGCAATGACTTCTATCGCTTCACCCTAGATGAAGCTCGCGAGATTAATCTCCGCCTGTCCAACCTACAGGCCAACGCCGACCTACGCCTGCTCGACAACCGCGGTCGGCTCCTAGAGGCTTCCACCCAAGCAGGCACCAGAAACGAACGCATCACCACAGAGCTAGAAGCTGGCACCTACTACCTACGGGTGACGCCCAGAGGCAATGCCCAAACCCGCTACGCCCTCACCGTTCAGGCCAATCCTCTCCTGACGCAAACCTTGACCCAAGAGTGGATTAGTCAAATCGGCACCGCCGCCAACGACTACGCCTACGGCATCGTGGTAGATAGCCAGAATCGGGTCTACGTCGCTGGTACCACCGGCGGCAATTTGGCAGGCACCTCCGCCGGTGGACAGGATGCCTTTATTGCTGCCTTTAACGCTGGCGGTGGGTTACTTGACATAGACCAAGTCGGCACCAGCCGCAGGGACATCTTTTCTGGTCTAGCCATAGACGCCAACGACAACCTATACGCCGTCGGCACCTGGAATTTGGGTACACCTAGCCCTAACCCAATTTTCCTAGGATCTGGTGATGTCGTCCTAGCCGACTATCGCACCATCAACGGTGAACTGGTATCCCAAGACCAAGACACCCTAGACATTCGCACCCTTGACTCTGCCGCAGATGTCACCGTTGATGCCAATGGCACCGTGCTGCTCGCTGGGGCAGCCGTTCAAGCCTCGCTACCTCTCACTAGCGATACGTTTGTGGCTAGCTACACCAATGGAGGCAATCTCCAACAGCGTTCTGGGGATTTTGACGACATCAGCCGACAGGCCGCCGCCACCAGCATTGCGGTGGATGCAGCGGGCAATATCTACGTAGCGGGGATCACCAACGCTCAGCTAGACATCAACAACCCCGGCAATCCCTATTCCAACAGCGATGCCTTTATTGCCAAATACAGCGCCAACGGCACTCAGCTTTGGTTTAACACCCTGGATTCCGGCGGCACCGATACAGCACGGCGCTTAGCCGTCGATAGGGCCGGCAATGTTTACGCGGTAGGCCACACCGAGGGCAGCCTGCCAGGACAAACCAGCGCTGGCGACACCGATGCCTGGATTGTGAAGTATGACACCAACGGCAATCAGCAGTGGCTCAACCAGTTTGGCACCAGCAGCTTGGATGAGGCCCAAGCGATCGCCCTTGATGCAGCGGGCAATGTATACGTCACCGGCGAAACCGAAGGCTCCCTCTTTGGCAGCCATCAAGGCGGTAGTGATGCTTGGATCGTCAAATATTCCAGCAGCGGTCGCGAGATCGCCAGTCTTCAAACAGGCACCGCTGCGGATGAGGAAACCTACGGCATCACGGTGGGTGCCAACGGTCATGTTTATGTGGTGGGGCAAACCCAAGGCGTTTTAGGCGCTAGCAATGCTGGCAATTACGATGTTTGGGTCGGCAACTATTCTCTAACGTGAGCGGAGTTGTGGGGCTAGCACTCACGTTTTTCTCGTAGTGGTGTTCGTGGGAATCGAGTCCCAGGAGATACCTGCTGCTACAGCCGGATTTTATAGCGGAAATGGGTACAATCTGGACGGAACATTTCTAAATTGTCACAGTCTAGACCTTCAACTGAGCTGCCATGTTTTTCTTCCTCTCAAAGTTCCTGCCCACCTTGGTTTTCCCATTGGGCTTCACCTGCTTAATGATTGTGGTAGCCCTGATCACCCTTTGGCGACGGCCTCGGTGGGCAGCGGGCAGTTTAGCGATCGCTCTAATTGTGCTGTTAGTCAGTAGTAATACTTACACCGCCGAAGCGATGTTGCGATCGCTAGAGTGGCAGCATATTCCCGCAGAGGAGTTACCCAATGCGGAAGCGATCGTGGTACTGGGGGGTGCCGTGCGTGCCCAAGAATATCCCCGCCCCTGGGTGGATGTGCTGGAAGCAGGCGATCGCCCCTTACATGGCGCACAGTTATACCTTCAGGGCAAAGCGCCACTCGTGATTTTGAGCGGTGGACGCATCGATTGGTTTGGGCCTCGGGGTGCAGAAGCCGACGATATGGCTGAAATTTTAGAAGCCATGGGGGTTCCCCGTGAAGCCATGGTGTTAGAACGAACGTCCATTAATACCTATGAAAATGCCGTCAATGTGAAACAAATTCTCGATCAACGGGGCATCAATCGGGTGCTGTTGGTTACCTCGGCTGTTCATATGCCGCGATCGCTCAAAATCTTTGAGAAACAAGGTATTGAGACCATTCCTGCTCCCACAGATTTTATTGCTTCCTCACCGGTGGTCTCCCGCGAACAAACCTATCAGGCCGCCATCCTACGTTCCCTACCCGAAGCTTACAACTTACAACATGTGACCCGTGTGATTCGGGAATACATCGGCATCGTGGTGTATTGGTTAAAAGGGTGGCTCTAGCCGTGAGACCGAGTACAAACCTAAGGGTGGAGATTAAGACGATAGATGGGGTCAGTCTGGTTAAGACAAGTCCTAGATCGAACGTTCAAACGTTTGAATATCTCCAGGGTTGCTTCATGACCTAACCCATGAGACTAGATCTCTACATCCACCCACACAACCGAGCTGTTTAGCTATCCAAGCGATCCCGATGTAGCCCTCCGTAAGACGCACACCATGCCCAGACGATCGGCTGGTTTGGATAGTCCATCCTTGACGAACAACTCCATCATTAGATCCATGACACACAGACATCATGGAGAGAGGATTAGCCCAAGGCATCTCTTAAGAAAGCTCAATAGCTTGCTGTAGACATTCAGGACAACGGCTACATCTAAGTACCAAGCTTCATCCCGTCTAGCCATAGCAGCGTAGATAGGCCTAGTACCGGTAGTCCTACCTTCGCTGAAAGCTGGATATGAAGCCTAGTGCTTAGATCCTAGGGCGATCGCCCATGGCATCTCCCAGATCTGATTAGGGTCTTCCTTGACCCAAGCTGCGTGCATCCCATTCGCTATCCTTCCCCATCAGGGTTATGGGAAGAGTTCCTAAGGTTTTGATCAGGGCGCAGAATGGCGGAAAATTCAGTCAACCGGCTTAGTTAGGTCGCCTGAAAGGGATGCTGACCTTGGTTCGATCGATGACTGAGACCCGTGGAGCTTACTCCATCGGGAGACGGATGATCCCATCAGGGTTGCGCAATTCGTTCTGGATGTGATTGTTGCGTCATAGTTGCAGAGTAAATATGAGTGAATGGATGAATCTACCTAACGTACGAGTATTTCAGCCAGACTGCATCCTGAGTACCCTCACAGGACGAGACTTGCTGAACTGGGTCACGGATACCCTAGCAGACGGGACGACCCACCTAGTGATTGACTGCCGCAACCTCGGCTTTATGGATGTGGGCGGGTTGGGGGCCCTAGCAGGAGCCCTAGGACGAGTGCGGCGCGCCTCCGGCACCCTCACGCTCCATGGCATCCCCGACCAGCCCCAGATGGTGCTGAAGATGGCGGACATGCTCAATGCCTTTGATCCCCTACCAAGCTAGGATCCCAACGGATCACAACGAAGAGGGATGGAGCGTCGAAGATTCATCCGACGGAGCTTGCAGGTGTTCTGGTTCCGATGCTCCATCTGAGATTCCATTTGAAACTCCACCTGGGACTTCATTTTGAACTCCATCTGGAACTCCATCTGGCATCCCATTCAGCGCCCCAGATAGCTGATAGCCCGATCGCTCCTTAGACACCTGCCGTAGAGACTGGCGCACCTGCCAATCTAGATAGTGGGGCTGCAGCGATCGCCATTCTTGTCGGGCTGCCTGTTCATCGACCGTCAGCCGCTGCACAAGGTTGGGCACGAGTTTGTCCCAATGCCGTCCTAGAGTTTTCCGAAGAAAGTCTCGTATCACGGCACCGTCTTGCAGTTGCCCTAGGCAGTCTTGCAGGGTTTTCCAACCCTCAAGCTGGTCGGGATGATCGTAAAGATCTATAAAAAATTCCATCTGATAGCGCTGCTGTTTAATGCATTTGCGTAGGTCGTGCAGCAGCAGCGCTGAGGCATGGGAAACCTGTCCAGCCGTTTCGGGCTTAGCGACGCGATCGCCCTCTGGAGAACCTTCAGTGTCAATCATCCAGGCGGGATGCAGCAGCACCCGTTGCGTGATGGGCTGCACCACATCTGGCCAACCCTGCCGCAGGGATAACCCTGCCACGGTGCCATAGATCGGGGCATCGAGCCAAGCTTGAAACGATCGCTTGAAGTGCTTGTAATGTTTGCCGCGTAGGGTTTTACGCACCCGTTTTAGGGCCGTCTTGCGCTGTTTTGCCAGCTTTTTCAACGACTTATCCAGTTCGCGCTGCTCCACCGGAAACAGAGCTGGGCGATAGTCATGCCGGAGGCGATCGCTTAAGACATCCAGATCCCGCAAGGTTCCTAGAGTTTTGCCGAATTTGCGAATGGCCTTGTCATCTGCCCCGGTTGGCAAATGGGCCACCCCTTGAAACACATGTAGGGCCGTCCGCAGCCGTCGCATTCCCACCCGCATTTGGTGCAGCGGCTCTGGGTCGGTATCGCGATATACCTCTACCTCAAATTTCACAATGCGGCGGTAGAGCTTATGTAAAATCTGATGGGCATAGTGGCCCAACGTCAGGGTTAGGCGATCGCCCTTGGCCGAGATTGCATCCATCCCAGGCTCCTCCATCACTATCAACAAACCGGCACTATCAACAAACCGTGACATCATCGGTCTATCTTGATGGTATCGCGAAGCCTAGGCTGAATACATCATCATCTTGAGGGAGCGATCGCCCTCGGCTATGCGTCCAACAGCACCTGAGCCCGCTGCACAAACTGCTCCGCCGTCAAGCCATTGATCTTCATCACATCCCCAGCGCTGGCCGCCGTTTCGCCACGCTTCCAGGCAAAGACATCGCGTGGACTGGTGCTGCGCAGCATAATGGGCTCCAGCATGGCACTACTGCCGCCGGTGATCCCCAACAGCACATCGCCCCCAAAGAGGCGATCGAACCCTGCATCCTTCAAGAAATTGCCGTCTGCTTGAGAACAGCTATCCCAGGCGGTATCGCTAGGACGGTAGAGACGACGGGGATTGATGATCGACACAATCCGACTGCCAATGCCAGCGTCCTGGAGCTGGGCCGCCGCTGCATAGGCCGGTAGCAGGGTCATATCGCCGAGCACAGCTAGAACGACGGTGCGATCGCCCGGCGTTTCCTGCAGCACAATGGCTCCATCCTTGAGGGCTTGGCGGGTTTGATCGAAGGTGGTGTAGACCGGCAAGGCTGACTTACTCGCGGTAATCGTCACCCCTTTATTGCGCGTTTCCAACGCCCACTCATAGCAAACCTGAATGCTGTTGGCATCGCAGGGAAAGAGGGGAAACACATTCCCGTTACGCATCATGGCAGCGAAGTAGTTTTCTACCTCAGGGCGTTGGTGCGTCCAGCCGTTGCGCCCCTGTTCCAGCGCCCCAGCGGTAAATAGGGTAATGGTTGAAGGCGTGGGACGGCGCAGTTCAGCCATGGCTTGGGTCACCGTTTGCCAAATGGGCAGACCATTGATGGCAAAGGATTCATAGGAACACCACAGGGTTCGTGCCCCAAACAGCGCTTGCGCTACAGCTAATCCAGCACAGGCATCTTCACTCAGGGGTTCATAGACCTGACCCTGGGGCTGCTGGTAATAGGTTTCATCCGTAGTGGGGTGGATGATTTTCAAGGCCACATTGATATTGTTGATCCCCGAGGCGGCATTACCGTCCGCATTGGTGACCACAAAAGCAGGATCTTTCTGACCCACATGGCCGACGATCGCTCCCATAGCTGTCGTTGCCACCTGCTTATCACCGCCCACCGGAAATTCGTTCAGGGGCAGGGTGCCTAGATCCGGCAAGGGCAGTTCCGTTTCCGTCACCACCGTCTTCGATGCCGGGCCGCCCCCCGCCCGCTCAAAATTGGTGCGCACCAAATCCCAGGCAGCCACCGATAGGGCCCGCTCCTGCAATGCGCTGACAATGTAGTCACGATCCAGGTTGTCTCCCGGATAGAGGTTGTGGGACTGGGCACCCCGCTTATGCACCCCAGCTCCCTTGAGTTGCTTGACGATCAACACCGTCAGGGTACCGCCCAGGGCCGATGTTGCAGCCCGGTTGGTGGCTTCGAGCACCGCTTGAGTGAAGGCCAGACGCTGGCTTAAGGAGAAGCGGGTGCTATCGACGTAGGCCTCTGGCTGATCGGCGTCATCAAACTCTTTAGCATCTACCAAGATCACATTGGCGAAGCCGTTGCCCTGCCAGTAGGCCACCATTTCCTCATTGGTTTTAGTAGACACCATGCTGTGGTGCTCTTGGCTGTAGCCATTCCAGACCAAAATCGGTAGAAAATTGGTCGCCGTGGGATAGGCGGTGTTGAAATGCCCAAAGCTGCTCATGATGTAGGGTTCACCCAAACCACCGTCCCCAATGGTCACCGGAAACAGGGTACCTGGATGCAGCTTAGCGCCGGCCATGGCGAAATGTTGCCCCTGGCCCAAGGGCCCTGCCGGGTTGAGCAACCCAGGAATTTGGCCCGATAGGTGCCCCAAGAGCCCATGGGTTTCTCGGAAGCGATCGCCCATATGCTGCACCGTGGTGATGCCCATATCTTCTAGGGAGCGATCGAGGAACATATTGCTGTAAAAACCGGGGGCATGATGCCCCACTTCCGTGATGATATTTTTGTGCCCTAGCATCATCAAAGAAGCGATCGCATCGGCAATACTGGCAAACCCACCGGGGTGCCCAGATTCCTTGCTAGCCGTAACTTGCAGCGTGAGGTAGCGCAGGGCATCGGCAGCCAAGAGAGTTTGAAAAACAGCAGCAGGATCACTGGGGGACGCGATCGCCTTTTGCCCCACGGCAATGGCAGGAGTTTGGCCATAGGTTTCAAACGGGGCTAGGTTTTCGCCAAAGAAGCGAATTCCCTCACAAAAAGCGGGGCGGGGTGTTACTGCCGTCATGAAAAAACTACCTCGTAGAAAACTAACTGCCTGAACTCACAGGGGATTGAAGCGACCGAATCTAGGGTCTATGAAGCGGCGATCGCCTGTAGCAATCCTTAATAATTCATCCTAATACCTGACGGAGCCAGTTTGAAGCGGCTGGTCATGGCTTCCATCAATGGGTGAGATAGACATCACCCTGGATAATTGTGGGCTGCGATCATCAACAAAGGTTGCTCTGTATGAACAATTGGTGCGATCTTGCTCTCCTTCACATTCCATCTAGCACTAGGACGTAGTGCTAGATGGAATGTCGCACACCTTGATCACCCATCGAGCATCGACGATGATTCCCGACCCGATTCAGCCGTGGGGCCAGCACCTAGGAGGAAGATGAGCCAACCCCTAAGCTTCTTTACGGCCCACTAGAAAATAGGTGGTCACCTCTCCCCAACCTTTCACCTTGAGCAGGCCTCGTTCTTCCAACTCAAACTGCTCCTTGAGGCAGTGGTAGGTGGCATCGGTCACCTGAATTTTGCCGGGGATGCCCTGGGATTCCATGCGGCTGGCTAGGTTCACCACATTCCCCCAAAGGTCATAGCTGAATTTGGTGAGACCAATGACGCCAGACACCACTACGCCGGTGCCAATGCCAATGCGCAGTTGAAACGAATGCTCTTGGCTGGTCGAGAAGGTCTGAATGAACTGCTGCATATCCAGCGCCATCTGAGCGATCGCTGTGGCATGGTCAGATTGGGGTTCGGGAATACCGCCTACCACCATATAGGCATCGCCAATGGTCTTAATTTTTTCCACCCGATGCTGTTCTGCCAGGCGATCGAAGGCGGAGAAGATGGTGTTGAGCGTATTGACAAGTTCCGTGGGCGTCATCTGGGCCGAGAGCGACGTGAAGCCGACCAGGTCAGCAAACAAGATGGTCACCTGCTCCGATCGCTGAGCGATCGCCCGTTGATCGTGCTTCAACTGGGTGGCAATCGTGGCCGGCAGAATATTCAACAGCAGCTTTTCCGATCGCGTTTGCTCTTCCCGCAGCGCCGCCTCAGCCTGGACGCGATCGCTAATTTCCTGCTGAACGCGATCGTACAGATCAACAAACGCCTGAATCACCTCCCCCAGTTCATCCTGCCTTGGACGCGCTAGGCTGCGAAACTCAGGATCGGGGCAATCTGTCCCCACAATATCCGTGGCCGTTAGCAAATCGTCTCGCAGGCGCAGAATCGGGACAATCACAATCTTGCCCAGGGTGACCATGGTAGCCGCCGTTACCACCAAAGCAATGATTGCCACTAGACCAGCAATCCGCCAGAGAAATGCATTCAGCTCCGGCTGCACCGCCGAGGCATCGTGGCGCACCACCAGCAAAAAGTCCCCGGAGTCAGTGGAAAAAAACCAGCCGACATCGTAGCGATCGCCCCCATAGTCCGTCACCATGGTGGAGACATCCGCCGCCGCCACAATCTCCTCAGGCTCCAGCATCGGTGCATCTCCAAACGCATCGATCCAAACGCCATGGGTATAGTAAAGAGCTGCTCCCAAGATCACCGAATCGTCCCGCAACTTCTCGCTGACCGCGGGCAGCATATCCTCCGGATTCTGCATCAACACCGAATCCGTCAGCGCTGACGACAACACTTCCTGGGAAACTTGCTGCAACTGGTTCAACAGTTCTTGTTGGCGACGATAATAGGAGGGAACCAGAATCACGGCTTCGACGAGAACGATGCTCAGAAAAACCCAAAAAACGATGGCGCGCGACAGTCGCGATCGGGTGAGACGCAGGATGGTAGACAGTCGGGGCATCATGGGAAGAGTGGCAATACGGGTAGAAACCTAAGATCGATTGATCAGCGAGTTATGGCCGATTCAATCACCCATTCGTCAACAGATGATGGAGCTGGGGCGATCGCAAGCAGCAGGGCCTATCCACTCCTTACTCCTAGAGAATTGCACCATCCGGGTTAGGCTAGAAACCGCGTCTGGGATCGTCCATCATCTTAGCCTGTGCAGCGCTTGCCCCCAGATAGATAGCGACCGACTCTTCCCCGCCTCGGCATCTCGACCTTCGCCTATCGGTTCCTCACCGTCCATGCCCTACGAACCCCTCCACCACAAGTATCGCCCCCAAACTTTTGCCCAACTAGTGGGCCAGGAAGCGATCGCCAAAACTCTCTCCAGTGCGCTAGAGCAACAGCGCATCGCGCCGGCCTACCTATTTTCTGGGCCGCGGGGTACGGGCAAAACCTCCAGCGCCCGCATTTTGGCCAAGTCGCTGAACTGCATGACCACATCGCGCCCCACGGCCCAGCCCTGCGGCACCTGCGAAACCTGCCGCACCATCACCCGGGGCTCGGCCCTAGACGTGATTGAAATTGACGCCGCCAGCAATACCGGGGTAGACAATATTCGCGAACTGATTGAGCGGGCCCAGTTTGCTCCGGTGCAATGTCGCTACAAAGTCTACGTGATTGACGAGTGTCACATGCTGAGCACAGCGGCCTTCAATGCGCTGCTGAAAACCTTGGAGGAACCGCCGGAGCAGGTGGTGTTTGTGTTGGCAACCACCGATCCTCAGCGGGTGCTGCCGACGATCATTTCGCGCTGCCAGCGGTTTGACTTCCGCCGCATTCCCCTCGACGCCATGACCCAGCACCTGATGGCGATCGCCCGTCAGGAACAGATTGCCATTGAGGACGATGCGATTCAGCTTGTGTCCCAGCTCGCCCAGGGGGGGCTACGGGATGCCGAGAGTCTGCTGGATCAACTGAGTTTAATTGACGAATCGATCAGCATCAGCCATGTGTGGGATTTAGTCGGCGCGGTGCCCGAACAGGATTTGCTGAATTTGCTAAGGGCGATCGCTCACGATGACGGCGTTGCGGTGTTGGAACAGGCGCGGCAGTTGATGAACCGGGGACGGGAACCGCTGATTGTGCTGCAAAACCTGGCAAGCTTCTACCGGGATGTCTTGATTGCCAAAACGGCTCGCGATCGCCAAGATCTAGTCGCAATCACCGCATCCACCTGGGGCGAACTGTGCGACTTTGCCCAGGATCTAGATCTCGCGACCATTCTGGCCGGACAGCAGCATCTACGCAGCACCGAAGTGCAGGTGAAAAATACCACCCAACCCCGCCTCTGGCTGGAAGTCACGCTCTTGGGGCTGTTGCCATCAGCGATCGCCCCCGCCGCCAGCCCATCACCAAGATCCAGACCAGCCGCCTCTATCCCCACGCCCCTTCCTGCGCCTGTGCCAGCCACCGCTGCACCCGCACCTATTTCCGCACCTGCCGCACCTGCCGCACCTGCCGCACCCGCCACACCCATACCTGCCGCACCCGTAGCCACATCCACACCAGCTCCCGCCTCCGCACCAGTTCCCGCACCAGCAGTTTCCCCTGCAGCACCCACACCGACTCCAGCGCCACCCGCACCGGCTCCAGAACCCGATGTGCGTCAAACCCTAGCGGACATGTGGCTGGCGATCTTGGATCTAGTTGAACCCATTTCCACCCGTATGCTGCTGCGGCAGCAATGTACCCTAGCCGCCTTCAACGGCACCGAAGCTCGGATCACAACCCGCTCCCAGCCGCTCTTCCGCATGGTCAAGGAGCGCCTGCCAAATCTAGAGGCCGCCCTAGGAAACTATTTCCAACGTCCTATTCACATCAAGCTAGACGTTGCCGCAGAAGGATCCATGGCACCAGCTCCACCAGCTCCACCGCCGCCCGCACCTGCACCGCTACCCGCACCCAGAACGGCCGGATCTCCGCCCGTTTCCCCAGCCGCGCCAGCCGCGCCGGCACCGCCAGTTGCACCTAAGCCTGCAGCACCCACACCGGCACCCGCCCAGCCTGCTTCCCTAGAGCCGCTCCCTTGGCAGCCCGAAGATGAGGTGACGCGGGCCGCCAAGTTCTTAGCAGAAACATTCAATGGGCAATTGGTGGATCTAGACGGTGACTTGCCTGGTGATGACCTACCTAGTGATGATTTGCCTGGCAGTGCTTCTGAGCAACCTCAGCCAACCGCCGCCCCCAAGGTCAGCACCCCGACGCCAGAGCCGGCACCCCATCCCCAGCCACCCATTGATTTTGATGACGATGACGTTCCTTTTTAGGAGACGGTGCGTTAAGGCTGCGCCTAACGGCACCCTACAGGACGGTTGACTGAAAGCCACTTGATCACGCCGCACTGCCAGACTCAAAGGTTAGGAACGTGAGTCCCGTGAGTCCTATAACGCGTCCAACAGATGCCCTAGGGTTCAGCAACCCAGTCTTGGCTGCCAAACCTGGCTGAATGATGAGCACAAGGGCAAGGACATCCAGAGTCAAACTTGGAATCTCAAAATAGAGTCAAAAAAGGGCGTACTAAGCAGCGATCGGAGCATCAACGGAGCGAACGACATAGGCCATATGCATCGGGTAGCCCTGGGAGTAAAGAACATCAATCCCCTTCAGGGCAGATTCACGGTTGCGAAATGACCATATAACTCGCTCGTTACCATTGGCGTACTGAACACGTATTTGCCAAACCATGGGGTGTTCCATCCTTATATAACTAGACGGTCTCCGGGGTTCAAACTTGTTATAAGACTAAGTCTAGGAGAGCTTTACTAAACCTTTATAAACTCATCCTATGAGGTCTAAGAACACTTTCACTCCGTGTAAGTATTGAAATCATTAGCACGTTGCACCACCACCCCTCAGCAACACAAGCGACAAAATGAGGATTTAAATTGCGGTTTTCAGCAACTTTTCAGAAATGACTAGGAGCAGCCTCCTGATTTTTGCGGAGACAGACAAAGGAGATTAGCTAAATTTCCAGCAAAATTACGGATAGTTTACCCAGTCAAAAAAATCGCCCAGAGCTTTTCTGAGCGATTTTGATGCCTTTCCAGGCTAAGTTAAAGTAAGCTAAGTAAAATTACGGTCTAGGTATACAATCGCGCCCCCTGATAGTAGTTCATGGTGTATTCAAACTGCAGCAGCAGGCGGGTCTTGCTGCGGGGCGGTACACCTTTATGGAAGCAAAAGATATCTTCCACAAATCCCGACCCGGCCGGGCCGCAGATAGACTCTACGTTATCCTGTCCATAGAGTTCCATAAGGCGCTCATCGCTAATGGATGCACAGCGTTGTCCTAGCACTTGATGGACAAGCTTCTTCCGGCGATGGGTTTTGCGAATGCAGGCATGGGGGCCGCTCTCTTCATCCACATCGGTGAGATAAAAGAAGAATTTGATGCACTTATAGTCATCAATGTCGTAGTGGAAGACTTGAGCGGCCTTCAGTTGCTGATATAGATCACTAGGAGCCGGGAAACTCCACGAGATTTCACTGGTGAGGTACTGAGGCTGTTTTGTGCGCAGATAGCGGGCAGCGATCGCCAAGATTTTGGGATCATTCTTCAATCGCTGAAAGGCAGGACAGTCGGCATGGCTGTCTAAATAACTTCCCACCAGCAGCGATCGCCCTAGCTGTTGCTCAAACTCATCCTGCTGATTGATATGGAACTCCAGCAACGGATCGCGATCGCCATAGCATGGTGCCGTATAGGCAAAGTCTAAGAGTTCCTGCAGAATGTCGGCTGGCAAGGTGAGATGGAGCGCCAAGCCATCGGTTTCCAAAGCCTGTACCGTCTGCTCAACATCTACATCTGGAAAGAGAGATCCTGCAAAAGCATCTCCAGGCAATCCTTTACGGCTCGATCGGTGCGTAAAGTCAACCCAATCCCGCACCATCTCAAACCGAGCAGACTTCCGCATCAAAAAGAGATTAGGCTCTTTGGTTAAACATTCGTAGTTACGCTGGGCATAGTCTTGGGCTTTTGTCCACACGCGCTGATAACGACTCGTCAACATAGTCAATAAGGTTCAGTGTTGGGTTGAATGTGATGTGAATATCTATTTTCTGTATCTGCCATCGATACAGACCACCCTGAAAAACCTGTAGAAAGACCTATCTAGACAGGCAGGATGAACCCTTGAGCGGGCTATTGAACAAAACTGGAACGAGAGCGCGCCACCGTAAAACCTAGGCTTGACGAAGGATATCTATCCCTTGTCTCATGAGCTTGGCTGCCATGCAAGGCCAGACTTCGACATGGATGTCATCAATGGATATGATCACAGCTTTAGACCCTACCATCTAATATCCAAGCTGGACAGGTTGAGTATTGCCTGCAAGCCTTTGATTAGGTCTACGCGATCGCATGGTGTCGCAGAATGCTTCAATAAGACTCATCATTGAGGCCTATCCTCAGACTTAGTGAACCGGTTCAACGCTACTATGCACGGTGATCAAGCTCAAATACCTTAGATCACTGACATAAGCTGCTTATCTTGCTTCATCTCTAGGCGGGTTAACATGCAGCCTAAACCATGGAGACAACCTAGCTTCATTGCTAGATCGTCGTCACATTAAAGGAATGTCCCTTATCAGCATTGCACCCTGAAGACATGACGCAGGACAGCATCAGAATGAACTATCCTCAACCGTTACGCACTAGGCAACCAGCCCAATACACGCTCACAGGCTTTTAAGTCGATGGTCACAGAACAACTACAACCTCATTGAGGGCTTTTAACGTTTAACCTATCCTCAACAAAAGCATCCCTGCTAGTCTCGATGAACCGAAGACTCTTAACGACTCTTCGTGGTTAACACCAAACGTTAAGTATTCTAACCATGAATTCACCAACGTTATTCTACTTCCATAGATAAATCTCAGATTCTTCACGGTTTCTTCAAACTACCTCACAAGCTATCACCATAATTCCTGACATCAGCTCTCGTTTGCCTGGCTCCATGCCCTAAGGCTAGAAACTATCCGCAAGACGCACCGCTCGTCGGCACTTCCGTGGTCTGCCCCTGCTTGGCTGTTGGACATCGATATGGAGACCGTGCCAACATAAACAGGAACCACTGATGTTGAAACTGTGATCAATGTTCCTTTGATAACCTCATCATCGACCAGACCCTAGCAATAGCAAGTGCTCCAGAGATCAACCATCTTGATCCAAAACGAGCTTGACCCTTGTTTTGATAGGCGATCGCACCATCTATGCTCTAGATCCAACGAGATCGAGGCAGGGCGATCGCCAGCGCTGGAGCATTCGCCTCTCTCCAAACCGCGTTCATGGCTTCCATGACGACCTTCGGAGTTCTAGACTCAAACCCAAGCCTTGATCACAGTGCCTTCAATTATTAATTAGGAGTGAGAATCAAAGCCCTATGTATGACTGCATCATTGTGGGCGCAGGCCCAGCCGGGGGAGCAGCAGCGTACCATCTGGCTAAACGGGGGCGCTCGGTTCTCGTGCTGGAAAAGGAATCTCTGCCCCGCTACAAGCCTTGTGGTGGTGGTGTTTCTCCGCAGATTGCCCAATGGTTTGATTTTGACTTCTCGCCCGCCATCTCCATGAAAGTGAAGACGGTGCGCTATACCTGGAAAATGGAAGACCCGGTGGATGCGGAAATTGAAAGCACAGAGCCGGTGTGGATGGTGCAGCGAGATGTCTTTGATCACTTTTTGATCCAAAAAGCCCAAGAGCAAGGCGCTGAACTCCGAGATGGCACTGAGGTTACGGGCATTGACTTTAAGAGCGATCGCTGGCAAGTGAACACAGCCCAAGGGCCCTTGGAGGGTCGGTATCTTGTGGCAGCGGATGGCGCAAAAGGGCCCATGGCCCAATGGCTAGGCTTCAAGGAGCGTAAGCGTCGCTTGGCTGGAGCCTTGGAAGTAGAAGCAACCCAGCAAGGGCAGGATATCGACCGAATTTATTTTGAATTCGGCATGGTCAAAAACGGCTATATCTGGAACTTTCCGAAGGCAGATGGTTATTCCATCAGCGTCAGCACATTCCGGGGGGGCGACCCTCAGGACTTTAAAGCTACGTTGATGGACTATGCCAAGATGTTTGGCGTGGATTTCTCCAGTGCCAAGCAGTTTGTCCATCCCCTCTGCCTCTGGGATGGCGATCAGGTGCTGCATACCCAGAATGCAGTCCTGGCAGGGGAAGCCGCCTGCGTGGTGGATCCATTTACCGCTGAAGGGATTCGTCCCTCTATTCTCACTGGCGTGAAGGCAGCGGATGCGATCGATGCGGCCCTGGGAGGCGATGCCAACGCCTTAGAACACTACACTAAGGTGGTCAACGAGGTATGGGGCAGTGATATGGCCTGGGCCCAGCGGTTAGCCGGTGTATTCTACCGGGTGCCGGGGATCGGTTATAAAGTTGGCGTGAAGCGGCCGTCGGCCACCCAACGCATGGGGCAGATTCTCTGCGGTGAGTTGCGCTACGGAGATGTGGCCAACCGAGCGCTGAAGCGGCTCAGTTCTGGTCTGATTCCCGGTATGGGAGGACGTTAGGGCTCACCTCTAGGGGCGATCGCACTATTGCAATGTAGCGATCGCTCCTTGTTCCACCAGCGTGGTTTGCGTCAGCAGATCCCGCACCGTAGCTACCAGGGTGCGATCGGCAGTAACGGCAAATTGTACGGTAATGCGATCGCTACCCAACTGTCCCGGTGGATTTAGATGGGCAATGCATACTGGATTATGGTGCGTTTCCAGAGAGCGGTACGACTCTTGGCGATGGACGGCGCTGCTGGTCATCCGTCCTTGGGCATCGTAGACCAGTTCGGCTTGGGCCAGGTCGGCAACTTCGCCAATATCCAGACGAATTTCGGTTTGCCCCTCTTGGGCCACCTGCAGGGTCAGCGGTTCAGAACGACTGCAGGGGTAGGTCGTCCCCTGGTCAAATACTTTGAAGTAGGAATAGGTTTTGCTATAAGGCTCCCACAAACGAATGGCGTAGCTGTGGTGCAGGTAGTCATCCACCTCGCTAATCTGGCTGAGGGCGATCGCCCCATGGGCTACGGCTTCAAAAGGCTTGTGCATCTTCACCCGCTGCCGTCCAAAGTAGGACAGCATCAACTGCTGCACCGCCAACAGTTGGCAACTGCCGCCCACGAGTAACACCAGTTCAATATCCGCCTTGCCCACGCCTTTTAGTTGGGCGATCGCCAAGACCTCATCCAACGCCTGGCGCACCTGGTCGAGAAGCTGCTGGTCTTCCAGCAAGTCTGCCAAGTCGCGTTGCGTCAAGGTCAGGTCATAGGCCCGGAACGACTCGTCATCCAGCCAGCTTTCCGTCGCCGTCTCCTCCGACGACAGCCGAATTTTCAGCCGCTCCGCCCGTTCCAGCACCATTTGCCAGCCGGTTTCGCCAATCTGCTCCCGAGTTAGCCCCAACTGCTGCAAACAGCGTTCCCCAATCCAGCGATCGATATCCACCCCGCCCACATAGGCATCGGCCTTAGCGATCACCTCTGCTTTTAGCGATCGCTGCCCCTGGGTGGTAGGAACAGTGCGCACCAGACTCAGATCGAGGGTGCCGCCACCAAAATCAATCACCAACACCCGTGACCCCGGCCGCCGCACCGCATAGCCCAGCGCCGCAGCGGTGGATTCATCCACCAACTGCACCGTCGGCACCGCCAACCGATCGCCCAGGGTACGAAACCAATCGAGGTAGCGCTCAAAGGCTCCCACCGGCACGGTGAAAATCAGGTGACTGGGCGTCATGCCCTGCTGCTGCACCTGCTGCCAAAGAGTCTGCAGAAAGGCCTCCGACACGGTGGCGGCGGTGTACGTTTGACCGTCCAAGATCCGGGGCGGTGGCTGAAAATCGGCAGCCAGATCCCGCTTAAACCCATGGAAGTAGCGATCGGGCTGGACTTGTCCCAAGCGCTGCGATCGCACCGATTCCCCCACCATCAAGGTCTCGGCATCTTTCACAAAGACTAGGCTAGGCACCACACTCACCGGCCCCCGAGGCGTTTGCATTCGGCGCGAGAGCCGATCAAACACCAGGGTTTGGGGCCGTTGGCTAGCCGCATCTTGAATGGCAACAACTGTGTTGCTGGTGCCAAAATCAATGGCGATCGCCGTCATACCCTGATTGCTCAACCCTACTGTGTCACATCATCCTAGCGGTTTTTAAATCTTGCAGGTCTGGAATCTTGCCGTTCAGCAACCTTGCCGGTTTGGAATCTTGCCGTTATTGCACATTAGACGGCAGCGTGCGGCTCACCTTCGCGGGACAGAGAATGCGATCGCCCTGACGGTAGCCCACAAACCGCACATAGACCGAGTCGCCCACGGAGATATCCTCCTCATCGGGCTGATGCAGACGAGGATCAAAGGACACCGAGTCCCAAGGCTGACCAATGCGCTCATAGCCCCACTGGTTGAGCAGGTGATCCAAGGGCGTCAGCATCGCCATCAAATGTCGAGCTGGAAACTCTGGCTGGCTACCCACCATCTTGGCCGCGCTAGGATAGCCGATGAGTAACGATTGCAAAGCCTCGAAGGTATCTAAACGAGATTGAGCGATCGCCTGCTCCTCTTGCGTCTGCAATTGCGCCTGAAGCCGCCGACACTGTTGGCGTAGCTCATTCACGTCGGCACGTTCGATAGACGGCTGAGACGACCCACTGCCCAACACCGCTAGGGTGGTGATCGGGGCAACGACGGTCATCACCAGATCAAAGAGAAAAAATCCACTAGCTCCAATCATGATGACGCTGAAATCCTGTTAGTAAACGATGAAGGGTATGCGCTGGGTGAACCAGGGTTAGGAAGGCGAGATAGATTGGGAGGCGATCGCTGACAGAGTTGTCTCCACCTCCGCACCAGCCTCATACTCCGGCTTAAACTGGCGCTGCTCCACCTCACCCAGGGCTTGCTCCATCGCCTGGGTTGCCGCAAGACAGCCGCTTCCCAGACCATCCATCACCGTTTCGATGATCTGTCCATCAGAACCAATGCGATATTCAATGCGTTGATACTCAGCCATAGACGTTACTCCCAAGCTTGATAGGCAGCTCTTCTCTACCTTCTCTACTATAGTGATCCTTGATCAGCACTAGGATCCCTGATCAGCACTATCCCGATCACCACGATAGTCATCTCCGATCGCCTGTGAGATCGCCCTGCTTTTATGAAAGTTCGCGGCTGGGTGCCAAGTCAACGGGCTAAAATAAGAATCTACGCTACTTTGAAGAAACATGAAGCCGTCCTCACCCGGATGGTGTTCCAGCTTGTTTTGCGCGATCGCAGCCCGGTGCAATGGAAATCTCAACTGACACTATGGATCTCACCTTCCAATTTGACTCCATCGACGATGCCCTGTCTGACCTGAAGGCCGGACGTTCGATTGTGGTTGTAGACGATGAAAATCGCGAGAATGAAGGGGATCTGATCTGCGCTGCCCAGTTTGCGACCCCCGACATGATCAACTTCATGGCCGTGGAGGCCCGGGGGCTGATTTGTCTAGCCATGATGGGCGATCGCTTGGATGAGCTAGAACTACCCCTAATGGTCAGCAGCCATTCTTTTGAAGATAGCAGCGAGCAAACGGCCTTCACCGTCAGCATCGACGGAGCCCTGCATCTAGGCGTCACCACCGGCATTTCTGCAGATGACCGGGCCAAAACCATCCAAATTGCCATCAACCCCCAAGCCAAACCCAGCGACCTCCGCCGTCCAGGGCATATCTTCCCCCTGCGGGCTCGGGAAGGGGGCGTGCTCAAGCGGGCCGGCCACACGGAAGCTGGGGTTGACCTAGCACGCCTCGCAGGCCTGTATCCCTCGGGGGTGATCTGCGAGATCCAAAACCCCGATGGCTCCATGGCCCGGTTGCCAGAACTGGTGACCTATTCCAAAGAGCGTAATCTCAAAATCATCAGCATTGCTGACCTGATCAGCTATCGCCTGCAGCACGAACGCTTTATCCGGCGAGAGACGGTGGCCGATCTGCCGTCCCAGTTTGGTCAGTTCAAAATCTACGCCTATCGCAACCTGCTGGATAACTCTGAGCACATTGCCCTGGTCAAGGGCGATCCGGCCACCTTTGCCCAGCAGCCGATCATGGTGCGGGTGCATTCAGAATGCTTAACCGGCGATGCCCTCGGCTCCCTGCGCTGCGACTGTCGGATGCAACTGCAGGCGGCCCTGAAGATGATCGAGGCGGCGGGGGAAGGCGTTGTGGTCTACCTACGCCAAGAAGGACGCGGCATTGGGCTAGTGAACAAGCTCAAGGCCTACGCCCTACAGGACATGGGGCTCGATACCGTGGAGGCTAACCAAAAACTCGGTTTTCCTGCCGACCAGCGCAACTACGGCATCGGTGCGCAGATCCTCAACGACATCGGCGTCAAACAGTTTCGCTTGATCACCAACAATCCCCGCAAAATTGCCGGACTTAAGGGCTACGACCTAGAGATGGTAGACCGGGTGCCGTTATTGATCGAAGCGACCTCCTACAACGTGGACTATCTGGCCACCAAAGCCCAAAAACTCGGGCATTTGCTCCTGCAAACCTATCTGGTAACCGTCGCCATCCAATGGCAAGATGAACCCCATTCCGTCACCGAACGCTACGATCGCCTCGAAAAACTGCGCCACCTGACCACTGCCCATGATCTGCTGCTGCAAGAAGAAGCCCGCCCCATGGCGATCGCTCTCTTTGGCAAATCCTCCCTCACCTTCCATCTAGGGCTCGATCAAGCCAACGTTGCCGCCGCCGACTGGTACCAAGACTGCACCCATCCCTACGTCCTTGCGATCGGGCAAATCTTAGACAACTTGGCAACCTGGAGCACCGTGCAGCAGCTTGAATTTTTGGTGTCTCCCGGCGGCGATCCCTTCACCAATCTGCAGGTGAAACTACACCGGCAACTCTTCCGCCTGGATGAAGCCAACGGCGAAACCTTACGTCCCTCAGAACTCTGCGGACAGCTTGAAACCCAGCGCATCTATGTCTTTTCTCGGCATACGCCAGCAGATTAGACCGAGCGAATCCGCAGCCTTTACGTCTGGAAAGCGATCGCCTGTCTTGATTTCAAGCGATCGCCTGTCTTGATCCCAAAAACGCTGCTGCTGGGGACGAACAACCGGCAGGATCAGGTTAACAGAATCGTTGTATGGGCTGATTTTAGAGCGATCGCCCCTGATTAACCGTTCGGTACGGAGACAGATGCGATACCCTAAGCTATAGGGTCTGTGTCCTGCTGACGGGGTCAGTGGGCACGACACGGTTGATCGCAACGGCTACACTGTTCGGGCATTTCATGACGCAATCTCTTGATTTTCTTAGCCATCTTAATCCCTCTCAGCGTCGGGCTGTGGAGCATTTCTGTGGCCCCATGTTGGTGGTGGCGGGGGCAGGGTCGGGCAAAACCCGCGCCCTCACCTATCGGATTGCTAACCTGGTGCTCACCCACCGGGTCGATCCTGAAAATATCCTGGCCGTCACATTTACCAATAAAGCGGCCCGGGAAATGAAGGAGCGGATTGAACGGCTCTTTGCAGAACAGGAAGCCCAACACCGGCACCAAAAACCCTTGGAGGCTCTATCGCCTGCCCAGCAAACCCAACTGCGATCGCAGGTCTATCGCACGGTGACCAAGAATTTGTGGATTGGCACCTTCCACGCCCTTTGTTCCCGCATTCTGCGCTTTGATATTGAAAAGTACCAAGATCCCCAGGGACGCACTTGGACGCGCAGCTTCTCGATTTTTGATGAATCGGACGCCCAGAGTTTGGTGAAGGAGATCGTCACCAAGCAGTTGAACCTGGATGACAAGAAATTTGATCCGCGATCGGTGCGCTATGCCATCAGCAATGCCAAAAACCAAGGCTGGTCACCGCAAGACATCGAAGCCGAGCAGCCCAACTATCGCGGGCGGGTGATTGCCGATGTCTATTCCCATTACCAAACGGCCCTGGCCGCCAATAATGCCCTAGATTTTGACGACCTGATTCTGCTACCCGTGCAGCTCTTTCGGCAAAACGAACAGGTGCTCAGCTATTGGCACCAGCGGTTTCGCCATATTTTGGTCGATGAATACCAAGATACCAACCGCACCCAGTATGACCTGATTAGCCTGCTGACCACCAACGGCGCTAGCTCCGAGCAGTTTGACGATTGGCACCATCGTTCGATCTTCGTGGTGGGAGACGCAGATCAGTCTATCTACTCCTTCCGAGCCGCTGATTTCACCATTTTGATGGACTTCCAAGGCGACTTTGGCGATGGGCTCCCCGATGACGACACCCGCAGCATGGTGAAGCTGGAGGAAAACTACCGCTCCACCGAAAATATTCTGCAGATCGCTAACCACCTAATTGAGAACAATACCGAACGGATTGACAAAATCCTGCGCCCCACCCGAGGCACGGGAGAAATGGTATTTTGCAACCGGGTGGGCGATGAGGTCGAAGAAGCCCAGTTTGTGACGCGGCAGATTCGTCAGCTTGAGGAACTGCACCCAGAGCTAAGCTGGGGCGACTTTGCCATCCTCTACCGCACCAATGCCCAATCCCGAGCCTTTGAAGAATCTCTGGTCTCCCAAGAAATTCCCTACACCATCGTCGGCGGTCTGCGCTTCTACGATCGCCGCGAAATTAAGGATGTGTTGGCCTATTTGAGGGCGATCGCCAACCCAGCCGATAGTGTCAGCCTAAAGCGCATCATCAACACACCGCGTCGGGGCATTGGCAAAGCCACCATCGATCGCCTAGAAAGCGCCGCCACCCAGCTAGGCGTTCCCCTCTGGGAAATTTTGCAGGACGAAACCTCGGTGAAGCCCTTAGCGGGGCGATCGGCCAAGGCCGTCCTAGGATTTGCCTCCATGCTCAAAACCTGGCAGTCCCGTGTGGATGACCATTCGGCGTCGGAAATTGTGCAGGGGATCCTCGAAGATTCGCGCTACCTAGACGAATGGCAAGACAAGGGCACCGATGAAGCCCAAGAGCGCATTGCCAACGTGCAGGAGCTGTACAACGCCGTCCTACAGTTTGAGGACGACAACGAAGAGTCGAACCTGATGATGTTCTTGGGCAACGCTTCCCTGGCGTCTGACTTAGACAATGGCGACGAAAGCAGCGATCGCGTTTCGTTGATGACGCTGCATTCATCCAAGGGGCTAGAGTTTCCTGTCGTCTTCCTGGTTGGGCTAGAGCAGGGACTGTTTCCCAACTACCGCTCCTTGGATGATCCAGCCTCCTTGGAAGAAGAGCGCCGCCTTTGCTATGTAGGCATCACCCGCGCCAAGGAACGCCTATTTCTCTCCCATGCCTCCGAGCGACGACTCTACGGCAGCCGCGAATCCGCTAGTCCATCCCTGTTCCTAGCCGAACTGCCCCGCGATCTGCTGTTGACCAGCTCCGATCGCGCCCTGCCAGAAAAGTGGACAAAACCGATCAACCAACGCACCACCCGCGAACGCAAGGCCTCCGATCCCCTCGGCAGCCACGAAGACGATTGGACGGTGGGCGATCGCGTGGTTCACAAAGCCTTTGGTGTTGGTCAGGTGACCCATATTTTTGGGGCAGGCAACAAAATTTGCCTAGCGATCAAATTTCCCAGCATCGGTCAAAAAATTGTCGATCCCAAAATCGCCCCTCTGCAGCGGGTCGTTGATTCTTAACGGCTTCCCCTGCTCATCGACACTGGTGTACAGAGCGGGGTTCCCTAGCCTAGGGACGGATCAACAGGGCCACGCTATAGACCGCGATGCCCTCTTCTCGTCCTGTGGGGCCAAGCTTCTCGTTGGTGGTCGCTTTCACCCCCACCTGATCGGGGTTGAGCTGGAGGGCCGTGGCCAGGCGATCGCGCATGGTCTTAATGTGGGGCTTGAGTTTGGGCCGCTCCGCTACAATCACCGAATCCAGGTTACCAATCTGCCAGCCCTGGGTCTGGATCAATTGGTGTACCTGCTTCAACAGTTCAATGCTGTCTGCGCCTGCCCATTGGGGATCGGTGGGCGGAAAATAATGGCCAATATCACCCAGGCTCAGCGCTCCCAGCATGGCATCCATAATCGCGTGGGTGAGCACATCCGCATCGCTGTGTCCTAGCAACCCTAGGGAATGCTCCAGGGTCACGCCGCCCAAAATCAGGGGGCGATCGGGCACCAGTCGATGTATGTCGTAGCCATTGCCAATGCGAATATCCATAGATTCCTCCCCTCGTCCCTGACCTTGTCTTTCACCGATCGCCTTCTATCTCACCTTCTATCCCCAGCCCTAATCGCGATCGCTCGATTCCCCCAGTCGTTCCTGGGATTGCTGCCAAGCTTCAAATAAATCAGGGCGGCGATCGCGGGTTCGTTGAAGCTGCTGCTGCCGTCGCCACTGAGCGATCGCCCCGTGATTGCCCGATCGCAACACCTCCGGCACCGTCCAACCCCGAAACTCCGCCGGGCGGGTGTATTGGGGATAGTCCAGCAGCCCATCCTCAAAACTTTCATACTTCAGAGAATCGGTTTTACCCACCGTGCCCGGCATCAGGCGAATCACGCCGTTGAGCAGGGCTAGGGCCGGAATTTCGCCACAGGTGAGTACAAAATCTCCTAATGACACCTCGCGGGTCACCAGATTCAGCACCCGTTCATCGACCCCTTCATAATGTCCACAAATGCAGACCAACTGGTCATAGTCACTGGCCAGGGTTTGGAACAGCGGCTGGGTCATGGGCTGCCCCTGGGGTGTCATCAACAGCACTTCCCGCCGAGGCAGATCGGGCAAGGACTCTACCGCAGCAAAAATTGGCTCCGGCTTCATCAACATGCCGACACCACCACCGTAGGGTTCATCGTCTACCCGATGATGCTTATCGGTGGTGAAATCCCGGGGATTGGTGAGATGCACCGCAGCAATTTGGTTGGCGATCGCTTTCCCCAACAGTCCTGACTGCAGGGGAGATACAAAGAAGTCTGGAAATAGCGTAATAATGTCAAATCGCACAGCCCAACCACACGTTCATAACCTCAACCCCAAATGCCCCTTATCATCCCATATTCGCTGGACATCAAAACCGTAAACCTTCGGGTCAATTCTACAGAATATTTAAACAAGGGTTAAAAATCTGGGATGATGCCTATTGAAGCAACATGCTCCAGCATGGTTTCTGTCAACGATGGGTCTTAACCCTGGATGGTTCCGAGGGCTGATTCAGTCTTACGCCATCCATTAAGCCTCTAACCCTGACACAATCCTCACAGTTTCTGGTTGGAGAGGATTCAGCCCTGTGCTTCAAGGGCCTAGTCTCCAGCGTTCGCGGTAAGATGCCAATACCAGACGGTATGCTGCTGAAGCCCCTGGGCTCTGCCAGTGAGCATCTCCGTGGCGGCGGCGAGACCCATCGTCTCACCCCTACACAATGAACTCTGTTCAAGCCCAGGCCGGCCACCCCATGGACAGCCCCTTGTCTTCTATCCGCAGGTTGCTGGAGCGATTGATCACCTTCAAGCCTAAGCACAGTATCATGCTGCAATTAGAAACCGAATCTCTGACGCAGAGGATGCCCAAGACTACCAAAGCAGCCGTCATGGTCATTGGCGGTGCAGAAGATAAAATTCACGGTCGCCAAATTCTCCAAACATTTTGGAGCCGAGCTGGCGCGTCCAATGCCCAGATTGCCATCATTCCCTCCGCATCTCGCGAGCCGGAAGCCATTGGCGATCGCTACCGCACCATTTTTAACGACATGGGCGTCAAAACCATCGAGGTACTCGACATTCGCGAGCGAGATGATGGCAATAAGCCTGAATGGCAGGACTTCATTGAAACTGCCACGGGAGTCTTTATTACCGGCGGTGACCAATTGCGGCTCTGTGGTCTGTTATCGGATACTCCGATTATGGATCGGGTGAGAATGCGGGCTCAGCTTGGCGAAGTTACCCTAGCAGGCACCAGCGCCGGAGCCGCGATCATGGGGCACCACATGATCGCGGGCGGCGGCAGTGGCGAATCTCCCAACCGGGCCTTGGTCGATCTCACCACCGGGCTGAGCATTTTGCCCGAACTGGTCGTGGATCAACATTTCCACAACCGCAACCGCATGGCGCGGCTGATGAGTGCGATCGCCACCTATCCTGACAAGCTGGGCATTGGTATCGATGAAGACACCTGCGCCATGTTTGAGGGCAATGACCTGTTTCAAGTCATCGGTCGTGGCACCGTCACCATTGTTGATCCTGGGCAGATGTCCTACACCAATCAACCCGATGTGGGCATGACCGAACCCTTGAGTATGCACCACCTCAAAGTTCATATTCTCAGCCATGGCGATCGCTTCGATCTCCATCAACGCATCCCTCTGCCCGCCCATCCCTAGTTCCTCCCATCGCCTACAGTCTAGGTGCGATCGCCACCCGTCCTATCTAAGATGGCTGGAACGAGCCCCCCACGGATGTCACCTACTAATGACTTGACGGCTAGATTCAATTGAAATTTTCCCCCAATCTGCATAAGAATAGGGGAAGCGTTCATGCTGGCTGCTCACCAGATGCCGACCGAGCAGCCTTCTGAATCGTGGACAGTTCTGGATAGATAGTTCTAGATAGCTCTAGATAGATAGCTCTAGATACCATTCAACCCCATGCCCTAAGGCAAGATACGGCTCAACGGCACTCCTCGTCAGTCGCATACATGTTCACGGTGAACAGTTTGCTGGGTTTTATGTCATCGAGACTAGACCTAGAAGCAACCACCAAGCGATCGCGGCTACCTTGCACCAACACCACCGCGGCCGACCTGCGACCCTTCCCTGAGCATCCAACCTGTCTAGTTCTACCCCACCCGCCGCCTACCTCCCACCCTCCGCTACTGAGAGAGTCGCCAAGCACTGTTATGAAAATTCTTAAAACCCAGACCCTACGAGGCCCAAACTACTGGAGCATTCGCTATGGCAAATTAATCGTCTTACGCCTAGATCTAGAAGACGTTGCCGATCGCCCCACAAGTGACATACCAGGCTTCTATGAAGGACTGCACCAGGCACTGCCGAGCCTGATGGAACACTTCTGTTCCCCCGGCTGCCGTGGAGGGTTTCTTTCTCGGGTTCAAGAAGGCACCATGATGGGGCATGTGGTGGAGCATGTGGCGCTGGAGCTACAAAGCCTAGCGGGCATGGATGTAGGATTTGGGCGCACCCGCGAAACTAGCACCCCCGGCGTCTATCGGGTGGTCTTTGAATATATCGACGAGCAGGTCGGCCGCTATGCTGGGCGGGCCGCCGTGCGCATGTGCCAAAGCATCATCAATGAAGGCGTCTATCCAGCCGAGGAGCTGGAGCAAGATCTCGTCGATCTACGCGACCTCTGGGCCAAAGCATCCCTGGGCCCCAGCACCGAAAATATTGTTAAAGAAGCCGATGAACGCGGCATTCCTTGGGTGCAGCTAGGCGCAAGGGCGATGATCCAATTCGGCCACGGCGTCAATCAACGGCGTATCCAAGCCACCCTCAGCAACGGCACCGGCATTTTGGGCGTGGAGCTAGCCTGCGATAAGGAAGGTACCAAGAGCATTCTCAAGGATGCCGGGGTGCCCGTACCGCGCGGGGTGGTGATCTACTACCTCGATGAACTTAAAGATGCCATCGATGATGTGGGCGGCTACCCCATCGTCATCAAGCCCCTAGACGGCAATCACGGCCGCGGCATCACCATTAACATCAACTCTTGGGAAGAGGCCGAAGCCGCCTACGATGCAGCCCAAAAAACCTCTAAAACCCATGCAGTCATCATTGAGCGCTACTACCTCGGTCAAGACCACCGCGTTTTGGTGATCAATGGCCAGGTCGTCGCCGTAGCAGAGCGCGTGCCTGCCCATGTGATTGGGGATGGCCGCTCCACCATTAGCGAACTGGTGGAGGAAGTCAACCGCGATCCACGTCGGGGCGATGGTCACGCCAATATTCTCACCCGCATTGAAGTCGATCGCACCACCTGGCAACTGCTCGATCGCCAAGGCTATACCCTAGACACCATTCTGAGCGAAGGCGAGGTTTGCTACCTGCGAGCCACCGCCAACCTCAGCACCGGCGGCATCGCCATCGATCGCACCGATGACATTCATCCAGAAAATGTCTGGCTGGCCCAGCGAATTGCCAAGATCATTGGCCTCGATATTGCCGGCATTGACGTCGTCACCACCGACATCACCCGTCCCCTGCGAGAAGTGGATGGCGTGGTCGTTGAAGTGAATGCTGCGCCGGGCTTCCGGATGCACTTCTGCCCCAGCGTGGGTCTACCGCGCAACGTGGCAGCTCCCGTTTTAGACATGCTCTATCCGCCCGGCAGCTCGTCTCGCATTCCCATCGTGGCGATCACCGGCACCAATGGTAAAACCACCACCACCCGCCTGATTGCCCACATTTTCCGGCAAACCCAAAAAGTGGTGGGCTACACCACCACCGACGGCATTTATATCAACGACTACGTGGTGGAACGGGGCGACACCACCGGCCCCCAAAGCGCTCAGGTGATTTTGCAAGACCCCACCGTGGAAGTGGCGATCTTGGAAACAGCCCGAGGCGGTCTACTGCGATCGGGAATGGGCTTTAGGGACTGTGATGTGGGTGTGGTGCTCAACGTGGCGGCAGATCACCTGGGCATCGGCGATATCAACACCGTGGAAGATCTCGCCCACCTGAAGAGCGTGGTTGTGGAAACGGCGCGGCCCAATGGCTATGCGGTGCTGAATGCCGATGATCCCCTCGTGTCCGCCATGGCCAAGCGGGTGAAGGCTCAAGTTGCCTACTTCTCCATGCATCCCGACAATGACCTGGTGCGATCGCACACCCAGCAGGGCGGATTGGCCGCAGTCTACGAAAATGGCTACCTCTCCATCCTCAAAGGCGACTGGACTCTGCGCATCGAGCAGGCAATCAACGTACCGCTGACCATGCACGGCCGCGCTCCGTTCATGATTGCCAATGCCCTAGCCGCTAGCCTAGCTGCCTTTTCCCAAGGCGTCAGCATTGATCAAATTCGGGCAGCCCTGCATAGCTTCCAAGCCTCGGTGGATCAAACGCCTGGCCGCATGAACCTCTTCAACCTTGGCGACTTCCATGCCTTGATTGACTATGCCCACAACCCAGCTAGCTACGAAGCCCTAGGCAGCTTTGTGCGCAATTGGCCCGGCGATCGCATCGGTGTCGTGGGTGGGCCCGGTGATCGCCGCGATGAAGACTTTGTCACCCTGGGTCAGCTTTCTGCCAGCATTTTCGATCGGATTATTGTCAAAGAAGACGACGATACGCGGGGACGTCCCCGAGGCAGCGCTGCTAACTTCATCATTGATGGCATCCGCCAAGTCAATCCCGAGTTTCCCTACGAGGAAATTTTGGACGAGGTAACGGCGGTGAATACAGCCCTAGATGCAGCGCCCAGCGGCAGTTTGGTGGTGATCTTACCGGAAACCGTCAGCCGTGCCATTCAGCTCATTGATCAACGGCGACCGATCACCGAAGCCACCGAGCTGCAGCGATCGCCCCAGCAAATGGACGAACATACCGAAAGCGATCCAGCGGACACATCCACCGCAGAACCGGATCCATCGGTGCAATCCAGCACCGACTATGTGCCCTCCAATAGTTCGCTGTAGATTCAGGGTGAGGGCGATCGTTGGGGAGGAGAGCGATCGCCCTTCCACGTCCGGCTAGATTTTGCAGCTTTTCCCCATTCTTGGTCACAATGAGAGTGACCGATGTAGGGGATCTTCACCATGAACCATAAGCATGTTTTGCTCACCGGCGGTACGGGCGGTCTGGGGCTAGGGGTAACACCAGCCGTCTTACGTCAGGGTGTTGCCTCGCTCACCATTCCCTATCGCAATCCCCAGGAAGTGGAGCGCCTCAAGGGGCGGCTATCTCCCGGCGATCTGGCACGCATCCAGTTTGTGCCGGTGAATTTGCTGGACGAAGCGGCGGTGGAACAGATGGTGAACCGCATGGAGGCCGTGGATGTGGCCATCCATTTGGTGGGCGGCTTTTCTATGGGGGCCACCCACAGCTACGGCTATGACCAATGGCAAAAGGACATTGCCCTCAACCTTTCCAGTACGTTTTTGGTCTGCAAGCATAGCCTGCGGCGGATGCGGGAAACGGGCTACGGGCGGATCGTGACCGTGGGGTCGCGCGGGGCGGTGGAACCGGGGGCACAGTTGGCGGCCTATTGTGCAGCCAAGGCGGGGGTAGTGGCGCTGACGAAAGCGATCGCTGCAGAAACCAAGGGCACTCGGATCACGGCCAACGTAGTGCTGCCCAGCATCATCGACACTCCCAGCAACCGCAACGACATGGGCACAGAACAGGTGAAGCAATGGGTGGATCCAGCTTCCTTGGCCCAGGTGATTTGTTTCCTGGCCTCCGAAGCAGCAGGGGATCTGCGGGGTGCTGCCATTCCGGTGTACGGCGATAGTTGATGTCTGCAGTCAGGAATGATGAGGCAAAAGTCCGTAGAATTCCTTAGAGACCCCCGAGGACGCAATCATGACGTTACTGTGTAGCAATGGCCATACCAACCCAGCCGATAGCCGATTTTGTTGCATCTGCGGTCAGGCCTTAGTCACCCCCCAACGCTCGGCTGACAAACTGTTGGGGCAGCGCTACCACATTGAGCGGGAGCTAGGGCAGGGGGGCTTTGGACGGGCCTATTTGGCCCTAGATACCTATCGCTTTAATGAACCCTGCGTCTTGAAAGAATTTGCGCCGCTGGTGCAGGGCGATCAGGCCTTGAAAAAGGCCCAGGAACTCTTTGGACGGGAAGCCGGGGTGCTCTACGAACTTCAGCATCCCCAAATTCCTAAGTTTCGGGAAATGTTTCGGGCGGTGGATGGGGAAAGCGATCGCCTCTTCTTAGTTCAGGACTATGTTGATGGGCGCACCTACCGCAGCTTGCTGAACAGCCGCCGCGATGAAGGACGCTATTTCAGCGAACTGGAAGTATTGCAATTGATGAGCCAGCTCTTGCCGGTGCTGGACTATATCCATAAGCTAGGTGTCATTCACCGCGATATTGCTCCAGATAACCTGATGCTGCGGTTTGATGATCAACTGCCGGTGCTGATTGACTTTGGCGGCGTCAAACAAGTGGCAGCGATCGCCTCCCAATATTACAATCCCAATCATCCCGTCCCCGCCCTCACCCGCCTTGGCAAGGTAGGCTATGCACCCCACGAGCAAATGGAACGGGGCACCGCCTCCCCCGATAGCGACCTCCATGCCCTAGCGGTGACCATGCTGGTGTTGATGACCGGCGAAGAGCCCCAGGATTTATTCCAAGGATCGGTGCCATGGACGAGCAAGGTGGCCCTCAGTCCCCATCTCACCCAGATTTTTCAGCGCATGCTGTCGCCCCGCCCCAGCGATCGCTACCCCTCTGCCCAAGCCGTCCTGCAGGCCCTGCAAAGCACCTTGTCTGGAGCAACGCCTGGATACATCACCCAACCTCCAGCCCCAACGGCCAGCCCATCATCGGTACCCACCGCAAACCATATCGCCCCGACCCACAACCCGACCTACGCCGCTTCACCGGTCACCGCCCGCAAATCTGGATCTGGCATCTGGGTCTGGCTACTGTTGATCCCGGTGATCCTCGGCGCGGGGACGGGCGGCTGGTGGCTAGCCAATCGCTTACTGTTGCCGGTGGATGAACCCTTCTCGCCGGATGCGGGAGCGGTGGATGAGACGGAGCCGGAAGTGTCCTCCAATCTTCCCCCCGAGGAACAGGCCCGGCAGGCGGCCTTAGGCGAACGACGGCGACAGTTGGGGGTAGACTATGCCCTCCTGGTGAACCTCACCAACCAAACCTTTTTCGATCGCTATCCTGAACAGCGGGGGCAAACGCTTTCCGACAGTCCCGAAGATGCAGACGGGCGATCGCAATGGACAGCGATCGCCTCCGAATGGCTGGATCAACTAGAAACCCACCTCAGTCCTGCAGCCCGGCAACGACTCGGTCAATTTACGGCGGCAGATCGCGATCGCTGGCGGCAACAGGTGAATGAGCAGTTTGTCAGCGGTCGGGCCCTCAATGACCTCACCGACGCCCGCTTTTTCCACCTCTGGCCCGAGCAGCAGGGGCAAGACTTTCTAGAAACCCCCATGGGCCAGGTGTGGCAAGCGATCGCCTTTGATTACGTAGACGCCATTGAACAGGGTGCCGTGCTAGAGGAAGTTGTCTTTGAAGCAGGACAATTCAGCACTGACCTCAGCGATCGCCTAGAGCCCGGAGGCGGACAGATCTATATCGCTAACTTGGGTGAAAAGCAATTTTTGCGCCTCGCCCTGCAGGCCCCATCCGACAGTACGCTGCTGTCGCTCTACCTACCGCGCCCCACATCTGAGCAACCGGTGCTGCTCGAAGATGCCTCTGACACGGTTTGGTCAGGACAACTGCCCCAGACTGGCTACTACGAAGTGGTTGTAGTATCTCGCCATGGAGAACCCTTGGACTACCAGCTATCCCTAGCGGTCGATAATGTCTCCACAGATCCCATCGAGACCCCCGACCCTGAGGAAGAGCCCCCCAAAAATTAGGCTGTCCCAGGCGATTGTCCCATCTGCAAGGTCATCGTTTAAGATGCCTCAAAGTTCCTCGTCCTCTAGGAAAGGGATTTAGGGTGAGGGCAACATGGAGTGGGCCATCTACACATTGGTATCCGATCTGCAAAAAGCGATCGCCCTCCCAGCCTGTGTCAACATCTCCTAGGGGCCACGCTTTGCAAACAGCCACAGGTCTTGGACAATGGGGACTTATCCCGTTTGGCATATTGACCCATGAGTCCAGACCTGATCCAGCTTTTGGTGAACGGCATTGCGGTAGGCAGCATCATCGCCCTCGCCTCCATTGGGCTAACCTTCACCTACGGCATTTTACGCCTCGCCAACTTCGCCCATGGCGACTTGATGACCCTCGGTGCCTACCTCACCCTCGTCGCCAATCTGAATGGGTTAAATATTTGGCTTGCCATGGTTGTGGGAGCGATCGGCACCATTCTAGTTGCCCTGCTCTGCGAACAACTGCTCTGGGCCCCCATGCGCGATCGCCGCGCTACCCCCACCACCCTGATCATTATTTCCATTGGACTCGCGCTATTTCTGCGCAATGGCATCATTCTGTTCTGGGGCGGCAGCAACCAAAGCTATGACCTCCCGATCACCGCTGCCCTCGACGTCTGGGGCATACGCATCAAGTACTACAACCTAGTTGTCGTAGCCCTTTCCGCCGTGGTGATTCTCGGGCTACATTATCTGCTGCAGCATACCAAAACAGGTAAAGCCATGCGCGCCGTCGCAGATAACATTGACCTAGCCCGTGTCTCCGGCATTGACGTGGAAAGGGTGGTGATTTGGACGTGGGTAATCGCCGCCGGTCTAACGGCCCTAAGCGGTGGCCTGTATGGTCTAATTACTGCCGTGCGTCCCAATATGGGCTGGTTCTTGATTTTGCCCATGTTTGCCTCAGTCATCCTCGGCGGCATCGGTAACCCCTACGGTGCCATTCTGGGAGCGCTGGTCATTGGCATGGTTCAGGAACTCAGCGTGCCGCTCTTGGGAGCCCAATATAAGCTAGGCGTTGCCCTAGGCATGATGATCTTGGTGCTGCTCATTCGTCCCCAAGGCATCTTTCGCGGCACGATGTAGTGAAATATGGGTGATGTAAAAGATCCCCGATGTTTTAAAAACATCGGGGATCTGTAGTCCAACCAGGCTCTAACCCTGCTGCATATCCTGGAGATTGCCAGGACGGACGGTGATAGTTTGGGTATTGCCGTTGCGAATCACCCGCAGGCGCAGGGATTGACCAACGTTGCTCCGTTCCACCGTGCGTTGGAGGTCTTCCGCCGTGGTCATGGTCTGCCCATCAATGTCCGTAATCACATCGCCGCGCCGTAGCCCAGCTTCCGCAGCAGGACTGTTGGGCATCACCCGCATCACCAACACCCCATTTACTTCCGGAAGTTGAATAGCGGCGTTCGGATCGTCATTGGACTGTTTCGCGAGGTCAGCGGTGAGCGATCGCATTTGGATGCCGATATAAGGATGGGGAATGGTTTCCCCACGAGCTAGCTGATCTTTAATCGCCTTCACCGCATCGATGGGAATAGCGAAACCGATGCCTTCTGCATCTGCGCGAATGGCGGTGTTGATGCCAATCACCTCACCTGCTTGGTTCAACAACGGCCCACCGGAGTTGCCGGGGTTGATCGCCGCATCGGTTTGGATAAAGTCCAAACGCTTATCGGGAATACCGATTTGGGCGCTGGAGCGATTCAAAGTGCTGACGATACCCAGGGTGACTGTATTGTCCAAACCTAGGGGATTGCCCACCGCGATCGCCCAGTCTCCCACTTCCACATCGCTGGAATTGCCCAGGGGCGCAACCGGCAGGTCACTGCCATCAATTTTGACCACTGCCAAATCGGAGGGTTCATCCACACCCCGAACGTCACCCTGGAGGGTGCGGCCATCCTTGAGAGTGACCGTCACACTGTCGGCACCGCTGACCACATGGGCATTGGTAAGCACAATACCGCTGGCATCAACGATAAACCCAGAACCTTGCCCCTGCTGGCGATATTGTTGGGGCATCTGGGAGGGAAAGTTGTCGCCAAAGAATTGCCGAAAGAAAGGATCATCAAAAAACGGATCGGTTTGAAACCCAGTAGACACGGTGCGTTCTGTGTCAATCCGCACCACGGCTGGGCCAACCCGCTGCACCGCTGCAGAGACAAAATTGTGGCCGCCTCGCACCTCCGTGGGAGTCGGCACCTGGGCGGCAGGAACTTGGGCGATCGCTGGACTAGCCAGAGCCGCAACCGATCGCCCACCAATCACCTGAAAGCTAACGCCCACAAATACCAAACCTGCTAGCAACGACAGGACAAGGGTTTTGAGACCTTGCTTCATGCCAATCCTTGTCTTAATTTGCTTCATCCAAACCATACTCTGCTCTCCACAGATGAAACCATTGACCTCGCATCACGCCCAGCAATATTGCCCAGATAGGTCGCGGTGCGCTTGTACAGCTCTCCTGACCAGCTTTGCCTGTAGATAAGATGGCAGAGCGATCGCCGGAGCCGTTGCATGTACCTTCTTAGAATTATTTTCGATCAGGAGAGTTCCTGGCATCGGGGGATAACCGAATCGTCAGTCCGGCGATCGCCGGACATGTCAATTCCGCTCTGCCACCAGCAACCTAGCTAGGGCGAGATGCAGGCCACAGAGCTTGTTGAGCCATGCCCATCTCTTCAACAAACTCTAGGCCCACAAAGGCGATCGCTACTGCAACTCGTTGAGCATCTCTTCTGTTTTCGCAATGCCGTCAGCGTTGCCTTGCTGACGGTAGAGATCTAGGGCGGTTTCAAACACCGTCACCGCATCATAGGACAGCGCTCGCTGGATGAGTGCCTCCCCCAAGCCATAAAATCCATCTGGATCGTTAGGCGCTAATTCGGTATAGCGGCGATAGGCAACGCTGCTCCAAAGGGGATTCTCGTCTTCCAAGAGCGCACTGCCCAACAGCCGATAGGCTTCGGCCATATCTGGCTGAACGCGGGTGGCTTGCTGATAGGCCGCGATCGCTGCCGTTAGATCTCCTTGGGCACGACGGATATCACCCACTTGAAGATGGGCCCGCCCATTACCACTATTCCGACGAATCGCTTCCTCAAAGGCCGTGAGTGCTTCTGGCATGTTGCCCAAGTTCACCAGAGCAATGCCCAGGTTGAGGTAGGAGTCACTGCGGGGAGTAATAGCAACCGCTTGCTGTAAGGCAGAGACGGCCTCTTGGTGTTGCCCTTGCTGGATGTAGGCAACACCTTGATATTCATAGGCTCGACTATCATTAGGCCGCAGAGACTGCAACTGACGCAGGGCCGTTAGGGCTTCGTCGTAGCGTTCTGCCCGCACCAGCACCACCCCTAAACCGAGGAAGGCATCGCTGTAGTCCGAGGAGAGCTGGGTAGCGCGGCGATAGGCTTCGGCAGCGGCGTCATAGTTCCCCAGATTCGCCTGGCTATAGCCCAGGGCATAGTAAAAATCAGCATTGTCCGATTCCAAGGCGATCGCCTGCTCATAGGCAGCGGCAGCTTCTTGATAGTCACCTTGATTGGCATGGGCAAAGCCGATACCGGAGTAGATGCGAGCATTATCAGGTTCTAGGGCGATCGCCTGCTGGTATACAGCCAGAGCCGCGCCATAATCTCCCGCAGCCACCAGGTCTCGTCCTTCGTCTAACAGGTCATTGAGCTGCTCATTGCCGCTCGACGCTTGACTGATGAGCGCCGGGGGTGATTGGGCCCAAGCCGGGAGGACGATCGCCTGCGTGGCCATCAAAACACTTAGGGTCAATGCAATTCGGTTTACCATGGGTATAACTCTAGCTCCTCAATGCTGCTAGTTTACGTCGCTCGTTCAGCCCATCCGGTTAGCTCCGGTGGATTCATGCGGCATCAAACGGGACGTGAATGGTTCGTTGTGGGAAGATTTGTCGTTGGTGAATGTAGCCTATGATTTTAACAACAACCGATGTCCTTCAGGGACAAATTGTGGACGCCTACCTAGGAATTGTCACCGCTGAGGTGGTCTACGGCAGTAATGCCCTGCGAGACTTTTTTGCTGGCATTCGTGACATCATTGGCGGGCGTACCGGCAGCTATGAGCGCGTCTTCGAGAAGGGGCATCAGGATGCACTCGAGGAATTGGAAGAACGAGCAGCCCGCCTGGGAGCCGATGCGGTGATCGGTATCGAAATCGACACCGGCACCATCAACATCGACGATCGCGGGGCGCTGCTGCTGGTCACCGCTAGCGGCACGGCGATTAGGCTTCGGGCGCAGTAACCGTGAACCCCATCTGGGCTAGCCCCTGACGCAAACGATGGGCTTCCACCGGATTTTGGGACTGATGGAGGGCGATCGCCTTTTGAAATGCAGCCAATCCTTCGGGCATCTTCCCTAGCTTAAAAAGGGTGACGCCTAGGTTTTGGTAGGCCTCAGCATAGTCGGGCTGGCGTTGAATCGCTTGGTCATAGTGGGCGATCGCCTCTGAAAACCGGCCCATGCCCTTCAGGGTCAGACCCAGGTTGTAATGGCCGATGGCAAACTCGGGGTCAATGTCCACCATGGCACGAAAGGCCGCCTCCGCCCCCGCCAGATCGCCCGCCGCCCGCCGCAGACTGCCGAGATTGTTGTAGGCTCCTAGCTTTAAGACCGGAAAAATAGCTTGCTGAATCGCTGCTTGGTAATGCTGGGCAGCTTGATCCACATGGGTGAGTTGGCTATAGGCAATGCCCAAATGGTAGTGCAGCTCATAGGCCACCGATGGATCCAAGTTGCTCCCTTGCAAACCTCGCTCCAACAATTCCACCCCATCCCGCACCCGTTCCATCTGCACATAGAGCGCCCCCAATTTACTGCAGGCATAGGGATCGCCGGGGTGGGTGACGAGAAATCGCTCCATAGCCAGCCGCGCCTTGTTCAGCTTATGGCGACTGGCGATCGCCTCTGCCGTATAGCCGTGATGCAACATGGCGACGCCGGGAAGGTTGGCCACCGTCCAGTGAGCCTCTTGGCGCATCAACTCCGCCACGCTATCGTCCACCATGGCGTGATAGGGCCGGGAAAAGGACAGGCTAGGATGGCGGCGAAAGAGCCGAGATACCAAAGAATAGGGCGATTGGGCAGCACCAATTTCCTGGCGCACTAAATTCACCACCAAGCCATTAGGATCAGCGATCGCCTCCCGCAGCCGCGCCCCTACCCCAGGAACCAGTTGTTCATCCGCATCCAACACCAGCACCCAATCCCCGGTGGCATGGGCGAGGCAGGCATTACGGGCCGCTGCAAAGTCATCACACCACAGGAAATAATGCAGCTTAGCCCCGTAGGCTTCCGCAATATCCGGTGTGTCGTCTGCCGAACCGGTGTCGAGAATCACCAGTTCATCCACCACATCCATGACGCTATCCAGACAGCGCCGCAGATTCTCTTCCTCATTTTTGACAATCATGCACAGGCTTAGGGTGGGTGCCTCACTCATGGTGTATGCCTCAACAAACGGCTTGGATATCCTCCCACAGGATAGATCAACTCTGGGACAAGACAGCGCAACCCCACCACAAGCAACCCCAACGCTATGGCCCCATGGAAACATGACATGTATAACCATGCCCCCCATGACAAGGGACTAGCACAAGGCAACATCAATCAGCGGATCAACAACATCCCAAGGCCTATGCTGGCTGAGCGAAGCCGTTTGTCCTGAGGACAGGCTACGCCAACGTGAAACGTCTCCCGAAGGGAGAAAGCCACAACCCAACCATCTACTGCCAGATCCTTAAAGCTTCGTGCCACACTCCGAACAGAAGCGATGGGTAGGCTCATTCGCATGACCACAGCTCGAACAAACAGCCGTCGTAGGTGCCGCCGCAGATCCCGCCGGAATAGGTAACCCCAGCATTTGATCATTGCTCTTACCGGGAGCCACCATGGGATAGCAGTTTTCATCACGGCAAACCCGCACATCCATCAGCACCGGGCCGTCATGCTCCAGCATGATAGCGATCGCCTCCGCCAGTTCTTCGCGGGTATTCACGACCATACCCTTAACCCCAAACGCTTCCGCCAGCTTCACAAAATCGGGCATACCCGGCTGCATATTCGACGACGAATAGCGCTCGCCGTAGAAGGTTTGCTGCCACTGACGCACCATCCCCTGCCAGCCGTTGTTAATAATCACGGTTTTTGCAGCAATGCGATACTGCGCCAAGGTCGCTAGCTCCTGCAGGTTCATCTGGAAGCTGGCATCACCGCTGATACAGATCACCTGCTCATCGGGCAACGCCATCTTCGCGCCCATCGCTGCTGGCAGACCATAGCCCATGGTGCCTAGCCCAGCACTGGAAATCCAACGACGCGGGCCATTCTTGAGGAACTGGGCCGACCACATTTGGTGCTGTCCCACATCAGTGGTGTAGTAGGCATCGGGAGCCTGACGGCTGAGTTCCACAATCACCTCTTGGGGCGACAGTTGATCGGCATAGTGAGGCACCTGTAGCGGATAGTCATGCCGCCATTGGTTAATGCGGTCTAGCCAGGCTTGGGTTTGGGCAGCCTCAGGCTGAATGTGGGAGTCGAGATCGCGCTGCAACAGGCCACTCAAGACCTGACGCACATCGCCCACGATAGGCACATCCGGAATGCGATTCTTACCCACTTCCGCCGGATCAATGTCCACATGGATGACCTTCGCCCGAGAGGCAAACTCATCAAGCTTGCCGGTAACTCGGTCATCAAACCGGGCTCCCACCGCAATCAGCAGGTCACATTCACTCACCGCAAAGTTGGCATAGGCGGTGCCATGCATCCCCAACATACCCACGGAAAGGGGATGGTGTTCATCAAAAGCGCCCTTGCCCATCAAGGTTGTGGTGACGGGAATACCGTAGCGCTCGGCTAAGGTACGAATTTCTCCATGGGCCGAGGCAGCGATCGCCCCTCCCCCCACATACAGCAAAGGCTTCTTAGCTTGACGGATCAGGCTGAGCGCTTGGTTAAACTGGCGCGGATTGCCCTTCACCGTCGGCCGATAGCCCGGCAAGTTCACATGCCCCGGCTCCACCGGCACATAGTCAAATTCCTCCAGTCCCACATCCTTAGGCACATCAATCAACACCGGCCCCGGCCGCCCCGTCGCGGCAATGTAAAAGGCTTCCGCCACAATCCGGCCCATGTCTGCCGGATTGCGCACCACGTAGGAATGCTTGACGATCGGCAGGGTAATGCCAAAAATGTCGGTTTCCTGAAACGCATCGGTACCGATCGCAGCCCGAGACACCTGCCCGGTGACCACCACCATGGGAATCGAGTCCATCTGGGCTGTAGCAATACCGGTGACGAGGTTCGTTGCGCCGGGGCCGGAGGTACCGAAGCAAACGCCTACCTGCCCGGTCGCCCGAGCATAGCCATCGGCCGCGTGGGACGCACCTTGCTCATGGCGCACCAAAATATGCTGGATACCGCCGGCTTCCTCAGCCCGATAGAGTTCATCGTAAATAGGCAGAATGGCCCCTCCGGGATAGCCAAAAATATGCTTGACCCCATGACGGCGTAGGCTATCGATGAGAGCAAAGGCTCCGGTGACCCGTACCGACGACGAAGAAGTGGACGTCGGGCTCGATACGGTGGATGAAAGGGCGCTTTTGGTTGCAGTGCTGTTGGAATGCATGGAGAAAGCCTCAGCCATAGCCAGTGTGGACGGATGAAAGGACAGACCTGGATTTTCAGAGAATCGTTAATATTTCAGTCTAATGCCGATGCTTTGATGCTGTCGAGGGTCAGAGGGATGAAGTTTAGTATTCTCAACAACAGTTTTTTGTCCATCGGCTTGCCATACTCCCTTGATTTGCATCTTACCCTCGAACACCTTTTTCCTTACAGAGACTGTTACGCAGGTGGTTAGCAACTGCTGACATGGTTCCGCCTAAGATCGCGTCCCAATCCCAAAGGTCAGACAGGAGGTGCAAGGTGCGAAGCCAGGGACTGCCGCAGCCAAGCCGCAGCCGTGGTGCGTTCCGCCGGCAGGCCAATCGGGCAAGACGGCTGCCCCAGTGCCGGACGGACGGCCCAGCCCGTGGCAGTATGGGGCGATCGCCATAGATCGAGATGAGCCACCGGCGGATCGGCATAGAAGCCATAGGTCGTGCCCCCCAAGGGACAAGAACTCCAGTGGGTGAAGGCATCATGGCTGACGCGATAGACCGGGAAAGGCGCATAGAGCGGCACCCCCCAACCATCCACAGCAATCAACTGCTGCAGGGGATAGCCCCGAGCATACCAAGCCCAAGCAACGCCGATCGCCCCCACCACCCCCGCGCTAAACGCCAGCACCGTCAGCGGAGAAGACACATCAGGCTGCGATCGCATCAAAACATCCCACCCATGCGCAGCGGAATAGGGAGGCTGATCCGCCGGAACGATCAGCGGTGTCGGCAGCGATCGCCCCAGGTCGTTGAGCAACCCTTGGGTGAGATGGGGGTCATGGATGCCAGGACAAATCAAGAGAGTCAACTGGACTGCGCCCCCCACAGCCTCAGGTGCATCTCACGTTTGCACGTCTGTCCCTCATCCCCCAGCCCCTTCTCCCAAAATGGGAGAAGGGGAGCCGGATTCAAAGTCCCTCGCCCTGCCTGGGAGAGGGATTTAGGGTGAGGGCTGCAAAACTGGAATACCCCCCACAGAATCTCTCTCAGATCAAGACACTGCCGATAAGAGCGATCGCCTTGGTGAAGACTATTCGTCGTCATCATCCATCCCTTGACCATTCACTTGTTTAAGACGGATGTGCTTACGTCCTAGAGAAATTTCAAACTCATCTCCGGGCTTGAGATCCATTTGCTTGGTATAGGCCGAACCAATGAGGAGGTTACCATTAGCCTGCACCGTAATTCGATAGCTGGCACTGCGTCCACCGCGGCCATTCTGCCCTTGTTTTCCATCGAGTTCAATGCCCTCTGCTTCGATCAGAGCATTGAGAAACTTCATCATATTAACCCGCTCTACTCCACCCTTCGTAACGGTGTAGTAACCACACTCTTTTGCCGTTTGATCCTTGGGCAAATGCTCTAATTCCTTGACCCTGGCTAAGAGTGCCTCGCCCGTTAGTAGCTCGATCTTCTTCTTTTTACTCATTACTTACTATCGCGATCGTCAATCAACAAAAAGCAGAAACGGCACGACACCATCGGAAGCAGAAGGAATCCTTCTAACCCTGCACCCAACTGGAGACTGGCTCTCCCTCTTTTGACATCCATTAGACAAAGAGCCAATCCCGTTTACCACCCATGTCAAACGAGGATCAGAATTTAGAGGAAGACGATCAAGAAGCCTATTGCCAAGATGAAATGCTTCTCACCTAAAGGTCTTCAGACGGTATTCAATGGATGGTACTAAGAGAACTTTCTAAGGCTATCTTCGTCTACGAACCCACTGCACTCTTGCTACCGTTCCTTCGATCTATATTACACCGATAAACTTACCGTCTCATGCTAATTTCTATTAGTTTTACTTAAAAAGAAGCTTGATCTTGTAAGTTTGCAAGCTAGGAGAAATACAGAACTTACCATTGGCTTAGATAGGATTGGTCATGCAATGCAGAGACGCGATCGCTCCCTGATTGATCCTTCCCCGCCTGCCAGAAACCATCCGTTCATCGGTATAGCCTAGGGTGTCAAAATAGGTTATGAGAATGATCGCCTAGCCATCGGTGAGTCATCGGTGGACACCAGCTAGGACGTATGATCAAGATCGTTGACTGCGGTGCCCCCATGAAGCTCACGACCCGCGGGCACTATAGTGTGAAAGCCCTCCTAGATTTGACGTTTCAGCCCAACTACGGCCCTGCATCGGTGCGGGCGATCGCTCAACGGCAAGACCTACCACCCCCCTACCTCGAAAAGCTGCTGATTCAGCTACGGCGGGCAGGCTTAGTAGAATCGGTGCGCGGGGCCCATGGTGGCTATCGATTGGCGCGATCGCCCGCCAGCATTTCCCTCGGGCAAATCCTAGATGCCGTAGGCGAAACCGTAGAACCCCTACCGCGTCATCTCCCCAGCGCCGACCATGCCCAAGATTGGGTCACCCACACCATTTGGCACCGGCTCCACGAAACCATGAAGCAGGCGCTCTACACCGTGTCGCTCGAAGATCTGTACTACGACGCCCGCAGTTGGCAAGCAGCCCAGGGAGAGGCGATCAGCTTTGTGGTGTAGCATTGCTTCGCTGAGTCTGATTGCTGATCGGCGGTTTGTCATATTTCACCCAGCTCTGAACCTCACGCTACCGATACCTAGATGAGAACCGCGCTAGACCGTCTCAACGAGGTTGGTGGTGCAGACAGCGATCGCCCTCCCCTAGGGTTTTCCTGTATGCTAGTTAACTGCACCCATTGTGATGACTGAATTTGACCATGGTCGCCCTTACTCGCTCGTCCACTGCATTTCCTTTGTCAGCCGTTGTTGGTCAAGAGGCCATTAAGCTAGCGCTGCTGCTGGCGGCGGTGGATCCAGGGTTGGGCGGTGTGGTGATTGCCGGACGGCGAGGCACAGCAAAATCGGTGATGTCCCGCGCTATCCATGCCCTCTTGCCGCCCATTGAGGTGGTTCAAGGCTCCTGCTGCAACTGCGACCCCCTCCACCCCGATCAGTGGGATGACGACACCCTGCAGCGGCTGGCCGACCTGCCCCCCGTAGAGTCAACAGATAGTATTGCACCTCCCTGTCCCCTACCCACCGAGATCGTACCGGCACCCTTCATCCAAATTCCCCTCGGCGTTACTGAAGATCGCCTGATTGGATCCGTAGATGTGGCCCAGTCGATTCAGCGGGGCGAGACGGTGTTCCAGCCGGGGCTGTTGGCGGAGGCCAATCGCGGCGTTCTGTATGTCGATGAAATTAATTTGCTGGATGATCAAATTGCTAACCTGCTGCTGTCGGCCTTAACCGACGGGCGCAATTTGATTGAACGGGAAGGTATTAGTTTTCAGCATCCCTGCCGTCCCCTGCTGATCGCCACCTACAACCCCGAAGAGGGAGAGTTGCGATCGCATCTTTTAGATCGCATTGCCATTGCCCTATCCGCCGATGCGGTGCTGGGGTTGGATGAACGGGTGATGGCGGTGGAGCAAGCCACGAACTATGCCGAAACGCCCCAGGCCTTTCTGGCCCAGTATGACGAAGAACTAGATGGCCTCAAAACCCAGATCTTGCTGGCGCGGGAATGGTTGAAAGACGTTCGGATTAAGCCAGACCAAATTGCCTACTTAGTGAACGAAGCCATGCGGGCCGGGGTGCAGGGGCACCGAGCCGAGCTGTTTGCCGTGCGGGTGGCCAAGGCCCATGCGGCTTTTGATGGCCGGGTGGATGTCACCGCCGACGATCTGCGCCGAGCCGTGGAACTGGTGATTGTGCCCCGAGCCACGGTGGTGCAAACGCCGCCGGAGGAAGAACAGCCCCCACCGCCACCGCCACCCCCCAACCAGCCCGATGCCTCGGATCAAGATCAGGACGAACCCGAGGATCAAGAGGAGCAGGAGGAGGAGCAGGACGAACCGGAGGATCAAGAGGAGCAGGAACCGCCGGGCGTGCCGGAAGAGTTTGTCTTCGATCCAGAAGGGGTGATTCTCGACCCTAATGTGCTGTACTTTGCCCAGATGGCCAACCGTCAGGGGAAATCGGGTTCCCGAGGCATGATTTTCTCCGAAGACCGGGGACGCTATATCAAGCCCATGCTGCCCCGCGGCCAGGTGCGCCGCATTGCCGTGGATGCCACCCTGCGATCGGCTGCGCCCTACCAAAAGGCCCGCCGGGAGCGCCAGCCCAACCGCCGGGTGATTGTGGAACAGTCGGATATTCGCGCCAAGCGCCTGGCCCGCAAAGCTGGATCCCTGGTGATTTTTGTGGTGGATGCGTCGGGGTCTATGGCGCTGAACCGCATGCAGTCTGCCAAGGGTGCCGTGCTGCGACTCTTGACTGAGGCCTACCAAAACCGCGATCAGGTGGCGCTGATTCCCTTCCGGGGTGAACAGGCCGAGGTGTTGCTGCCCCCAACCCGATCGATCGCAGCAGCCAGTCGGCGGCTGGAGCGAATGCCCTGCGGCGGTGGATCGCCCCTAGCCCATGGTCTCACCCAGGCGGTGCGGGTGGGCACCAATTCTCAAAAGTCTGGGGATGTGGGGCAGGTGGTGATCGTGGCGATTACCGACGGACGGGGTAACATTCCCCTAGCGCGATCGCTCGGTGAAACCATTCCCGACGGCGAAAAGCCCAATATTAAGGAAGAGTTGCTGGATATTGCCGGTAAGGTTCGAGCCACGGGCATGCAGCTTTTGGTGATTGATACCGAAAATAAATTTGTCTCCACCGGCTTTGCTAAGGAACTGGCGAAACAGGCGGGCGGCAAGTATTACCATCTGCCCAAGGCCAACGATCAGGCGATCGCTGCCATGGCCATGGGTGCCCTGTCCGATCTGCGCAACTAACAGGCGTCGTAGCCTAATCAATCGGTTTAGGCATTCTAATGAGATCACTATCGAGGCGGTGTGTTGCGATCGCCAAAGTGCAGGACAATAGTAGGCACACGACCAACGCGACGGCTCAGACGGCGATCGCAACGCTGCAGGAAAAGCTCGGGACAGTCAGGCTGCCCATCGATCGTGTCGGTCACTAAGGAAGGATACCGGTTGCTATGGATAAGCTAATTCAAGGGCTGCGCAACTTTCAGAGCCAATATTTCTGTCAACATCGAGAGCTGTTTGAACAACTAGCCCACGGGCAAAAACCTCGGGTGTTGTTCATCGCCTGCTCCGATTCTCGGGTGGAACCCAACATCATCACCCAAACGGACATTGGCGATCTGTTTGTCATCCGCAACGCCGGTAATATCGTGCCCCCCTACGGCTCCACCAACGGCGGCGAAGGAGCATCGATTGAATATGCCATCCATGCCTTGAATATTGAGCAAGTGGTGATCTGCGGCCACACCCACTGCGGTGCCATGAAAGGTCTCCTCAAGCTCGACAGCATTCGAGACACCATGCCCCTGGTCTGCGACTGGCTGAAGCACGCCGAAGCCACCCGTCGCCTGATTCGTGAGAACTATTCCAACCTAGAGGGCGAGGAGTTAGAAGACCTCACCGTGGCGGAGAACGTGCTCACGCAGATTGAGAACCTGAAAACCTATCCGGTGATCCATTCTCGGCTATCCCAGAAGAAAATTCAGCTTCATGCCTGGGTCTACAACATTGAAACCGGCACCGTGATGACCTACGACCCCGAGGCCCACGGCTTTACACCGGTGAACGCTGAACATCCGATTTGCTCCATCGAATTCACCCCCACCGAATCGCCCTCCCTGCGCGGCAACAACGGGAGTCCTGCGGTTGCGGCGGCAAGCCGAGATCCCAAGCCCGTATACGAATCATCCTGGCTGCCACCGGAGCAACTAGAGCGCATCTATCGCGGCTCGTCCTCCCGGCGTTAATCGCGCGATCGCCAGTCTAAGATCGCTGTCCTAAATTCACCGCCAGAGGCCGATCGTCACCCTTCATCGTTGAACCTATGGTTACCAACCGCTGGACATCTGCTGACCATGCGCTGCAATATCTGCGCCGGGCCGATTCCCTTCCCCATCGCACCGAAGGGGAAGGAGTGCTCTTAGATCACGTCCCCCAGGATGTTCGGCGCATTCTGGATATTGGTACCGGCGATGGGCGACTATTGGCGCTGCTGAAATGCGATCGCCCCCAGACCCAAGGCGTGGCCCTGGATTTTTCTCCGACAATGCTAGAGGCCGTGCGATCGCGCTTTGCTGATGACGCCACGGTGGAGATTGTGGCCCATAACCTAGAGGAACCGCTGCCGGAACTGGGCACCTTTGACGCCATTGTCTCTAGCTTTGCCATTCATCACCTCGGGGACGCCCGCAAGCGATCGCTCTACGGTGAAATTTTCGATCGCCTAGAACCGGGGGGCATCTTCTGCAACCTAGAGCATGTCTCATCTCCCACGCCCCGATTACATGAACTCTTCCTGCGATCGCTCAGCATCGATCCCAAAGACGACGATCCGTCTAATCAGCTTTTGGACGTTGAAACCCAGCTCACTTGGTTGCGGGAGATGGGCTTCAATGACGTAGACTGCTATTGGAAATGGCTAGAAATGGCGCTGTTGATTGGCGTCAAGCCCGCCCTGTCGGCATCCTGATCGACCATCGGTTAAAGATTATCGCGAAGATTCTTGCGATCGCCAAGATCAGTCGATGCCAACGATAGGATAATAGGAAGATTCTGAACACCGATTCCACCCTGTCATGACCGTGGAATAAAGGGTGACCTGGGGAGCGATCGCATCCCCACTGGCGATCCGCGTCAGACATCCCGCTGAGAATTGACCGTGAGGCGACTAGTTTTAAGGAGAGTGTTTTGGTTACCAGCCCTGTTTTTACAACCACAAAATCAGAAGAAATCTTTGCCGCCGCCCAAAAACTCATGCCCGGTGGCGTGAGTTCGCCAGTGCGGGCCTTTAAGTCCGTGGGAGGGCAGCCGATTGTCTTCGACCGCGTCAAAGGTGCCTACATCTGGGATGTAGACGGCAATCAATATATTGACTATGTCGGCACGTGGGGCCCCGCCATCTGTGGTCACGCCCACCCCGATGTCTTGGCAGCGCTCCATGACGTCCTCGATAAAGGCACCAGCTTTGGCGCACCCTGCTACCTAGAAAACGTGCTGGCAGAAATGGTGATCGACGCCGTACCCAGCATTGAAATGGTGCGCTTCGTCAACTCCGGCACCGAAGCTTGCATGGCCGTGCTGCGCTTGATGCGGGCCTTCACCGGTCGCGACAAGATCATTAAATTTGAAGGCTGCTACCACGGCCATGCCGATATGTTCTTGGTGAAGGCCGGATCTGGGGTTGCCACCCTCGGTCTGCCCGACTCCCCCGGCGTCCCCAAGGCGGCCACCCAAGCTACCTTGACCGCTCCCTACAATGACCTGGAAGCAGTAAAAGCCCTGTTTGCCGAGAATCCCAACGAAATCGCTGGGGTGATCCTAGAGCCGGTTGTGGGCAACTCCGGCTTCATTCCCCCCGATGCCGGTTTTCTGGAAGGACTGCGGGTGCTCACCCAAGAACATGGCGCGCTGCTGGTGTTCGACGAAGTGATGACCGGCTTCCGCATTGCCTATGGCGGTGCCCAAGAGCGTTTTGGCGTCACCCCTGACCTCACCACCCTCGGGAAAATTATCGGCGGCGGTCTACCTGTGGGAGCCTACGGCGGTCGGCGCGACATCATGGACATGGTGGCTCCGGCTGGGCCCATGTATCAAGCGGGCACCCTATCGGGCAACCCCCTAGCCATGACGGCAGGCATCAAAACCCTAGAACTGCTGCGCCAGCCTGGCACCTACGAGCAGCTCGATCGAATCACCAAGAAGCTAGCTGAGGGGATGCTGGCGATCGCCCAAGAAACGGGTCACGAGGCCTGCGGTGGGCAAATCAGCGCCATGTTCGGCTTCTTCTTCAACGCTGGCCCGGTGCATAACTACGAAGATGCTAAGACGTCGGATCTAGCCAAATTTGGTCGCTTCCATCGCGGCATGTTGGAACAAGGCGTGTACCTGGCTCCATCCCAGTTTGAAGCCGGCTTCACCTCCTTGGCCCACACCGATGAAGACATCGATCGCACCCTAGAAGCAGCGCGTACCGTGATGTCGAAGCTGTAGGGTTCTACCCAAGCTAGCCGAGCATCGTTCTATTAATAGTCAACGGATGTCTAGTTCCCTTAGTTGACGAACAAAACTCAAAGCCCCTCACCCCAAACCCCTCTCCCAGGACGGGAGAGGCTTTGAAAGTGCTTGACCTTTCTTGCTCCCCTTCTACCCTTGTGGGAGAAGGGGCTGGGGGATGAGGGGAAACGCTAGGTCAACAAATCACCCCAGCCCTCTCCCAACGTTGGGAAAGGGCTAGGCTCTGTTTTAAAACCTGCTAAACCCCTTGATCTTTCGTACGAGAGAATCAGGGCTTGGATGAGTTTTAAAACACTCCCTAGGATGAGGGGTAGATTAGATAGCCTAGCTGGATTTAAAATCAGTCCTCGCGCTGGATAAACTCAGCGGAATTGGCGACATCTGTGGGAGCGTAGTCAATTCGGTAGTTGGCGATCGCGATCGTTGCATCAATCGCGATCGTTGCATCGGTCTCATCTGTGGCGTCTGGAAACGCAGCGATCGCTGCCTCTGGATTGGTGAAGCAAAACCATAGGCGGCGTTCATCAAAGTCGAAGCGAGGCAGGGATGAACGAGTTTCATCGACATTGAAACAGGGCGTTCCCTCCGAGGCCCCTGGAAACATAAACTCCGGTTCGTAGGTGCCGCTCACCGTCGTGGTACCCTCAAACTCAGCCCAGCCCGAGATAATCTGGTTGTTGTCGCCATGGAACATCACCTCAAGGCCGGTGAGTTCTAGCCCAGCAATGCGATCGCCCACCTGGACATCTTGAGGATCAAACGAGGTGGGCTGATTCCCATCATCTGCCGGTGGCTCATCTTCAGGAGATACCTCTGGCACCTCTGGCACCGGGGGCAATTCGGGCGGCACATCGGACGGCTCTCCACATGCCCCTAGTCCCACAATAAGACTAGCCAAGCACAAGCCTAGACCACGTTGAACATTGAGCCTCATACATTCTTCTCCCTATCGTTTTGCAGCTAGGCATCACCACCCGTTACTGCAACCCCAGCAGCCAGCCCGCCAGCGATCGCCCTCGGCTTTGGGGCGTGATCAACTGCTGCCAGACCCAGCGTACAATCCAGCGATTTAGGCGGGGCAAAACAGATCCACGGCACAAGCTCCAGATCACCATCCATCCCATGGAGGCGATCGCGCCCAGGGCAAGCTGTGGCAAGGCCAGCAACGGTTCAGTCACCAAGAGAGGCAGGCTGTGCCCACAGTTCACCAGAAATACAGACAGACTGCCTCCAACCATAATTTTATCAATGTAAACAGAGATACTCAGGCGCAGTTGATGCAGCAGTTGTCCTGAGAGCCAGTGGTGAACGGCAATCATCTCCCCGCAGCGGGGATGGCTGAGGGCATGATGGCTAATTTGCTGGAGCAGATCGCCATCAATGGATAGCACCGTGCGCACCACCCGTTGGGCGTCTCCATCCTTGCCGTCATGGTAGACCGTACAAAAGCTGATGCCAGACTGGGCATAGGCGATCGCCCTCGATCTTGTCCGGCGATAGGTTGGCGGAATCACCTGATATAGAGTTGCCTGACGAATCGTAGAACGGAGCTGGTCTGGCAGTTGAGGAGCACGCTTTTGGTAGCAGGCTTCGGTCAGCCGATCCAGGCCATCCGGGGTGAAATGAAACTCGAATTCACCATGGTCCGCCGTAATCAACACCTGTTCACCCACCGGCATGGCTAGATCAGATGAGGCGATCGCTTGTCTCTCCGTTGCCGTCGTCTTAGACCGAGGAGTCATCCTCCGTCCCAGCCATTGCCCCAGCCCCTTGCCACCTTGCACCAAGCCCGCCCACAGCAGAGTCAAGGTTTGCCCTAGCAAAACGCCCACGGCTTTGAGCTTGATAGACCAACGATACCCCCCCTGGATAACCGTCACCGTACGGCTGATCGCAGCCAAGGCATCCCGAATGGTCAGCGATCGCTCTTGTTCCAGAGGAGCAAACCCAAGTTGGTAGGGCACCGTGAGTTTCGAGGGAGAGTCAGATTGGGTCATTGGGCGATTGCGAACGGCCTGTGTCATGACCAGGGCGCAAGATTACACGTTGCACCAAGTCAAATAAGAATTTGAGCAACTCTCGCCAGTTGGATTCTCCTGAGGTGACGGCTTCGCTATGCACATGAATCAGAAATTCCTTATCTTGAGCCGAGAGGCGATCGGAAAACAGTTGTTCATGAAATCGGTTGATGACATCACCATCTAATTGAATCACCGTTTGGGCGTAGATAATATCGGTAATGTTATTTTGATCTGCCCGCTCCCCACCCATAAGAGCTTCCAATTCACTCAGCTTGCGCAAATTTCGGAGAAACTCACCATCGGATAGCAGCGTCTCTACAACGGGCTGATCGGTCGGATTGTTAGGATCCGGCACTATATTGACCGAGGTCATCCCCATTTTCTGCATACAGTCCTTACAAGAACTCTGCAGGCTGCGCCGCAGGGGTTGATACTTACTAGACTCCCCATGACTGTGATACATGGCGTACAGATCTTGATAGGCTTCCTCCGGCAAGAACTTCGCCCCAGTAATCGTCGAAACGACCATCGTATTCACTTCTAGAGCCGTGATGTCATTAAGCACCTCCGCCAGCGCATTGGCAAATCGCTCAATTTGCTGAACCGCACCCCGAACTAGCGAACTCGGCTGGGTCTGAGCAGCCGATCGCGGGGTAGGCGGAATGGCGGAAACGGGAGGCGTTGAACGAGATCTCGAGGATGTCATCGGTGCATGTCCTGAGGTGAACCGGCAGGTCGTCTGATGAAACCATGCAGAATCAACGGTTTGAGTCTAGCCTGATCTGCAGGTCGTCATGGGTCACAGCCAGACATCAGCTAGCTGCGATCGCTCTGAAGCTCACGACAGACGCTGACCACCCAGTGCGATCGCCATATGATACTGCATTCTTCCTCAAAGTGGCCGGAGCCCTTAGGAATTGAGTTCATCCCAGGGGTCGGGTAGATGGGAAGGATGTTGGGGATGCTCGGTAGGAGCTGATGACGATGGTTTCATCGGATCGGCCGATCCTTCCATCGCCTCCCAAAGATCGCTGAGATCCACCTCCTCATCGAGCAATTGCTCCACCGCCCCATCAGGATCAGCCGTTTGGTCAAACAACTCTTCTAACTGTTGCTCCGTGGAAGTCAAGTCATCCTGTAGATCCAGCAAGATATCAGGTTCATCTGGAGCTGCACTGGGCTCTAGCTCCATGTCGGTGAATAATCCTAGAGGATCGGCATCATCCTCCGCCGACTCATCATCAGCATTCAAATTAATCCAGTCCAAATCTTCCACAGAACTCGTTGAAGAACTGGGCTGATCTGAGAGGAAGAGGGGCTCATCCTGCGGCAGGTCGAACGATGTAGCGGCAGGATCATCCGTGCTGCTAGGCAGATCGTCCATCAATGAAAAGGGTTCATCAGCAGCATCAGACGCATCCAAGTCATTCATTTGCTCCATCAGCTCACCGAAGTCCATATCGTCTGAAGCTTCCAAAACCTCAGGATCTTGCTGCTCCACAGACGGGATGGCAAAGGGATCCAGGTCAGCTTCTACATCAACGCCCTCGGCAGAAGGCTCGAAATGCGACAGATCTAGATCATCCACCTCAGCGATCGCTTCTGGCTCTAACGTGGGGAACAACCCCTCGTCTACATCTGAGTCGGGAGCGATCGCTTCTGGCTCTGACTCAGCAAACAACTCTTCGTAAACATCGGAGTCGGAGTCGAGAGCGATCGCCTCTGACTCCGGTTCAGCAAACAGTTCTTCATAGTCGTTCGAGTCTGTGTCGAGAGCGATCGCTTCGGGTTCCGGTTCAGCAAACAACTCTTCGTAGTTGTCCGAGCCTGTGTCGAGAGCGATCGCTTCAGATTCTGGTTCAGCAAACAGCTCTTCGTAGTTGTCCGAGCCTGTATCGAGAGCGATCGCCTCTGACTCCGGTTCAGCAAACAACTCTTCGTAGTCGTTCGAGTCGGAATCGAGAGCGATCGCTTCAGATTCTGGTTCAGCAAACAGCTCTTCGTAGTTGTCCGAGCCTGTGTCGAGAGCGATCGCCTCTGACTCCGGTTCAGCAAACAGCTCTTCGTAGTCGTTCGAGTCGGAATCGAGAGCGATCGCCTCGGGTTCTGGCGTAGACAACAGATCCTCTTCAACAGATGAGGGATTCAGTTCACGTTCAATCAGCAGATCGTTGAGATCCGATACATCATCTGGATTATCCTCATCCGTCGGAGACGGCAATGATGCTGACGAATCATCATCATCAAACTGACCTAGAAAAACCTGAAAATCTTGCAGGGCGTCTTCCGTGACTTCTGTACTGGTAAACTCATCCTCCAGCCCATCATCTAACTCATGATCCAGACGTTCCTCAGTCTCGTTGAGCCGTTCATCGGTTAAATCTAAATCGCCATCCAGATACGTTGCTTCGCCATCTGCTAGCCCATCTGCTAGCTCATCCTCCATCTCTTGATCGGCAACCGCTGCAAGACTCAAAGACTCAGCTTCCGCCTCATCCATAGAAAGCGGCTCTGTCGATGGGAAAGTATCTGCGTTTAGGTGATCAGTATTTTCTAGCTCAAATAAGTCAGATAATTCATCTTCCGACATTTCGACCGCTTCATCAACCATGGGCTCATCCAGCGACAGATTGACCACCGATGGATCCGACTCAAACTCTAGGTCATCAATACCAGGATCAGACGCGATCGCTTGGATAAAATCAGCCTGCTCCAAAATATCCGAGTCAAGCTCTAGAAAAGCCCTAGGTTCATCCGAGGATAGATCCCCCATTTCCTCCAGCGGCAAGTCGTCGTCTAATGAGAGCTCATCCGCTAACAGCAGCTCGTCCGCTACCTGCAAGTCATCGCCTAACGGCAGGTCTTCCTCTAACTGCAAGTCGTCAATGGGTTGAAACTCCATGCCATCAAGCGGCAGGTCGTCGTCATCGTCTGGTAATGCCTCGTCAATCTGCAGGTCTCCATCAAGCTGGAGTTCCTCAACAAACTGGAGTTCCTCAACAAGCTGTGCGTCTTGAAAGTCTAACGGAGGTTCTTCAACAAGCTGCCCATCTTCATCAGCCTGAAGGTCTGGCTGAAGGTCGAACTGCCGATCCATGCCATCAAGCTGGAGTTCTTCATAAACCGGCAGTTCATCGTCTAGCTGAAGCTCCTCCAGAGCGATCGCTGCTTCTGTAGGTTCCGGTTCCACCTCGGTACCCGGCTCAGTCATAGGCTCAACCGGAGCTGGCTCCACCGGAGACGGGGTCGTCGGTGGTCGTTTCTTGGGCAGGGGATGGAGGGGCGTCATCTCCGCCAGCGATCGCAAATTCGTAGCGCGATCGCCCGGTGCCACCATCGCTTCTAGATCGGCAGCGGTATAGGAGTTCAGCAAATCGCGCTCTAGAAGATGCAGTTCCTCCGCAACATCCATCGGCACCAGCGGTTCTTGGGGAGCCTGGCTAGCCGCAACCTCAAGCTGATGCTGTAGATCTTCTGGCAAAGCCGCCGAGGCGATCGCTGCGTCAATCATGTCAGCGCTAACCGTTTCTGCCACGGCATGATCCTCATCCCCAATCTCAGGGAAAGGCTCTGGAGAAAAGTCTGGAGACAACTCAGGACTTTCCCCATCGGTCAGCACGTCGTCCGACCTGAGATCTGTCTCAGAGAGTTCCAGATCTAAATCCTCTAGATCTAAGGCTTCCAGATCTAAGGCTTCCAGATCCAAGCCACCTGGCTCTGAGACCTCTAGATCTAAGACCTCCAGACCGGAGCTATCGGGCTCTAAGCTATCGGGTTCTGAACTATCGGGTTCCAAAGCCGTCATGTCTACGTCGGAGTTCAGCAGATCTGGCTCAATCAGATCTGCGCCGTCAGGCAGGTATGACAGATCTCCCAGCTCCGGATCTTCCCTTAGCATCGCCGCGGCATTCACGGCATCATCAACCGATGCAGTCTCTGCCACACTCTGATCGACAACCTGATCCTCAGGGGCGATCGCTTCTTCCAAATCCTCGTACAGTAAATCTGAAATATCCAAATCATCGCCGGGGAGCGGATCGAGAGAAGGATGATCAAAAATAGCATCCGCCTCATCCAAGCTGATTAAGGTGTTGTGGAACGCAAGGTCTCCCAACTCAGGATCATCGGCCAGCATCGTCGCCGCATCTGGTTGCTCAGGATGATCCTGCGGCATGGGCCCCGGCTCCACCAGCAAATCATCCAAATCGATGTCTCGACCAATATCATCTAAAGATAGAGGAGCCTCTGGTATAGCCTCTGGTATGGGCTGATCCATCAACGGTTCCGCCCCCAAAATTCCAGACCCAGACTCAGATATCACGGCATCGCCTAGGACCCGATTTTCAGCGATCGCCCACTCCGGTTCATCCGCCGTCACGCCCAAGGGATGCGCCTGTGGATCACCCTGCCATGCACCATTCAGAGCATCCGGTGGTACGTCATAGGTCGGCAGTTCAACCGTGGATGCGTCTGGCGAACTAGGCCGCCGCCCTTGACGCACCTGCACCAACACCTGAAAGAGATGCTGCACCGTACGCAGATTTTCGTGGATAATGTCAAACCCGCGCTTTACCTGATCGTCATGAAAGTCTCGCAGTTCGCTATAGGCCCCATCTAAGAACTCACGGCCAATTTCATGTTCAACATCGCCCTCTAGGATATTGATGCGGGTTTGCATCCGTTTTCCAGGGCTGGGGCGCTCTTCCCCCTGAGACCAGTCGGATCCATCGCCCGTAGATACCCAGGTCACGACATGCAGTTCTATCGCGTCCGTCAGAGCTGTAGCAAGGGCCTGCTGAAAGCGGCCGGCTTGTAGTTCCTTCGAAAATTCATCCCGTGCAGTCATGACTGTTATTGGTGAAGAGGATTAGGAAAGCGCGGATGGGTAGGCAGATGGCATTTATCCCATTGTATGGTCAGGCTAGAATGCCACGCCACCCAGGCAGGTATCGCTGATTTGACCAGATGTCAGGGTGTTATCAGCAACCCTGCCCTAGGACGTTGGGGGAGATCCTGGATGAGACTCACTGCTCGACAAAAGGCGGGGATCTGCACTAGCGGGGCGCGATCGCGATATGCGAGATAGACCTTGCAGCGTGTCCGATAGGGTCAGAAAAAGTTGCTGAAGATTATCTAAATTTTGGCGAATAATGCCCATGCCCTTGTCCACTTCTCTGAGGTGGAAGTCACGCAGCTCTGCATAGGGGCCGTCTAAAAACTCGCGCCCGATCTCATTTTCAATATCACCATCCACAATGTTGATGCGGGTATGCATCCGAAAACCAGGGCGAGGACGGTTATAGTCATCGGCGTTTTCACTCCCTGGCGGCGGCGTTTCAGAGACCCAGGTGGTGATGTCTAGCTCAACGGCTTCTCCGAGGGCAATGGTCAGGGCCTTGCCAATATTTCCAGCCGCTAAGGCTTCTTTAAATTGATCACTTGCAGCCATGGGTTGTCCTCCTTGGGACGGGCAGTACAACAACGAGGTGGACGAGGGGCAGGTCGTAGGAATCAGGAACGGAAGAGTCTGGCAGGATGCGCATAGCCTACGGCATGGCTTTGCTCAAGCGACAGCGTAACGCATCCAAGCCTCATAAAACGGTGCGGTATTGCTGAATGGGGTTATGAAATCGGCATGGGTGCAAGATGCTCACACTCAAACCTCATTCACCATCAAGGCAGTGTGAGCATCTCGCTCACGGTTCCTCTGCGCCAATCATATATAGATTCAGCAACGCCATCAGCAACGCCATCAGCAACGCCAACGATGCGTTACAGCTTCGCCTAACCGCACCCTACTCGGCAAGGGTTCATTGAAGTAACCTGCAGCAAGCTCTAGCCTGGATTTATCATGCCCAAACTAGCTGAATCATCACAGGGAATCTTGTTCAGAATCATAGGCGGAATTGAGAGCGATCGCACCTAAGGATTTCAAAGCACAGCATCTAGTTCTCATAGCCTTCATCCCTGCGCAGCGATACCAGGGATGGTTTTTGAAACAGGATCACATGCTGTTGGGGCAGCGTATCAAGGGTTTCTAGCCACTCTAGACCCACCGCTGCCATCTCGCGACGCACTTGGCGCTGGCTCATTTTATGGAGCCCTTTGATGGCGATCAGCGGATTTTCTTGCCGATATTCCAGCAGTGCTACCCGTCCCCCTGGCTTCAGAGATTCTACAATACGGGTCATGATTTCCTGAGGATAGGCAAATTCATGGTAGGCATCAACCATCAGAGCTAGGTCGATGGACTCAGGCGGCAGGTGAGGATCGGTCTCGCTGCCCAGAATGGGCTGTACGTTGGTCACTTGCTGATCTGCAATCAAAAAGTCCAATATATCAATCATTTCTGGCTGGATATCCACCGCCAACACTTGCCCTTGGGGCACTTGGGCGGCCATGCGAAAACTAAAGTAGCCGGTACCCGCGCCCACGTCGGCGATCACATCGGTGGGGTTTAACTGCAGGGCAGCGATCGCGTCCTGGGGTTGCTCACGGGTCAAACGCTCGGGGCGCTCTAGCCACAGGGCCTCTTGATGCCCCATCACCTTGGCAATTTCTCGCCCCATGTAGAACTTACCAATGCCATCGGGGCTATGGATCGAGCGATAGGTATACCCTTGGGCATTGGTCGGCTGCAGGAGGGCGATCGCCACCCAAACCATCCAGGACAGGATAAAGGCCAGGCCGATCCATCGAATTGCTGTACCACGTTGCTTCAAGGCGTTAGATCTCCTGAGTTAGATGAGGCATAGTAAGTGATCTTAACTGGGAGAATGGAACGATTGGCAAGCCTTTCGACGTCGATCAAGGCTCAAATCCTGATGAGAAGAGGGTTGAGGGTCGTTGAAACCCGGCAAGCTCTTGAATGGAGTCCACCTCCTGATCAAGCGCCTTGGGATAAAAAAAGCAGCCGGTTAGGCTGCTAACAGTTGAACTGAGGCGAGGCATAGACGCCTGGCATGACTGAGAAGCTATACCAAACGCCCAAGCCACTATGGCAAAGCGTAGGAGCAGAATCTGGATGGACTACAGCAATCCAGCGTTGGATAGGCCAAGGATCATCCCAGCACCGAGGATATGACCAAAACTAGCCGTGGCGAGCAGTTCTGGAATGCCAAAGCCGGTAAAGATGGCTGGCATGTCTACCGGTAGGCCGGGGCCAACGCCGCGCTTCTGGATCGCGTAGTAGCCAATGGCGATCGCAAAGAGGTTGCAGGTAATCATAATCAATGCAACATCAAAGGACCAAGCCGTTGTTGTCGCCGCCGCAAGCACCATCGAATGCATTAGAGCTTTCTCCCAATTCAGCGTGAAGGTCTTGCCCCTTAGAATAAAAGAGCAGGGGCCCCTACCCTTACCCTTCGTTGAAAGAGTTAACAGTTTGCTGGTTTTTCGCAACAAAAGTTTGTACGCCAATCATCTAGGAGTAGTCTCAGGACATAGGTCAAGGCGGTTGGTAGTGTGGTAGTCCTGAGATAGATGAGATTTGTGCAGGGAGGCGATCGTGACGACGCTACGGGTCAAAATTTGTGGCATTACTCAAGCAGACCAAGGGGCAGCGATCGCTCAGATGGGAGCGTCGGCCCTCGGGTTTATCTGTGTTCCCGACTCACCTCGCTACATTCCTCCCAAGCAAATTAGGGCGATCGCAGAGCCCTTACCTCCTGCCGTGGCCAGGGTTGGGGTATTTGTGAATGCTGACCTAGACACCATTAAAGACGTCGCCAGCATCGCGGGTTTGACGGCGATCCAGCTCCATGGCGATGAATCAAAAGACTTTTGTCAACGCCTACGCGATCGCTTACCCACGATGAAGCTGATCAAAGCCATGCAACTGCACGACGTTGATGCCCAAACCATGACTCAGCCCTACCTCGATGTCGTCGATACCCTATTGCTCGATGCTTACCATCCCACCCTGCGGGGTGGCACTGGTCATGCCCTCAACTGGGATGCCCTGCGACACTTTCATCCCCCCATTCCCTGGTTTCTCGCCGGAGGCATCAATCCCAACAACGTTCTAGAAGCTCTGGGAACGCTTTCACCCAACGGCATCGATTTATCCAGTGGCGTCGAACGCGCTCCCGGCGACAAGGCGATCGATCAAGTGGCGCTGCTCTTCAGTCGGCTGACTCTCCACGGCTATCAATGCCGCCGGGGAAAATAGGGCGGCGGCTCTTGGCATCAAACCGCTGATACCAAATGACATTTCCCAGCACCGTTACCCCCAAAACAATGCCACCGCCCACCCAGCCCAGCATGGGGTTATAACCACTGCGTGCCAAAGTTTCTAGCCAACGGTGGGTCAGTTCAGAACCCACCAGCCCATCGGCCATCACTGGAAACAGGTACATCAAAGCAGCTCCCACCAGCAGCCAACCCACCATGGAGGTCAGCAGAAAAATAGTTTTTGCAGTGGATTGGCTACCCATGGGCGATCGCTGATGAAGAACTTCCCTGAGAGTACCATGGCGTCTCTCGTTCAAGCATGGGGTGAACGCCTGCATCAGAAGGGGGCGATCGCCCTTCCTGGGTCTGAGAGGATGCACAGAGGCAGGCCTGTGATGCACAATAAAAAAAGACGCCGCATCCATCAGAATCGGTCAGAGCAGTCTAGTATTTCTGGTTCGAGAGACACCTATGACCCAACTCACCATCGAGCTTCCTGACCACTTGGCTGAGCAGCTCCAACATTATCTCAACACCAATCCTCAGGAAACGCTAGCCAGTCTGCTTTATGATGCCCTTCACGTTAAGCTGACACCAAAAGACAGTTCTCAGTTGTTGACACTAGCGGGAATCATCCACTCTGCTCCCCGAGGTGCCGCTGATCATGCTGAGGATTTTGCTGAGGGTATTGAGGAGTGAAACAGCTTGTCCTAGATGCCGGGCCGTTGATCGGTCTGTTCTACGCTCAAGATACTTATCACTCAAACTGTGTAAAGGGATTTCAGCAATTGGCGACCCAATCAACTAGTCTGCTAGCCCCTATTCCCATCATTTTTGAGGTCTATAAGTGGCTGCTCCAGCGCACCCAGCCAACCATAGCCCAAGCCACACTCAGAGTAATGCAAGCAAGCCTCCACCCACTTACGATCACCCATCAGGACTTTGAAGTTCTGGAATCAATGGTGCTGCAACTTCCTGACTGGAAGGGTTCCTTGGAAGATGCAACCGTTGTTTTGATGGCACTGCAGTATCGCTGCCCCATTTGGACGTATAACTTTCGAGATTTTTCTAGTTTCAAGAGCTTGGAGTTTTGGAATCCTGGGGCTAGCTGAACAGCGTTGACCATAACCCTAAGCCAACTATTGACATGGACATAGAAGATGCTTAGAGGGGAGCGATCGTCCTTCCTGAGGTTGAGAGGATGCACAGAGGCGGGCCTGTGATGCACAATAAGTAAAGAAATTTTGCAGTGTTGCCATTTACGGGTTTACCCATGTCCATGCCATCCGACTCTGTAGGTTATGCGATCACATCTGACGTTACAACACCCAAACGGGGCGATGGGGTAGGGGGCGATCGCTCCTTGAGTGAAACCCTAAGTGACCATCTGAAGGCGATCGCGGCGGGAACCGATGCCTTCGCACCACGACACATTGGCCCCAGCGACGCTGATGTCGAAGCCATGCTGGCAGTACTCGGCTATGACCAGCTCCCTGACTTGATTGACCAAGCCGTGCCGCCCAGCATTCGTTTGTCACGGGATCTAGCGGTGCCGGCGGCGGTGAGTGAGCATGAGGCCCTGCAAGAGCTAAGGGCGATCGCCTCCAAAAATCAGGTCTTTCGCTCCTATATCGGCATGGGCTACCACAACTGCATCACCCCGCCGGTGATTCAGCGCAATATTCTCGAAAACCCCGGTTGGTATACCCAATACACCCCCTACCAGCCCGAAATTGCCCAGGGTCGCCTAGAAGCCCTGCTCAATTTCCAAACCATGGTGACCGACCTGACAGCCATGGACATTGCCAATGCCTCGCTGCTAGATGAAGGCACGGCGGCAGCGGAGGCCATGACCCTCAGCTACGGACAGTGCAAAACCAAGGCGAAAGCTTTCTGGGTGTCGGATCTCTGCCATCCCCAAACCCTAGAGGTGGTGAAAAGTCGTGCTCTGCCCCTAGGAATCACGGTGATCGTGGGTGACCACCGCAGCTTCACGGCCGAGGCACTCCCAGAAGCGATCGTGGGTGCGCTGCTGCAATATCCTGCCACCGATGGCGGCGTCTATGACTACCGTCCGATGATTGAGCAGGTACACCAAGCGGGGGGCTTGGTCACCGTAGCGGCAGATTTGTTGAGCCTAACCCTGCTGACGCCGCCGGGAGAGTTTGGCGCAGATATCGTCGTGGGCAGCACCCAGCGCTTCGGAGTGCCCATGGGCTATGGGGGGCCCCATGCAGCCTACTTTGCCACCCGAGAGGTCTATAAGCGCCAGTTACCAGGGCGGTTGGTGGGCGTCTCGCGGGATGCACAGGGGCAGGTGGCCCTGCGGTTGGCCCTGCAAACCCGAGAACAACATATCCGTCGCGATCGCGCCACCAGCAATATCTGCACGGCTCAGGTTCTATTAGCCGTGATGGCTAGCATGTATGCGGTCTATCACGGCCCTCAAGGGCTGCGCCGCATTGCCACCCGCATCCATCTGCTCACCATGCTGCTGGCAGCCGGTCTGGAACGCTTAGGCTACACCCTCAAAAATGTGCCGGTCTTTGACACCCTGACGGTGGAAGCAGGGGAATGTTTGGGGGCGATCGCTCAACGAGCCGCGGCCCAGCGCATCAATCTGCGACCGCTCGAAGGACAGCAGTTGGGGATTTCTTTGGATGAAACCACCACAGAGCAAGACGTTGTCGATCTGCTCACCGTCTTTGCAGGCAATCCCTTTCAGGGGAAAGGCGATGCCTGGATGGCGCGGGCCCAAACCCACAGCGATCGTCTGCGCGACCATTGGCGACAGTCGGACTACCTGAGCCATCCGGTGTTCAACACCTACCATTCCGAGACGGAACTGCTGCGCTACATCCATCACCTGCAGGCCAAGGATCTATCGCTGACGGCGGCGATGATTCCCCTCGGGTCTTGCACCATGAAGCTCAATGCCACGGCGGAGATGATTCCCGTCACCTGGCCCGAATTCGGGCAGATCCATCCCTTCGCGCCGGTGGAGCAAACCGAGGGGTACCAAATTCTGTTCCAGCAGCTAGAAGACATGCTGGCGGAGATCACTGGATTTGCTGGCATTTCCCTACAGCCCAATGCCGGATCGCAGGGGGAATATGCCGGTCTGTTGGTGATTCGAGCCTACCATCAGCAGCGCGGGCAAGGGCATCGACAGATTTGCCTCATTCCTGAGTCGGCCCATGGCACCAATCCGGCTAGTGCGGTAATGGCCGGGATGACCGTCGTTCCCGTCGGGTGCGATCGCGATGGCAATATTGACCTAGCAGATCTGCAAGCCAAGGCAGAAAAGCATCGGGATCAGCTAGCGGCGTTGATGGTCACCTATCCTTCCACCCACGGGGTTTTTGAGGCCGGTATTCGCGATATCTGCGAGATCATCCACAGCTACGGCGGGCAGGTCTATATGGACGGAGCCAACATGAATGCCCAGGTAGGCATCTGCCGTCCCGGCGACTTTGGGGCCGATGTTTGCCACCTAAACCTCCACAAAACCTTTTGTATTCCCCATGGCGGCGGTGGCCCTGGCGTGGGGCCCATTGGCGTCGCGGCCCATCTCGTGCCCTTCTTACCCGGTCATGCCTTGATTCCCACCGGTGGCGAGCAGGGTATTGGAGCGATCGCCTCTGCCCCCTGGGGCAGCAGCAGCATCCTGCCGATCTCCTGGATGTATATCCGCATGATGGGCGGAACGGGGTTGACCGATGCCACCAAGCTGGCAATTCTCAATGCCAACTACATCGCCAAACGGCTAGAGGATCACTACTCCATTCTCTATCGCGGTAATGGCGGACTCGTGGCCCATGAATGCATCGTGGATCTACGTCCCTTCAAAAAAGCCGTGGGCATTGAGGTCGATGATATCGCCAAGCGGTTGATTGACTACGGCTTCCACCCTCCCACCATGTCTTGGCCCGTGGCCGGCACCATCATGGTAGAACCCACGGAAAGTGAAAGCAAACCTGAACTGGATCGCTTCTGTGACGCCATGATCGCCATCCGCGAGGAAATCAGCCAGATCGAAACCGGGGCGATGGATGCCCAGGATAACCCCTTGAAACATGCCCCCCACACCGCTGCTTGCCTCACGGTGGATGCATGGCCCCACGCCTATTCCCGTGCTCAGGCGGTGTATCCTACGGCATGGACGAGGCAGCGTAAATTCTGGCCAGCGGTGGCCCGGGTGGACAATGCCTATGGCGATCGCAACTTAGTCTGCGCTTGCCTACCGATGTCGGCCTACGCTTAGCAAGGCTCTGGGCTTAGGCCCGCTTCCTCTCGTTGCCTGGGCTGGGGCTGAGATCGTGATTGCTGCAGGGGAATGGTGATCACAAACTCCGTCCCCTGCCCGAGGGTAGAGGTGCAGGTGAGGGTGCCCCGATGGCGTTCGGTGATGATTCGATAGCTGATGGACATCCCTAGACCCGTGCCGCGGCCAATGGGTTTGGTGGTAAAAAATGGATCGAACAACCGCTGCTGAACGCTGTCTGGCATTCCTGGGCCATTGTCGAGGATGCCGATATGTACGGTCTGCGCCTCCGTCATCCAAGTGGAAATTGTCACCTGCCCAGGAATGGGCGATCGCCCTTGGGCCAGGCACTGGCTGTTTCCATCCTCAATGGCATCGAGGGCATTGGTGAGAATATTCATAAACACTTGGTTGAGCTGCCCCGGATAACATTCCACCCGAGGTAAATCACCGTAGCGCTTCACAATCTCAACACCGTCGCTACTGCCATCTTGGTGGTTATCTTGCTTAATACGATTGCTTAAAATCATCAGCGTGCTGTCTAGCCCATCATGGAGATCAACGGTTTTAATATCCGCTTCATCTAGCCGGGAAAACGTCCGCAGCGATCGCACAATGCCCATAATCCGGTCAATGCCCACCTGCATAGATTCTAAGAGCTGCGGCAGATCTTGCTTCACAAACTCCAGATCAATACTGTCCATTTGCGCCTGGAGCTCCGGCGGCGTGGGTGCGCTTTTCTGGTAGGCATGGATCAGCATCAGCAGGTGCTCAGCGTAGTCCCGAGCGGGGCGCAAATTGCCGTGAATAAAGTTAATCGGATTGTTGATCTCGTGGGCCACGCCTGCCACCAATTGCCCCAAGCTGGACATTTTTTCCGACTGCACCAGTTGCATCTGGGTCAAGCGCAGCTCCTCCAGGGCAACTTCTAGCTCCTGGGTACGCTGGCGTAGAGCCGCCTCCGAATCCTGCAAAATATCTTGGGCTTGCTTACGTTGCTGCACTTCCTGCATCAAGGTTTGGTTACTTTGCTGCAATTTAAGCTGCATTTGCCGCAGGGTAAGCTGGTTTTCCACCCGCGCCAGCACCTCTTCCACCTGAAACGGCTTGGTAATGTAGTCTGCGCCGCCAACTCGAAACGCCTTGACCTTATCCGCCGTATCGCTCAGCGCACTTAGAAAAATGACGGGAATTGCCCCCGTTTGTTCACAGGCTTTCAACTCTTCACAAACCTGATAACCGTTCATAGCCGGCATGTTGATATCCAACAAAATCAGATCCGGGGGGAGGGCTCGAACCGCCATCAACGCTGCAGAACCGCTAATGGCGCTGCGCACTTCATACCCCCGCTGCCCCAACATGCGAGACAGCAGACGCAGATTATCGGCTTTGTCATCCACAATCAGAATGTTGCCGTTGAGGGAGCGATCGTCCATTAGATCTGACTTGCTCATGGAGTTGGAAGGGTGTGGGAGGAGGAGGAGGTCAGGGCGACAATGTCTTCAAAACGAAAATCGTGGGTGAGTTTGGTGAGGGCAAGGGCAAGGGGTTGCTGGTTATCGGGCAATTGCTGAATGAGCTGCAGCACTAAGCGATCGCTACATCCACTGGCAGCGCGATGGAGCTGGGCCAGCCAGTCTGGGGGCATGGTGGCTAGGGCATCGGGGGTAAGCACCATCTGACTGGTCGCCACATCGGTTTGATCTTCATAGGAATAGTCAAGTCCTAGATGGTAGGACAGGAGGTCTAGCAGCCGTTGCTCTTGAACCGGCTTATACAAAAAGTCATCGCACCCTGCATTGAGAATATCAGCCCGATCATCTTCAAACACGCTACTCGTAACGGCAATAATGGGGGTCTGCCGACCCTGCTCCTCGGCTTTAATGCGTTGAGTCGCTTCATAGCCACTCATTACGGGCATCCGCATATCCATCAGAATGGCATGGGGGTGCCATTGTTGCCAAAGGGCGATCGCTTCTTCCCCATTCTCGGCCTCTTGGACGATAAAACCAATAAAGGTCAGCAACTTCACCAAGACATTACGACTATCTTCATGATCATCAACCACTAAAATCCGACATTCGGGTTGATCGGGCATCAGACCGATGACGCGCTGGGGGAGCGATCGCTCTGGCAGATCGGCAATACTAGCCAAACGCACCTGAATATAAAACTTGAAGGTGCTGCCTTGATCCAGTTCGCTGCTAACGGAAATTGCTCCCCCCATGAGCTGCACAAATTTTTGACTAATACTCAGCCCCAGCCCGGTTCCTTCCCGCTGGGCATGACCAGCCGCGGCCTGCTCGAAGGGCAAAAACAGGCGTTCCATATCGCTACGACCAATGCCCACCCCCGTATCACTGACCTCAAACCAAAGCAACTGATATCGCTCCTGTGGATCCGAAGATGGCACCAAGTCCGTCGAGCGGGGCAGAGTATGCACCCGCAACACCACGCCGCCTTGGCGGGTAAATTTGATGGCGTTGCCCAGTAGGTTGATCAGCACTTGCTGGAGCTTGCCTTCATCCGCCGTCACATAGCGCGGCACACCGGGTGAACGATGGAAGGCCAGGGTGAGATCTTTTTCATGGGCCTTAAGGCGCAGCATATCTTCCAAGCCATCTAGCAAGTTGTATAAATCAAAGCTTTGCTCATTGAGATCAATCTGCCCGGCTTCAATTTTAGACATCTCCAAGACATCATTGATCAGGGTGAGAAGGTGCTGGCCACTGCGGTTAATGATGTTCAGGTATTCCCGGTTGTCAGACCCCAGAGATAGATCATGGTTCATCACTTGGCTAAATCCCAAAATGGCATTAAGCGGCGTGCGCAACTCATGGCTCATATTAGCCAAAAATTCGCTCTTAGCCCGATTGGCCGATTGGGCGGCATCCCTGGCATTGGCTAGCTCAATCGCTTGGAGCTGGGTACGCTGCAACAATTCGGCCTGCTGCACCGCCACGCCCAGTTGGGTGCCCACATGGGTGGCGAGCTGAACGTCGCTATCTTTCCAATAGCGGGGGCGATCGTTTTGGTAGTGGGCGAGCAAACCCCAGAGGCGATCGCCCTGGAAAATTGGCACGGTGAGATAGGCTCGGGCCTGATAGCGCTCCAGCAGGCTAATGTAGCAAGGGGAAAATCCTGCCTGGTAAATATCGCGGACACAGAGAAACTGCGTACCCCGAGCATAGCTTCCTCCCTGGGTTTCATGGAGATAGGTATCTTGGGTATCGCTGCCGCGCTTCGACCAGTCTTTGACGACACAGCTATCTTCTTGTAGTACCTCATCGTTCAAGCCACCTTCATGCCATTGGTCAATCACCAAGGGTTTCCAGCCCGCCCCCGCTGATTCAGCAATGAACTCGCCACTCCAATCGGCATTAAAACGGTAAATGGCCACGCGATCGCACTGGAGCAATTGCCGCAGCTCTTGGGTGGTAGAACGAAAGATTTGCTCTAGATCCAAGGTTTGGCGCATCCGTTCAATCACATGTTGCGCTGCCCGCTGGCGTTCGGCTAGTTCCTTGAGGGCTTCTTGGGCCTGATGGCGATCGCGAATTTCATGCTGGAGGTCTCGGTTTTGCCGATCCAGCAACTGGCGCTGCTGCTGCTCCTGTTCCAACAGTTTCGCGTGCTGCAGAGCAATGCCTACCTGGGCAGCGATCGCCTGCAGCAGATGCATGTCCTCCTCCGTCCAGTCTCGCTGATGGTCGCATTGATGCAGCTCCAGCATTCCCGTTGGCTGCCCTTGGTAAGACGTGCGCACCGCCAGAATCGACTGCACCTGCACCTGGTTCCACAACGGCTGTAGCGCAGCAAGACGCGGATCGGTTGCAACATCGGGAACAGGAATCACCTGATCATGGGCCAAGACAGCGATCGCGTAGGAGTTATTGTGCAGCGGAATTTGAAACGTCATCGGCAGTTGATAGCCCGACTCCGCATAGACTGCCACGGTGGAAATAGCAGACGGCGGCGACTGGCTGCAGGTGTGGATAATGCAGCGATTCACACCAAAGGTGCGAGCCACTTGAGCCACCGTCGTCTCAAAAATTTTCTTGCTGTCGATTTGCCAGCGAATTTCATCGGTCACCTGACGGATCAGCAAGGCTTGATTAAGCTGCTGGGACAGGGCTTCCTCGGTCAGCTTGAGGTCGCTAATATCGCGTAGCGAACCCACCATGCGCAGGGGCTGCCCGATGCTGTTCCACTGGGCCTTGCCCCGCACCAGCACCCATTTATAGGCACCATTGCTGCACTTCATGCGATATTCCGCCATGAAGGTAGAACGCTGTCGCCGCAGATGGGTCTGGGCAGCCACCTCCACCAGTTCAGCATCATTGGGATGAATCCGCTGCAGCCACCTGTCATAGTTGAGCACCAGCTCCGATGGCCCATAGCCCAAAATATCCGCAAAGCGATCGGAACAAACAATGTGGTTGCTGGGAATATCCCAATCCCAAATGCCGTCATTATTGCCGTCGAGGGCCAACTGCCAGCGCTCTTCACTTTGACTGAGAGCGTCTTGAATGCGCTTTTGCTCAAGAATGGCCCGTAGTTGGGACGCGATCGCCATAGAAAGCTGCATCTGCTTCGGTTCATCCGCATGGGGATGGGTGTAGAACACCAAGACAGCCAGCACGGGCGGCGTCTGGCAAGAGTCTACCTGGGGCACCTCCGCCTGGGGCGACACAATGGGAATCACCAACTTTCGCCCATAGCCCAAATCTGCCAGCCACCGTAACGGCTGACTGCCCCAATCCTCCGGACTGCCCAGCGTGCCCCACATGGGCTCCCCCGACTGCCATACCTGCCCTTCTAAACCTTGATGGGGCTGCAGCGTGATCGCCTGAAGATGCTGCTGACTTTCCTCTAGCTCCACAACGTGGCTGGCGCAGAGTTTAGGCTGGGCATACCACATAAAGCTACAGGCTAAGGTGTTGGGATCCGTGGGCATCCAGGCGCAGCCATAGCCAAAGTCCAACACATTGCATAGATACCTCAGCACCACGTCTAGAGCGGCATTCAGGTCTGGCGCACTGCTCACCTCCTGCATCATGGACAGCAACACCTGGTTTTGAGCTTCCGCCTGGGTGCGATCGCGGATTTCCTGCTGAAGGCGTTGATTTTTCTGCAGCAACTGCTGCTGGAGATGGCGGATGTGCAATTGATGCTGAATGCGAACCACCACTTCCTGAATATTCAGAGGCTTGGTCAGGTAATCAGCACCGCCCACCTCAAACGCCCGCACCTTATCCAACGGCTCTTCTAAAGCACTGACAAAAATGACAGGTATATCTGCCGTCGCTGGATGAGCCTTCAGCCGCCGACAAAGTTCATACCCATCCATCTGCGGCATACGAATATCTAGCAGCACAAGGTCGCAGGACATGTGAGCCAAATTGTGGAGCGCTTGCTCTGGACTCAAAGCCATGGTGGCTTGATAGCCTTCCTGTTCTAACAGTTGGCATAAAATCCGAGCATTTGGCAAAATGTCATCGACAACCAGAATGTGGCCAGCAGTGTCAGAGGTAGGTGGGTTCATGGTCGAGAGGTGCAAATGTGCCAGAGATACTGGCGGAGGATGAAATGGCATCTGCTCTAGCTCAGGGTGATGTACATGGAGGGCGATCGCCCCATAAAACCCTTGCATAGCCCAAAAGCAGAGGAGGGTGAAACAGCATTAGGTTGACTTATATCTCATCTTAGGAGCCTTGGTGGGAGTGCAGGCTCTACCCCCAGATAGGGCTTAAGTAGACAACGATGAACCCATGCTCAGATCGACATAGACAGGGGCATGACGCTGGTTAGGGTAGTCTTCCAAGCATCAGGTCTAACGATCGCAAGCGTGAGCAACACCATCTCTCCTCTCAAGCCTCGCTTGAGGTGTTTGGCCTTGTAGGTATTCGAATCGCTACCTCGAAGAGTGTCCCAGCTTAGACCAATGGGATGAGTCACAGTTCCAAGCCCCCATCGATGACATAGCTCTCTGTAGGCTGCAAGGTTGCCTACAGCACCGCAAGGGCAACAACTGCCTAAACTGATACACACTCAGGAATTCTAAACCCCGACAGAGGTTGGCAAGCAACGAAATGGTGAGTCGTCTAGGCACCCTGATGCAGCCTAGGGGACTAACGCATACCCAGGGCGATCGCCTAGTAGACGTTAGACACTACTACCCTATCGAATATTTTCAGGAGAAAGTGATCGATTTTCCAATATAAAGGTGAGGAAATTCCCGAACCTATGTGTTTTTTGATGAACAAGAAGAATAGGGATCCTCTACCAATCCCGGTTGACGGACACACCTTGCTTCCCATGCCTTTTCCCAAAAGGTAGGGGACGTCTAAGGAGTCATGGTCTCCCAAGCCCTCTTCCCGCCTGGCAGAAAGGCTTAGGGCCAGGGCAGCAGCCATGGTTCGCCCACACCTGAGCGTCAATCTACCTGACCGTCAATCTACCTTGTCAACCAACACCACCCCCTACCAGGATGAACGGTGAACAGAATGCCTGAATCATCTCGTCCCCCCTTGCCTCGGTTGTCCCCCACAACCAGCTACTACATCCGTCGCTTGCTGCATCAAAACCTTGATCAGCTGCGATCGGTCTTAGCCAGCGGAGCTGGGCTGGAGGCCAACCCCCTCTCTGACCTCAACGAGGTGATGGGAAGCCTATATTTGGAGGCAGATGAGCTGAAGGAAGCTGTTCAAAGCATCGAGCACCTAGCCACCTGTCATCAGGCTCTCGCCACCCAAGGCGGACTCCATCGCCAAGAACTAGAGCAAACCCAGTCGGAAATTTTTTGGCTGCTAGGGTTTCGGCTAGATCGCCCTGAACATCGAGGGCTATTGCTGCTGGTGGATGATCAGCCTGAAAATTTGCGATTGCTATCGACCACCCTCAGTAAGCAGGGCTATGACATTCGCAGTACCGTGAGCGGCTCCATGGCGATTACGGCGGCGAAAACGGCGAAGCCCGATCTGGTCTTGCTGGACATCATGATGCCGGGGATGGATGGCTATGAGGTCTGCCGCGAGCTGAAGTCCCAGGTGGAAACCGCCGACATTCCCATCATTTTTGTCAGCGCCATCGACGACACCTTCGATAAGGTTAAGGCCTTTCAAGCTGGCGGAGCCGACTACATTACCAAACCCTTTCGCATTGAAGAAGTGGCCGCCCGCATTGAAAATCAAATGCAAATTCGCCAGCTTCAGCAGCGGCTGCGGGGGCAAAATGTACGGCTTGAGGAAGAACTGCAGCGTATTAAGACCGAGCAAAACCAAGCCGAGCTGATGCGGCTAGCGATGGCGCAAATTGGCGACTACGTTCTATTTTGTGATGACCAAGCCCAAGTCATCCATGGCAACGAGCCAGCCTGCAAGCACCTCGGCTATTCCTATAGCGATTTGCTCACCCTCAGCCTCTACACCATCGCCCCCACCCTAACGCCCGACCAGTGGTCTGGATATCGCCAAAAGCTAAGGGATTGGGGCTTTATCACCCTGCAAATGGAGCATCAATCGGTCACCCAGCAAGCGATCGCTGTTTCCCTAGGGATGCATTACTTTAAACAAAATGGTCAGGAGCGCTTTTGTCTGGTTGCTCGAAAACTGGTGACGGCCTAATGACTCATCTATGACTGTCTAATGGCAGATCTAAGGGTTGATTTAAGGATTGATTTAAGGATTGATTTAAGGGTTGATTTAGCGGTTGATCTGCTGGCTGAACAATCTGATCATGTTGCACAACGGTACGATGATGGGCATTCTGGTAGGAGCGATCGCTTCCACTGTTTGCGTCGTCGTCATTGCGTCATCATTGTTGGATGCTTAGTTGGATGCCTATGTCTCAGCCTCATGCCCATTCTGCTGCCTACCCCACCACCCAAGGAGCACTGCGCGATCGCCTCGATACCTACTACCAAGACATCAAAGCGGTGATCTTAAACCGTCAGCACCCGATTACGGGCCTGCTGCCCGCCAGCACCGCCATCAATAGCCACGGCAACTATACTGACGCCTGGGTGCGCGACAATGTGTACAGCATTCTGGCTGTATGGGGTTTGGGGCTAGCCTACCGCAAATGCGATCGCGATCAGGGGCGCGCCTATGAGCTAGACCACAGTGTCATCAAGCTGATGCGCGGCTTACTGACCTCCATGATGAAGCAGTCCAACAAAATTGAGCGCTTCAAGACCACCCAGTCGCCCATGGATGCCCTCCATGCCAAGTACCGCACCAGCACCGGCGAAACGGTGGTCGGCGATCATGAATGGGGACACCTACAGCTTGATGCCACCTCCATCTACCTGCTGATGTTGGCGCAGATGACTGCGTCCGGTCTGCGCATTATCTACACCCTCGATGAAGTCAACGTGGTGCAAAATCTGGTGTACTACATCGGCCGCGCCTACCGCACCCCCGACTATGGCATCTGGGAACGGGGCAACAAGATTAACCATGGTGACCCAGAGCTGAATGCCAGCTCCATCGGCATGGCCAAGGCGGCCCTTGAAGCGATGAACGGCATCAACCTTTTTGGCATCGAGGGCGATCAGTCCTCCGTCATCCACGTGCTGCCCGATGAGATTGCCCGCACCCGCAGCACCCTAGAATCCCTACTGCCCAGGGAATCCGGCTCCAAGGAAGTGGATGCGGCCCTGCTGAGCGTCATCGGCTTCCCCGCCTTCGCCATTGATAACCCCAACTTGGTCGATCGCACCCGCCGCAACGTAGTGGACAAACTCCAGGGCAACTACGGCTGCAAGCGCTTCCTGCGGGATGGGCACCAAACGGTGATTGAAGACAGCCAGCGGTTGCACTATGAGCCCATTGAACTCAAGCAGTTTGAGCATATCGAATGCGAGTGGCCGCTGTTTTACACCTACCTGTTCCTCGACGCGATCTTTCGGGGCGATCGCCCTCAGATCGACGACTATCAGCAGCGCCTGCAATCGGTGCTGGTGGAACAGAATGGGCGGATGCTGCTTCCCGAACTGTACTATGTCCCCCAAGAGCATCTGGATGCCGAACGCGACGACCCCGGCAGCCAACCCCGCCAACCCAATGACAATGTCCCGCTGGTCTGGGCCCAGAGCCTCTACTACCTAGGGCTGCTGCTGTCCGACCATTTGATTGCCGTGGGCGATCTCGATCCTCTAGGACGGCATTTATCCCTCCAGGCTCCCCAAGCGCCGCTGGTGCAAGTTGCCCTGATTGCCGAAGATGAAGCCCTGCAGGCCCAGCTATCCACCTATGGCGTGCCCACCCAGGTACCCACCCAAGTGGAGCCGGTGCAAATTCGCCATGCCGCAGAGCTAGCCGTTATCTACAGCCAAATTGGCCGCAACGACGTATTAGGGCTATCAGGACGTCCCCTGCGTCGCTTGCGCAGTCTGACCACATCACGCCTCTTCTACGTCCATGGTGATGCAATAGCTTTCTTACCTTCATTTTTGGATCAGCAACAGTTTTATCTGACCATCGACTACCATTTCCTGGTTGCCCAAATCAAAGGTGAACTAGCCTATATTCAGCGCCACTGGAGCCAGCTAGGACGACCCACCCTCACCCTTTTGCTGACCCACAGTATGTTTGAAGTAGGTCAGCCCAGCGCCATTGGTGAATCGCCGTTATTACAATTGATTCAGGAATTGATGAGCGGCCGCTGTGATGATGTCTCCGTGCGCGTTGCGCCGCTGAATCAATTAATGTCCACAGCAGCGGTAGAGCGCATTGATTTCGTCCATGACTTCCGCTTTAGCCAAGCCCCCGTGCGCCCCGTACCCCCCAAACCCCAATTCTTACCCTTTGATCCAGCGGTCAACCAACCGCTGACCGGCCCCCAGGAGTTTTTGCTGGAATGCGAAACCGAAGCTGAAGCAATTCTAGATCGCTTAAAACAATCCGCCAGCCTCTATGAACAGATCGAGCTGCTAGACACCCTTTGTGAAGTAGAAGGACTCACCTACGAACTTCCCTGGGAAAGCGATCGCCCCCTAACGGTGGCAGACTTGCTGGATGAAGTCTACGAAAAAGCCACCCAGCTTGAGCTGTGGTCAATTATTCGCAAAGCCGCTGGACTCCTCAATAAGATCGACATTGGTTTATCCGATGCGGTGATGGAAATCCTAGTGCGCCAAAAGCAAATTACCGTAGGCAAGGCCTTCAGCCAAGCTTCTCTGATCGATCGCCCCATGTCTCACCTAGAGATCATGCACAAAATCCAGGACTTCTGTGGAGAGGATATTCGCGATCGCTCCCTCACCCAAGAAATGCTGATTTACCTCAGCATCCTGCTAAAAACCGACCCCAGTGTATTCCGAGGCTTTCTCACCCTGCGCGTAAGTTATCTGACCCTCCTAATCACCACGGAGCTAGCCCAGGAACTCCATGTCACCCAAGACGAAGCCTACGAGCATCTGATGCAGCTTAGTCCCTTTGAGATCAAAACTCGCCTGCGCCAAGTGCTGGCAGGCTATGAAGGACATAACAAAGCCCTGATGCAGCAGGAGTCCTTACATATCCGTCAGCAACAGGCCATTCAATGGGTGGTCTTACCCGAAGAAAGCAGCATTCCTACACCGGAAAGCTGGCGACGGCAGCGGCAGCTCGACGGCTCTTTGAACCGCGTGCCAGAAGGATTTTATCCTGGCGTATGGCAGGTATTACACCACTGTCGCGGCTTGGTGATTGGCGATAAGTTAGAGCGGCGCAATCGTCTCGATGGCGAAGTGATTGTGTCAGAAATGACGCCCGAGGAAAAGAACTTCGCCCTGCGGGTGGAGCATTTACTCAACAAGATCCAGGCTCCAGAATATCGCCAAGTCAACATCGAGGCGCTGATGGAACTAGCCGTTCTGGCTGACGAAAACCCAGATCTACAGATTGAAGACTACATTGTCATGGATGTCCTCATCGGTCATGCGGTGCGCCTGGGTTGGCTAACCCATCATCCCGACCATAGCGATCGCTACGATGAATTCAAAGCGGAAGCCTGGCAAGCGTTCTACGATAGTTCGCCCCGCACCTGCGCCGAATATATCGCCCAAGCGCTGCAGTTCCTCACGGAGCTGGGCGAGTCGAATCCGGTCGATGAGGAAGCGATCGCTGAGGTGAGCTAAGCATCTGGGGAGCGATCGCTGTTGTCCGCCAACGGGGTTCAGCGATCGCCCTCAGGCACCATGAACAGCCGTCATCAAGACGTTGATCCTGTCCTAACGCCTCTACTCAACCCCAAAGATTCCCATCGCCCCGTCTTGATTCGTTGACAAACCGCCTGCCCGTAGATGCCACGATGAAGGCAGGTCATAAAAAAAACAGGCGATCGCCGCCATTTTTCCTGATTTCCGGTTAGGATTTACAGCGCAACCATCCGACAACAGCGATGGAATTCATGAGCCTTGATCCCCTGACCTCCGAACCTTCAGCCCTCGATGCTCCCGATGTAGCCCAACTGATGCCGGTCGAAGCGGTACAGCAGGCCATCGGGCGATCGCGGGCATCTGTCTATCGCTATGCCAATACGGATGCCAATGACCTCAATCCGCCCTATGACCCGAACCGGCTAAATCCTGAACTTCGCATGACGAAGGACGACCCGCTGATGTTCCATCCCAACGAAGTTGCCCGCTTTGCCAAGGATGTGCTGCGGCAAAATGTCACCATTCAGGTACAAGAAGCGCCGCCCAATGTCACCCACGATCTGCTGCGGGCCATCTTGCAAGAACTGCAAACCATTCGCCAGTTGCTGGATACTCCGTCATCCTAGCTAGGGCTCGTGGAAGAATCAGCATTGGCCCGCAGTTGCCCGCAGGCCGCATCAGCCGCCAGACCACGCGATCGCCGGACGCTGACGGCAATGTGCTGCGCCTTGAGCGTATCCATGAAGTCTTGGATGCGTTGAGGGCTGGGGCGCTGGTAGTCTACTTCCTGGATGGGATTGTAGGGAATGAGGTTGACATGGGTTTGGAAACCGCGCAGATGCTTGGCCAATTCCAAGGCATGGGAGTGGCAGTCGTTGAGTTCTGCCAGCAAAATGTACTCGAAGGTGACCCGCCGTCCGGTGCTATCGACATAGTCGCGACATTCATCGAGCAATTGCTCTAGGGGATATTGGCGAGCGCTGGGAATCAACGTTTCGCGCAGAGCTTGGTTAGAGGCATGGAGGCTGACGGCTAACGTTGCCTGCAGGCGTTGCTCAGCCAACCTGCGGATGCGCCCCGGAATGCCCACGGTAGACACGGTGAGCGATCGCTGCCCAATTCCCACGTCTTCATTAAGCGATCGCACGCTATCGAGCACCACATCCACATTCAGCAACGGCTCGCCCATGCCCATAAAGACAACATTGCTGACCCGTTGCTCAAAATCTTCCTGCACCGTCAGCACCTGATCGACAATTTCATGGCGATGCAGATTACGCAGAAAGCCGCCCTTGCCCGTGGCACAAAAGTCACAAGCCATAGGGCAACCCACCTGGGATGAAACGCAAACCGTCAGCCGCTTCCCCGAGGGAATGCCGACGGTTTCAATAATCTGTCCGTCCTCCATCCGCAACAGGTACTTCACCGTCCCGTCGGGAGCCGCCGAGCGATGGTGGATCTGCGATCGCCCCACGGGAATATCCGCCAGCTCACTGCGCCATTGTTTGGGAAATACGGACAGATCAGACAGCGATCGCCCACCTTGGTGATAGAGCCATTGATGCAGTTGCTTGGCTCGGTAGGCCGGCTGATTGTGTTGGGCCACCCAGTCGGTGAGTTCTGGTAAGGATGCACCGAGCAGCGGCGGTAGAGGAGATGGGCGATCGATCAAAGAAACAGACATAGCAACCGGGAATGGAGGGACGGTGGGCATCGTCCCCAAGGAGACAAGACCCAGTCTTTCTATTCTACGAGGTGGGGCGAAGGACGGACTACCCTAAGCGGGTGGCGGCCACTCCAGCAAAGATCAAGAACAGGATGCCGCTCAAGAGGGTGACCGTGCGCTCAGAAATCCGCCCGCAAATCGCCCGTCCGCCAATGACAGCGATCGCCGTACAGATGGCATGACCGAGGATCGCCCCGACCGTCACCCCCAAGGGATGCTTAGCAGCAGCGAGAGCAATAGTAGCAATTTGGGTGCGATCGCCCCATTCGGCAAGAAACGTTAGGCTGAACACCTCAAAGACGATCGCTAGAACACTGGGCTTAGGAGGGCTATTGGATTCCGCCCGAGCCACCGCCTCCATCGCTTCTCCCTCCTCACACCCATCAGCGATCGCCTTCATCCTCCAAGCGTCATACAACAGCTTGAGCCCAAAGCCCAAAAACAGCAGCACCTCTGCCCAGCGCACCAGCGAGGGAGGCAAGAGCGATACCACCTGCCCAAACAAGACGGAAAGCACCGTCATAGCAGCCAAGGCACCCCAAGCGCCCAGAAACACCAAGCGCCGCGAGTGCTTCATCGCCAAAATGACCGCAATGAAAAATGTCTTGTCTCCCAACTCGGAGACCGTAATCAATAACAATCCAGCCGTAAATGCTTCTAGCACTATCTATCAAGCTCCTCTCGTAGTGGCTGTGAGCTTGATAGGAGACTAGGCTTCACCAAGCTCACAGATGTTGTGAACTAAGTGAAGGTCTCGCTGATCGCAGGCCATGCTCGATAGCACGCCCTAGGATATCTCGAACCAGGTGAATTACCAGTATGTTGATTCGAGAGCTTGGGGTTTTTCTCCCCAATAGCTACTCCCCTTCAAGTCTCCTATCTTATGAGCATAAGGAGGGAAAAGACAAGCTTTTGGTCGCTTCGTATGGTGCCAGCGCTCCCGCGTACCGGTCTTGATCGCTTCTGCGACTCTTAAGACTTAAAGATCTGGGCGCAGGAGCAACCCTGGGAGCATTCCCACGCATAGTATAGGAACGATATCAAATGCCAAAACTGGTATCAGCTAGGTGAAGCGCCCGGATCACCTTGGGGACAGGGTAGGTTCTCCATCCCCCAGAACCTTGGCAGACTCCAGTATTATGTTGAAGTAATCAGGTCGTTTGTCTGTTCTTCATCCCCCAGGATTTATGAAAGCTACCCGTCGCTCACTTCTTCTCACATGCCTAGCTGCCGTTGTTGCCCTATTGGTGATTGCCTGCAACACCACCACCTCCCAGTCCCCTGCCGATGGAGCTACAGCGACCATTCGCGTGGGTTCTAAAGATTTTACTGAACAGTTTATCCTGGGAGAAATGTATGCCCTAGCCCTAGAAAATGCTGATATTCAGGTCGAACGCAAGCTCAATCTAGGAGGCACACCGGTGGCTCAGGCAGCTCTGACCAGCGGCGAAATTGACCTTTATCCGGAATATACCGGCACAGGTTTGCTGACAGTGCTCAAACTGCCGTCCAGCAGCGATCGCCAAGCGGTCTACGAGACTGTGGTCACGGAATATGAAAGCCAGTTTGAGTTAACCTGGCTTGATCCATCGCCGATGAACAACACCCAAGCCCTGGCTATGACCCGCACTAAGGCAGAGGAGCTGAACATTACCAGCATCTCGGATATGGCTGCCCAGGCCAGCGACTTGGTTCTCATTGGGCCCCCTGAGTTTGAAGTTCGGGAAGACGGTCTACCGGGAATTCAGGCCGCCTACGGTAACTTCACGCTCAAGGAGTATAAGGCCGTGGATTCTGGTCTACGCTATAAGGGACTAGTAGACGGTGAAGCGGATGTGGTTGTAGCCTTTGGTACCGATGGCGAAATCAGCGCCTTTGATTTGGTCTTGCTAGAGGATGACCAAGAGCTATTCCCGCCCTACCAAGTTGCTCCAGTGGTGCGCCAAGACGTCTTAGAGGCTAATCCTGCCATTGCTGATGCTCTGAATGCGATCGCTCCCCTGTTGACGGATGAGGTGATGCAAGCTCTCAACTACGAGGTCAGCGGCAATCAGCGAGAGCCTTCGGATGTGGCCCGAGATTTTCTGGTCAGCCAAGGCATTCTTGCTGCCGATAGTTGAGCCAAAACTCAGAATCTTGCTGACATCAAGCTTGCTGACCTGGCAGGCCAGCCAATCCAACCCGTTCTCCATCCTAGTCAGCCAACACTAGCCACTAAACACTAGCCACCGATGATCGTCCTGGGGGTTAACCATGAGGCACAGCAGCCGTGAGTGCAATTCAATTTGATCAGGTTTTTCTGAAATTTCCCCAGGCATCCCGCCCTGCCGTCAACCACTGTAGCTTTACGGTGCAAGAGGGAGAACTGGTGGTGATCCTCGGGCCGTCGGGATGTGGCAAAACCACTCTCCTGAAGATGGTGAACCGTCTGTATGAACCCAGCCAAGGGTCGATTACGCTCTACGGTCGAGATATTCGCCGCATGAATGTCTCGAAGCTGCGGCAGCAAATTGGCTACGTCATCCAGCAGTCGGGGCTGTTTCCCCATATGACCGTGGCCCAAAACGTGGCGGTGGTGCCAGAACTCCTGGGCTGGCCCAAGCCCAAAATCCAAGCCCGCATTGATGAACTGCTGGCCCTCGTGAGCCTCACTCCCGGAGAATATCGCGATCGCTATCCCTCCCAACTCTCTGGTGGGCAGCAGCAGCGGGTGGGGCTGGCGCGGGCCTTGGCTGGCGATCCGCAGGTGATGCTCATGGATGAACCCTTTGGAGCCATTGATGCCATCACCCGAGCTGGTCTGCAGGATGAAATTCTTCGCCTCCAGCGGCAGCTCAAAAAAACCATTCTGTTTGTCTCCCACGACGTGGAAGAAGCCCTCCGGTTAGCCGATCGCATCTTAATTCTGCAGGAGGGCAAGATTGTGCAATACGACACGCCCTTTGCCGTTTTAACTCGCCCTGTGAATAGCTTCGTGCATGATCTCATGGGTGCGGATGACATGGTGCGCCAACTGCGGCTGCTGCGGGTGGAAACCGCCATGGTGCAGCCGCCCGATAATTACCACCACAATGGTCAACCCGCGATCGCTCCCCAAGATAGCCTTCGCCATGCCCTGTCGCTGATTCTCAAAACCGGCGCGCCGCAACTGACCGTCTTGGATCAAGGAAAACCCATTGGCGTGCTCACCCTAGAACATATTCGGGACTCCGCTACCGCCGTTCAGGTTTAGCCAACTAGTTTATGGACTATTTGTGGAACAATCCAGGCCAGGTCTGGGGCTACCTGCTCCAGCATCTGCAAATGACCGGCATAGCCCTAGCGATCGCCATTATGATTGCCGTGCCGCTCTCGGTGTTGATTGCCCGCAGTCGCTGGCTCACCGTGCCGGTCATGGGCACCCTCGGCATCATCTACACCATCCCCAGCTTGGCATTGATTATCCTCTTGGTGCCGCTGCTGGGGCTCAATGCCCAGTCGGTGATTGCCGCCATGGTGCTGTACATTCAGGTGATTTTGGTACGCAATCTATCGGTGGCCCTGCAGTCCATTGATCCGGCCCTGATCGAAGCGGCGAAGGGCATGGGCATGGACATGGGGCAACGCTGGTGGCGCGTGCAGGTGCCCCTAGTGCTACCGATCTTTTTAGCTGGGGTACGGCTCTCGGCCATTGTTGCCATCGCCATCGCCACCATCGGAGCCAAGTTTGGATCTGGCGGTCTGGGGGTGTTGCTGTTTGAAGGCATTGCCCAAGCCGGACGCTATGACAAAATTTGGGCCGGAGCGATCGCTGTCTCGCTCCTGGCCCTAGCCATCAACCTGGGTATTTTAGTCCTAGAGCGGATCACCACACCGCCGCCGCTGCGCAAGCATCAGCGCTCTCGACCAGCCAAGGTCTTAGAAACCTCTAATATCCCAGAATCATGAGGCATCCCAGAATCATGAGGGCGCACCCCTAGGATTCCTCCAAAATCCTCACCCCCACCACCGACGTATTAAAGCGATAGGTCAACCCCTCCACTTCAATCTGGGTACCAATTTTGACCTTGTTGTTGCCAAAAATAGGCCCCCCGTCCGTAATCTGAGCTTCGTCTGCCAAGGTCACCAGCATGTCTAACGTAAAGCCCAATTCCGGCCGCGGATCGGGGAATGCCGTCACAGAACCATCGGGTTGGGGCACCGCCACCGATCGCGGCAATTCTTGAATCTCCTTCACCCCCACCGACCCCGCCGGTTGATTGCGAATGATGATATTGAGGCGGCCCTCTTCACGCATGCTGGTGACCAAGGCCTGGGGTTCTGCCACCGTCAATCCACGCACCATCAAATCCACTTCCACAGGCCGCGTGGTGACGCCCAATTGCGCCACGGAGCCCGATGTGCCGGGAAAGAGAAACACGCCGGCCAGCACCAGCAAAATAATCACGGCGGCACCAATATCGAGGATGCTCACCTTCCCAAATAATCGCCCGTTTGAATCAATAATCGCCATCGTTGTCTGCTCCTAACTGCTTGTTGCCTGGTGCTACCTAGGCGAGAGTTGGCTTCAATCACTCTATCAAGAGTGGGGTAATCCCAACATGGTTGGTCACACGACTTGGGCATGGGGCTCCTCAGTCCAGCAGCAACTATCCAGCCATCTGCCCACATCCCAACCAAAACTTTAAGGAAACTTTAAGAGAAGAGGAACCAGCGATCGCGCTTCAGCGGTTAGGCTAGAAGTCGGTTCATGACGCGCAGCAGATCGGGGCGACCAAGGGTACCATGACGTCCAATGTCTATCCTGAGAGCCTCCTGCAAGGCTGTTTATTCATCATTCCTTTATCACTTCCATACGCTTCTTTCACGCGAGACGAGGGGCGATCGCGCAAGATAGAAGGAACGCGTTAGCATTAAAGAAAGACTGCCCTATGCATCTTAACCCCCTCCACTGTTGGTGCAACCAGTCTCCTATTCCATCTACCGGTCATGCCATTCATCTGCACCTAGGAAGGATTTAAAAACTGTGTCTAGTGGTCGTCGAATTTTTATCGGAGATGTTCATGGTCATTATGATGGGCTAATGGCCCTTTTTGATGCGATCGCTCCCGCCTCCGACGACCAGATCTACTTCCTCGGAGACCTCATTGACCGTGGGCCCAAAAGCTGTGACGTGGTGGAGTTCGTCAAGGAGAACAGCTACACCTGCATTATGGGCAACCACGAACACCTCTTACTCGAAGCGCTGATCGAAGAAGGCGTTCACCCTCCCGCTCTGCAAGCATGGCTCTATAGCGGCGGTCAGTCCACCGTTTCTAGCTACAAAAGTGTCGATCATCTGCTCGAACACCGCAATTGGATTCGCACCCTCCCCACTCACCTCGATCTAGGGGATATCTGGCTGGCCCACGCTGGCATCCATCCAGGGCTGCCGGTGTCTGAACAAACCACCCAAGAACTATGCTGGATCCGCGAACGCTTCCACAGCATGACCCAGCCCTACTTTGAAGACAAGCTGATCATTATTGGTCATACCATCACCTTTACGCTGCCGGGGGTGAATCCTGGTGAATTAGCCCAAGGGCAAGGCTGGCTGGATATTGATACCGGAGCCTACCATCCCAAGAGCGGCTGGCTCACAGGCGTTGATGTGGATCATCATCAGGTGTATCAAGTCAATGTGTTTGATCAATCAGTCCGTACCCTACCGCTCCACAAAGCCGTCACCCAAATTGATCCCAGCAAGGTGCTCGAACGCCGCCGTCACCTGATGCAGCTCTAATCCTCCCAATCCAATCCATCGTTCACTCCTGGAGTAGGCGTAGTGGAGTAGGCGTGATGCCTTGCCCCCTACTCCAAGTCTTACTAAGCGCACAGTTGCTAAGCGCACAGTGCCCCATCTTTGAGACTCCCCGGTTTTTAGTCTGGGGAGTCTCAGTTCGTTGGAAGTCCATCAACATGTCCCCTTGAGCTTCGTCAGCAATGGAGGCTGATGTGTCGTTTATTGTAGTGGCCTAGGCAGTTAGTTAAGGTTGGGTTAAGATCAGATTAAGACAGACGATGATCATAAAAGCTAGACTGTGCTCCTTGTGCCTACCCCATAGACTCTGATGCAGACTCTGATACAGGCAGAGTTGGGGTAGATATAGTGCGCGGTTGGAGCCATGGGAACAAGACTCCGGCGGCTGTTCCCTTACATAGCAGATACATGCTGCAATTGAGCAATGTCCCTGGGTTTGGGTTTGAGAAGTTCTTCAACCTTTCATAGGGCATGGTTGTCAGCCGTTGAGTGACCTTGAATGATCAGGGATGATGATCCCAGGGGTCGTCAGCGGCATTTCATCTAGACCTCTAGATGGTTGTCCACCTCGTTTGATTGGAGATGATCCATGAGCAACAATACCCATCGAGATTGGCTATACCCTCGCGCGTCCTACCATGGCAGCGATCGCCCCAACCATCTCATTTTCAACGCAAACCTACAGGAATTCGCCCAGCGGGTCAGCTACATTTCTAATTTAGAAACCGCTGGAAAACTCACGCCCGAGGAAGCCTACACCCAAGTTAGCCATCTTTGGAAAACCTTGAAGCACAGCAAAAAGGAACTCGGGATTCCCTAAGCGCATGCCCCCCATCCAAGCAACAGGTATCCCTGTGTTCAGCCTCGGTTCGTCTGGGAGACAAGCTAACCGAGGCTGGCTTATGGGTCAGCCAAATCTTCCAAAAGATCACAGATTCTGCATCGATCCTGAACAGGGCAACGCTCGATAGACTCGATAGAATGGAGGGTAGATCTTTTTTATACTATTGAGTGAGGTGGCCGGAGTTCCGGTCGAGTGCGCCTATCGAAACTATTTACGGTAATCTGAAAGGGCTAAAATCAAGCCAGCTCAAACTACTTCAGCGCTTGTACCACCAGCGCTTACCAGGCGATCGCATCACTACGCCTGAGTTTTCCCAGCGCTTGGCGGCCGTGAGTGCCGAACTCGATCAACCCGTGAGCGCCTATATTAATCGCCGAGGCCAGGTGATTCGCGTGGGGGTGGGGTCGCCGGCCCAAACCCAGATTCCCCCTGGCGAGCTGCCCCGCTACGGCACAGAACGGCTCTGTGGCATTCGCTGCATTTCCACCCAAATGAAGTCCGAGAGTCCCAGCAGTGCTGTGTTGACAGCCATGGCTATTCAGCGACTAGATGCCTTGGCCGTGTTGACCCTGTCGGGCAGTGGCTTCACCCGTCGCGGCGGTACGGTGGCTGGCTATGTGCAAGAAGCGTACCTAGCCCATTTGGTACCCCATCCCGAAGTGACATGGACAGTGTCAGACCCCATGTCCCTAGAGGATTTGGCGGAACAAGATTTTGTTGACCTCACGGAAGGCCTAGAGGAAGAGTTTCGGCGGCAATATGTGGCGGAGGAGGTAGACCTCGACCACGATCGCGTCCTGCTGATTGGCGTACAGACCCAAACCGTGTCTCCCCAACGCTTTCAAGATGGTCTGACCGAACTAACGCGGCTGGTGGAAACTGCCGGGGGTGAGGTGCTGCAGGTGTTGATCCAAAAGCGATCGCGCCCCCACCCTCGCACCGTTGTTGGGGATGGAAAGGTGCAGGAAATTGCCCTGACTGTGCAAACCATTGGGGCCAATCTCGTGGTGTTTGACCGAGACCTATCGCCAGCTCAGGTGCGCAACTTGGAAGGTCGGATGGGCGTGCGGGTGGTGGATCGCACCGAAGTTATCCTAGACATCTTCGCCCAGCGGGCCCAGTCGGGGGCCGGGAAGCTGCAGGTGGAGCTAGCCCAGCTTGAATATATGATGCCGCGTCTGACAGGACGTGGGCAATCCATGTCGCGGCTAGGGGGTGGCATCGGTACCCGAGGCCCTGGGGAAACCAAGCTGGAGACCGAGCGCCGAGCCATTCAGCAACGCATTTCTCGCCTACAGCGCGAGGTGACACAACTGCAGGCCCATCGATCGCGCATGAGACAGCAGCGCCAGCATCAGCAGGTGCCTTCCATTGCTGTGGTGGGCTACACCAATGCCGGCAAGTCTACCCTGCTCAATGTGTTGACCAACGCCGAGGTCTACACCGCCGACCAGCTCTTTGCTACCCTCGATCCCACCACTCGCCGCTTAGCGCTCACCGATGCGGAAACCGAAGAACCGTTTCCCATTGTTTTGACCGACACCGTGGGCTTCATCCATGAATTGCCGCCGCCCTTGGTGAATGCCTTCCGAGCCACCCTAGAAGAAGTCACAGAAGCCGATGCCCTGCTGCATTTGGTAGATTTATCCCATCCGGCCTGGCAGAGTCATATTCGCTCCGTGATGCAAATTTTGTCCGATATGCCGATTACGCCGGGGCCAATTTTGCTGGCCTTCAACAAAATTGACCAGGCCGAGAGCGAGACCTTAGCGATCGCCCGTGAGGAATATCCCCAGGCCGTTTTCTTGTCCGCCAGCCATCGCCTAGGTTTAGAGACGCTCCGACAGCGCATGATCCAGCTCGTCCGGTATGCCGTCGTCTCCTAAAAGCCAGCCGCACAACGACAACGCGCCCCAGAAACGCCCCAGAAGCAACCCAGACAAAAATATTTAGAATCATTTCGGAGTTAGGGTCAAGCCTAGGGACTGCGCCTCTTTGCGCAGGGTAAGCGATCGCCGTTCGTCCAACAGCGGCAAATCCTATCCTGACCCTGCTGTCAAGTCACCGAAGAAGAAGATAAGCCAACCGACGGCGCTCCGCATCCATCACCTATTCATCCCCTTGCATGACTCCGATCCGTCACCCTGTCCTTTTTGGATTCCAGGAGCAGCGATCGAGTCACCTCCATTAAGTCACCGATGCCCCTGCCATGTAAGCGGGCGACGGTAACCACGAATGGGCGATCGCGCTGAGCCGTTTGATGACTGCATGACTCATCTGCCCCAACTGCCGTGACAGAACTTCCCTCAGACTTGAATGCAGGCTCCAATCAACAGACCTACGATCGGCTAACGTTATCGTTGCAGCTCGGGTTGCGCCGTCAGCTTTTGATCGCCGTCTGTGATGATCCTAGAGAGCGCGATCGCTTCGTTGCCCAGCTTCAGCAGGATTTAGGGCGTTCCGCTCCATCCGCAGGCACCATTTATCCCTCGGTGGTCACCCTGGTTTTAGACCTAGGCGACCCCAACCCCATTGCCCAGATTGCCCAGTGGCTCAACCAATATCCACCGCCGATTGTGGGTGGACAACGAGCCACCATGCCGATCTTTCAAATTGTGGGGATTGAGCAACTGACGCGCCAATCCTTGGTGGTGCAGCGGCTCTTTTTCAACTACTTACAAAATGTTGAACGCAACCTACCCCGCCTAGAGTCGGGCATTGTGTTTTGGATGCCTCGCCCTTGGGTGAATGGTCTACCGCAGTCGGCTCCAGAGTTTTGGCGTTGCCGCACGGCCGTTTTTGAGTTCATCGGCGATCCGATGCCCACCACCCAGGTTGAGGAGCCTGTGGTGAGCGCCGCAGCGATGCCGAAACCAACGGAGTTGCCGTTTGAGATCGACGAGCTGCTAGACGACGAAGCATTGCCCGATCCAACGGATTTCCTAGAAGATGGGCTGGACGTTCCCGCAGACTTACTCGCCGAGTTGACGGCTGATTTAGAGGCGATCGCTCCCCTAGACACTCCCCAAAATACGTCCCAAGACATAGCGCAGGATATCCTCGACAATCGCCACGACGTCACCCTAGACAATTCCCAAGACATCCCCCACGAGGAGTCCTACGAGGATCCCTACGAAGATTCCCAGGAACCTCTCCAAGAGAATGCTCCGCCAGCCATCGTTCAAGAGATTGCCCAAGAGAGCCCTCAAGACAGTCAACAGGAGGAGCCCCTAGTAGACGACCAGCCCATGGCCACCCCAGCCATGACGCCCCCAGTCTTACCACCACCGCCCACCGGAGGTATTCCACTGCCTCTGTCTCAGGAAGAGCTGTGGACTATTCTGCACCATGACCTCAGCCAGCAGATGGACATGTCTGCCCCTATCGTTGAGGAACGTCGTGAGGATAGCAGCGATGAGCCTGAGTCGCAAGGTTCTGCAGAGCCCCGTGAACCTTCCCCAGCAGAAGGCGATCGCCCTCTCGATATGGGCTGGACAGAAGCTCCAGCCATGCCCGATCCTGATCAGCCTGACTACTCTGGTCATGCAGAGGACGAGAATGGGCGATCGCCCCGCCTGCACCGAGATACCCTCGATCGCTCCAAGCTAGACCTTGATGATCGGGGGAGCGATCGGGTGGGCGATCGGGTAGAGGAAAAGCAGGCTGTGGTCGCTCAGACCATGCCCCGCAAAACGTTGACCCCCTATCGACCCGTCAGCAGACCCGCGGCCCGCCAACCGGTGACCGTGCTGCAAGCTGTGCGCAAAACCCTCCGCCAGTCCCAAGCCACCCACGACAGCTATAAGTCGCCCAGCCAGCGAGAGGATGCCGCCGTTTCCGTCGTGGATCGAGTGGCGAATCGGGTAGCGAGCCAGGTGGCAGACCAGGTGACCGACGCTGTTGAGGAATCCGCCGCCGCAGAAGCCCCCGCCGTGGCAGTTGGGATGCCCCTGCCGGTGCAGGATCTGGATCCCTCCACGCTGCATGAACAAATCGAGCGCCTGCATAAGCAACATGCTCCGCCAGCTCTGCTGGCCAATGCCTATCGCACCTTGGGCAATGTGTATCGCGATCGCATTGAGCAGGGACTCGCCTCAGCCGAGGATCTAAAAGCAGCGATTCAAGCCTATGAGCAAGTTCTCGTCTGGCTGCATGAAACTTCTCCCCTCTGGGCCGATGTGCTCAACGATTTGGGCAATCTCTACTGGATGCTGTCGCGCCAGTCTGCCCGTCTCGATGAGGTGTTGTCTAATTTACAGCAGGGTATTCAGGCCTATCAGCTCGCTCTCAACAAAATCAACATCCAAACCCAGGTAGCCAGCTACACCATGGTGCAGAGCAACCTGGGGGCAGCCTACGGCGATCTAGCTCGGTATCAAGATACGGCGGATAACCTCCAGCGCTCCATCCAGGCCTATCAACAAGCCCTGCGCTATCGCAAACCGGATGATGAACCCCAACGCTACGCCCTCACCCAAAATAATCTCGGCACCACCTACTGGAATCTGGCGCAGCATCAGCAACCTAAGATTTACCTCAAGCAAGCGATCGCTGCCTATTCAGAAGCCCTGCGCTACTACAGCCCCGAGTCTGAGCCGATGAATCACGCCATGATTCAAAACAACCTGGGTACCGCCTACTGGAACCTGGCGCAGCATGAGCGTCCGAGGGAATGGTTGATGTTGTCCCTGGCGGCCTATCGCACCGCCCTGCGCTACCGCACCCGCCAAACGGCTCCAGTTGCCTACGCGGCCACCCAGAACAATCTCGGCACCGCCTACTGGCACTTGGCCAACCATGCCAAAGACTCCCCCGATGCCCGCCTTGATTACCTACAGCAAGCGATCGCTGCCTACAAATCCGCCGTGGCGATCGTCCAGCATCTCAAAGAAGCCGGCCCCGACCATCCTCCCCTCAACTTTGATATCTTTGCCACCCATAACAATCTAGGGCTAGCCCATTACCAACTGGGCAGCGATCGCCAGATTCAACTGGATACAGATCAGCGGCAAACGCACATGGAATCAGCCCTGGAGTATCACCTAGAAGCGCTAGCAGGCTGGGAACATCGCCCTGACCTACGAGAAGCCACCCTCAAATGTGTCTTGCAGGCCATCCGCACCGCCTACACCCAAGGCGGCATCAGCGGGCAAAATCTGGCCCTCTCAAAAGTGCCAGGTCACCTTTTGCCGGAACTCCTGCCCCAGCTTTAACCAACACCCTAGCAACACCCTTCAGAGGTAGGGCAAGGGCGACGTCTGAGCGGCAACCTGCTGAAACTGCCCGGATCATCCTACAGCAGCGCGAACAGATAACTATACTTGCATTACTGGATCCGCCGGACAGAGGATCCAGGGCCGCGTTGAAGAACCGGTCGGTTCCATGCTCCTTCTCCTGAAAACCCATGAAGCGATCACTTTTTGCACTGCTGTTACTCACGGTTCCCTTCGTCACTGGACAAGCGGCGATCGCCTTCGAGCCCGATCACCTGACTCGACTCCAGCGGGCCAATAACTGCGTCAACTGTGACCTAGTCGCCGCCTACCTCAGCAGCGCCAACCTCAGAGAAGCCCACCTCCTGGGTTCCAACCTCTTCCGAGCCATGCTGCGCGGCGCAGACTTAGAGCAAGCCAACCTAGGGGCAACGAATCTAGAAGAAGCTGATCTACGCGGTGCCAATCTCCGCCAAGCCTTTTTAGACTATGCCTATCTCGGCAACGCCAATCTTGAAGGAGCCAGTTTAGATGGCGCTAGCTTAGAGCAAGCCTATTTGGGCGATACCCTACTGATGGAGGCAACGTTGGCAGGCGCAAATCTCCGCCGCGCCAATCTAGAGCGGGCAGTCTTACGTCGCGCCAACCTAGCAGGAGCAGACCTCAGCGGTGCTAACCTGCGTGGGGTTGATTTCACGGGAGCCAGCTTAGAGGGCGCTGACCTATCTAATACCGATCTTTGTGGAGCAACATTACCCGATAGCTCTGTCAATACCGATGACTGCTAAGCATCAAGCCCTTATGGGCATTGCATCAAGATATTAATCTCAGTCGGGCGATCGCCTCCAGATATCGCCTCCAGACATCGCCTCCAGATACACCTCCAGCTAGAAAATAAGTCCTCCCTATTCGACGGAGATCATCAAGCTCTTCACTCATCCTAATCTGGCTGAAGGAACAGATCGCAACGGCACACATCATCCACGGGTTTAGCGATCGCTAAACCCGTTTAGAGCATAACCACAGCCGATCGATGTCCCCCGCTAGGCGGCGGCTAGCCGTTGTTCGAACATTTTGCGATCGCTATAGATCGTAAACATCTGTTCTGTATCGGTTTCTTCTAGCAACATGCGGGCCTGCCCACCCAGAGAACATAGGGCGAAGGTACCCCCCATCGCTTGCACTCTCGTTAAGGCAACGACTAACGTACCTAAACCACTGCTATCCATGAACATAACATTGCGGAGATCAAGCAGGAGTTCGGTAGCGCCATCGTCTAGGCTCTGATTAATCCAGCAGAGAATATCCGTGGTGCTTGTAGCGCTCAAAATCCGAGTTGTGGGAACTAAAACGTGACGGGTAGACATCTTAAAACCTAGTATTTGTGACGGTGTAAACAATTCAGGAAAGTATTCAGGAACAAAGTCAGAACAAGATGAATCTATAGATAGACGAGTAAGATTCATCGACGTCATCAGCGATCGCCCCATCCAAAATCGCCCTCGCATCACGATGATGAGAGAGAATTGAGAATCACCAGCGATTTGCTTAGCAGCAGCTCCTCTAGACTGATCCTCTAGAGTTGAGAGCCAGCACAACGGTTACCCTAGCAGTCTCACCCCAGAAGCCACGAGCAGCGATCGCCCGCGATCTTGGAGAGACCGTAGAACAACGGAGATATTGGTAGATCACATGTCTAATCTATGACCTGATATCTCTCCATGCTGGGATACCCATGACTATACAGACCTCCCCATCAGCAGGACAGCGATAGACTACGGATATTTTTTATCCAGCAAAGAGATCAGCTCCGCAAAAGCTCTGATTCAAGATCTTGGCGGCAGCTTTTTCGTTAATGGAACCTTAAGGCAAAACGGCTGGGATCGGCTGAATGAAGCGGTAGAATGCATAGAAATTCAGTGCGTTGGTTATCCAACAGGAGGCACGGTCAAACCCTGAGAGGAATCTCGTCGCTGATATCTGGGGGCAAGCAGGCTAGAACATGTCGGCGGACGTCAATGAAGCTCATGACTGATTGGTAGATACCCTATGCGGACGCGATCGCTGATGTCACCCAACGTATGTTTTTACTTATGACGTGATCCGGATATCTGAACGATAACTACCGACCGAAAAACGATGTGCTCCAGAACGATATGAAGAGCCTTAGTGATTGCAACTCGCCTGTAGATAGCACATGGGGGCATCCGGTTTGTATCACATCATAGATTTTACTGAAGCTATGCAGTTGGCAGTCGTGAACTATACCCATGGCTCAAATTATACACAACTCCATAAGAGGAATGCAGTGAGATATGCTGAGACAACATAAAACTCTGGTAAAGATTTAACGGAGATTCTACGGAAATTTTCCTGCCAGTTGCGCCATAAATCGAAGCAGAGACCTATCCAGAACCATTCAGAGTCCTCACGGATCCATCTAGAGTCCATCTAGCGATTCATCAAAACAGGTCGCCCCTAAGGCTAACGACCCGCCGAGACTAAACGCTCTTGCAGCAGCAGCGTCGTATGGTTATCGATAGGGGCGTAGTTGCCATGGGCATCCAACGCACTAAACTGCTCAAAATGCTGGCGCAGGGGCTCGTCCAACATCGAGAGTTGGATGTGGGCATCCCCTTGGGCAATATCTGCCCAGAAATAACGCAGGTGGGGAGCGAGGGCTTGGGCTTGGTTGACCGGCAGATTCAGGGGCGGATGGGTGAGCAGCTTCATCATGAACGAAAAGGAGCGATCGCCCATCCATTCCCGCGACATCTGCTGCAGATGGGGATAGCCAGGAACGGCTGGCACCTTATGCGACTGGATATGGAGCCTGTAGCCCTGTGCTTCCTGCTGCAGTTCCAGAATGCGATAGGGGTGGGGATAGCTAACCAAGGAGCCGGTGGTGATGTCGTACAAACCATCCTGCTGAGCAATATCCTGCACATGCAGATGCCCGGTGAACACCAGTTGCACCCCTGCTGCCCGCAAGATCTGCTGGAGGCGGGGAGCATGATCCAGCATGTAGCGTTGTCCCAACACATGGTGGCGCTGGCCGGGTAAATGCTCCACCACATTGTGATGAATCATCACCATCACCAGCTCATCGTGGGTCTGGGCAAGGGTCGTCTCTAGCCAGTGGATTTGCTGATCATCAAGGGCTCCTAGCGATCGCTGCTGTCCATCGTCATCAAAGGCAATGGAATTGAGGCCGATTAACCGTAGCCCCGGCGCGAGGAGGTGACTGTAGTACAGCTTGTCGGTGTTTTGATAGCCAAACTGGCGGTAAATCTCAGGGAAATCACTGGCGGCAATGAAGCGATCGCCTCTATGGGTGGCAATCAGGTCGTGATTGCCGGGAATGACGTACACCGGATAGGGCAATTGGGCAAGGCGCTGGGCCAGCCAGGCATGGTTTTCCGGTTCCCCATGCTGGGTCAGATCTCCGGGCAGGAGCAAGAAGTCCAGATCGAGGCTGGAAAAATGGTCTAACACCACCTCTAGGGACGGAATGCTCACCTCAACGAGATGGAAGCGATTGGGATGATCCAGAATGGTGTGGGGCAACCCAATGTGTAAATCGCTGGCGATGGTAAATCGAACGGACAGGGGCATAGCTTCAATCCAGGAGCAACGTTAACCTTGAACCCGTCCCATGCTACCCATCTAGCCCGAGCCTTCGACATGTGTTCCTGCCTTGCTCAAAACAAGACACCCAAGCACCCATTAGACAGGTGAGACGGTTCTTTCTGAGCATATCGTTGAATGCCGAAGCCTGGCTATCCCTAGGGAAGCGATCGCTTTTTTGAGCCATCCTCCCAAGCAGAATGCTAGGATCAAAAGCCGGCGATATAGTCTTCGAAGCGAACCTATGCTCCCAGCCTCCATGAAAAAACGGGTGAGACAGCATGTCAATCCCCTGAGCGCAAAATATGGCACGCCTTTGCCACCGCCCAATTGGGCAGAGATCTTTGCCGACCCCACCCACCCGCTTCATCTCGACATTGGCTCGGCTAGGGGGCAGTTTGCGATCGCCATGGCCCAGCAGTGGCCCGACTGGAATTTTCTGGGGCTGGAAATTCGGGAACCCTTAGTCGAAGCCGCTCAGCGTCAGGCACAAGCTTTGACCAATGCCCATTTCTTGTTTGGCAATGCCAACAACTCCCTGCGCGGTATACTCACGGCGTTGCCGCCAGGGGTGCTGCGCAGTGCCTCGATTCAGTTTCCTGATCCATGGTTCAAAAAGCGCCATCAAAAGCGCCGAGTTGTGCAGCCCGAGTTGGTGCATGTGCTAGCAGAGGTCTTGCCCGCTGGCGGCCAGGTGTTTCTCCAATCTGACATCGAAAGCGTCGCTGTGGCCATGGGCGATCGCTTTTCTGAGCATGGAGGGTTTGTTCGTTCTAGTCCAGACTGGCTGGACGCGAGTCCATTCCCAGTCCAAACGGAGCGGGAAGCCGTTACCTTATCTCAAGGAAAACCGGTTTATCGCGCCTTGTATGTCCGCACCTAGGTACAGGAGGGAGGTTGAGCGCAAAAAACGTTGGGCAAGGGATTGGGTATCGATCTGATGGATTGATCGATCCATCAGATCGTCTTGCCCAGAACCTACAACCATCGGACTTCCCCCCGCTTCGAGACGCTAATCGTCCATACCAAACGTCCAAGCCATGGCGTTTCTGGCTCTCAAATCTAGCATTCATCTATCTCAAACGCCCTACCCATACGTCTTTTGACCTCCAACATCCCCTGCCCCATTAGACAAAGAGCAGCCTGCCGGGGGAAATATAAAGTTATAGCTGCAATTTCGAGAAAGAGTGTTGCGTTTCAGAATGAATAAGACACAATTAAAAAAGTCGGGTCATGGCTAGCTTGTGCCATGACGTCTAAGCTCGTCCTTTGCAATGCTATTTTTTTGTCTCAGCACAAGCAACCGTCAAGTGTGTTAAGACAGATTGAGTCAAAAGGTTGGATGAGATTCTAAAACGATTCTTCTGTCTAGCGGGCTATTGTGCCTATCGCGTTAGTCTATAAAGTAGAGGGCAACCCACACTGTCTCATAAGCAGGTGTGGCTACGGTCGTCTGCTTCATAGGTTCTACATCTACTGCCATAGTCTTACGGGTAGGAGTTTTGCTGGGAATATCGCACTATCTATTACCCACGTAGCTCTCCGCTCAGTTCTTAACTCGGAGTGCTCGGTTTTATCCCTATGCCAACCGCCACTGTTCTCAACTTTTTAATATCAGCACCTACCATTCTCGCCACGGAGCCCCTCTCCACCGTGGCGACTTGGCTGGCTGACCATCCCTGTGAGCAGGTGGTGGTGCTCAACGAGCACCAGCGGCCCATAGGGTGGGTGCGATCGCTAGAGGTGCTGACCGTAGCTTGGCGGCGCAATGCATCCCCTTCATCAAACCATACAGAAGACTATGGCATTCCACCGGATCTGATGCGATCGCTGCCCTTAGTAACCAATAGCGAGTTAGCGCTAGAGCTGGGACGACAGGGCATGGCCGCGCCCCTGCCAGACATCATTGCCATTGTCGATCCTGAGGGATGCTATTTGGGGTTACTCAACCAAACAGAATTTTGGCGGTTTATCGCTCTTCAGCCATCGGCTAGCACCAAGCCCCCCGAGTCACCAGCCTGGCCTATTCCAATTGACCCGTCCCCCACCGCCCTGCTCGTGCAGGTTCTGGATCACCTACCGCTGCCCCTCATGCTGCAGACCAGCAGCGGCACAGTCATCGCCCAAAATCAAATTTGGCAGCGGCAGATTGGCGAAGTGCCCCATCTGCGCAGCAATCTACAAACGGTGAAACAGGCCGCCACCGATCCATCGATCCTCGCCCACCCCTGGGAAAGCGAACAGTTTTCCAGCCTCCGACAACCCTCCCTATCCCTCGCCTCCATCGCCCAGGGATACCAAGTCACCAAGGGCGGCGACGTCTTGAGCGCCAATCAATGCCGCATTGATGCAGATACGAATACCTGCATTTGCGTTTGTCCGACCTCCGATGGCAGCAATCGGCTCTGGCAGTTCACCACCGTCTCCCTAGGGGACGTGCGATCGCCAGACTACGATGCCGCCTATGATTCCCTATGGCTCGTCTTAGCCCAGGACTACACCGAACAGCAGCGGGTTGGGCAAGAGTTGGCGGCCAAAAATGCCGACCTCATTCAGCTCAATCGTCTCAAGGATGAGTTTTTGGCCTGCATCAGTCACGAGCTAAAAACGCCGCTCACATCCATTTTGGGACTATCAAGCTTGCTGAAAGATCAGGCGATTGGAGCCATGAGCGATCGCCAAGCCCGCTATGCACAATTGATCTACCAAAGCAGTCGGCATTTGATGCTGATTGTCAACGATATTCTCGATCTGACGCGCATTGAAACCGGGCAAATGGAGCTGATCCTAGAGCCCGTCAACCTAGAGGTCGTTTGCCACCGCGCCTACGAACAGGTGACTCAGGGCCATGGCGGCCCGTCCAATCCCCTACACCAAGAGGGGGAGGATGATCCAACAGCATCGTGCCCCTCTATTCAGGTGACGATCCGCACAGACCAAGCTTGCCTCTTAGCCGATGAACTGCGCCTGCGCCAAATGCTGGCCAACCTACTGTCAAATGCCATGAAATTCACCACGGCATCTGGGGCAGTGGGGCTGGAGGTGGAAGACTGGGGGCATTGGCTAGCCTTCACCGTGTGGGACACGGGCATGGGAATTCCCGCCGATAAACAACACCTAATTTTCCAGAAATTCCAACAGCTTGAACAGCCCCTAACACGCAGTTTTGAAGGAACAGGACTCGGGTTAGTGATCACCCAGCGGCTAGCTCGTCTGCACGGGGGTGAGGTGACGTTCACATCCAAAGAGGGGGAGGGAAGCCGGTTTACCATTCTTCTGCCCGTGGTGCCGCCCCAGGCCAAGCAAACCCTTGACCCGGCAGAAGCAGCGGTGATCCTGCCCCATAAGCGATCGTCTAATAATCGGCTGATGCTGGTGATGGAGTCTGTCCCCCAGTTGCTCGACGACGTGACCTATCACCTAGGCAAACTGGGCTACCAGGTGGCGATCGCTCGCTCCGGAACCGAGGCCCTAGAAAAAACTCGGCAGCTTCAGCCAGCTATGGTATTCCTCGATCCCGTCCTACCGCAGCTTTCGGGATGGGATGTACTGACGCTGCTCAAGTCTGATGACGACACCAGCCATATTCCCATCATTGCCATGACCACCCAGGCCGAAAGCCAGCGGGCGGAGTCTGCCGGAGTAGATGGTGTGCTCAGCTTACCCATCGATGGGGAGGCCCTAGAGCAGTTGATGGATCAACAGCTTGCGATCGCGACGCCTACCGAACAGTACCCGAGCCTAACGGTGTTACACCTTGGCCAACCCAGCCCATGGACTGAGATCGCCTTGGCAGATCCCGACTGGGTGCCGTCGCCTGACGGCAGCGATCGCTCTCCAGTTTTAGACCTCAATCATTTGCTGCATCCCTACCATTGCCGGGTTTTAGAAGTTGACGATATCGATCAGGCTGATGTGCTATCGCGGGTGTGGCGGCCGGATGTGGTACTCCTCAGCGATCGCGCAGCGGATCCCGTCGCTTATTTCCAGCAAATTCAGGACTGCTCCTACCTAAGCACCCTGCCGATGATTACCCTCACGGCGGAACTCACCCAGGCAGCCAATCAATACCCTGAACTCACGGTGTTCCCCTGTCTCGACCCTGCGGCCCCGGTTTCACCCATGAGTCGAGATGCTGGCATTCCAACCCTGCTGGAGGTGATTCGGGTGGCCACCGGCACCTATTGGACACCCCATGTTTTGGTGGTCGATGTCACCACAACAGGAGAGACGCCCCTGCTGCAGCCACCGCTCCAATATCTACAGCAGTCAGGTCTAGCCAGTGTTATTGCCCAATCTCCCACGGAGATGGCTCAAGCGCTTCAGCAAAAGTCTGGGGATTTGCTGCTGCTCTGCACCGATACCCTGGCCTTTAACCCAGCCTTGGTGCAGGTGATTCAAATCTTAGAGCAGGCTCCTATTCGACCACCGGTTTTAGTGTGGCAGCAGGCAGGACGGCAAGGACAGCGATCGGCTAGTCCAGAGTTTTGGTCAGAAACCCAAACTCTGCGCCAGCGGTTAGATGCGATCGCTGCCCAAATGCTACCCCTGGATATTTTGGTCGAAGACGTCATTTTGCGGATTCAAAGCACCTTAGGGCAACAATATTCCCAATCCCAGTGAGCGCTTCCAGGTAGCATTCCAAAGAGAACTACTCCTCCGGCGGTGGCGGCAAATCATCGGGCAGGGGCAAGGTGACGCGAAAGAGCTGGAACGCATCGGTTTCCTCTAGTTTTTCGGCTTGATCTAGGGGGAGGCCTGTGCGCCGCAGCCGCCCTGGATAGCCCAGCAGCAGAAGGGAGTCCGGTGCATCCGGGCGATCGCCCAAGCGCTGCAGACGCTGGATCACCAAACTGGGAGCGCTCAAATATAAAATCGGCTGCTGGGTATAAAACACCAGGCTGGGCTTACTAAACCCCACCATGGCAATGGGTTCATTGGGCCGCTGCTGAGCAACCGCCACCTGAGCAAGATGGCGCAGGGGAGCTTGGCGTAGTTCATCGACGATGAACCCCATGGGCATCACCGTCACCATCAAAAAGGCCGCAAAACCGACGATATGCACAGACCAAAACCAGCGCCCCTGCCCCTTGAGCCACAAGGTGACCATGGCGATCGCCATCAGCAGCCATACGACCGTGCCAGCCTGGAGCAGCGATGTTTGCTGAATCACCTCCGGCAACGTGGGCATCGCCGGATCATCGCCCATCACCGCAGGGCTATAGAGCAAGGCAATCCCCAAGGCCACAGACAGCACCACGGTTACACCATGACTGAGGCGAATCGCCCAGCCCTGAGATGGCGATCGCAGCAGTTGATCACTCCAAAATAAACCCACCAGTATCGCGGCCGCCGGCATCAAGGGCAGCACATAGCTGGGTAGCTTGGTGACCGCCACGGTGAAGAATCCAAAAATCACCCCAAACCAAGCCAGGGCAAACAAACTCAGTTGCCCAGATCGGGGTTGATCTACCCAGAGCGATCGCCGCCAAACCTGCAAACGAGCGATCGCCACCGGCAGATAGATCGAGCCGGGAAAGAAGCCCGCTAGGACAACGATGAAGTAAAAATACCAAGGCGCACCGTGGTTGTTGACTACTTGGGTGAAGCGCTCAAAGTTGTGGTAGCCAAAAAAGCTATCGGTGTAGGCAGCCCCGTTTTCTAAAATAACCAGCACATACCAGGGCAGCGTCAGGATCACAAACCAGAGAATCCCCAACACCAGATGCATTTCCTTCCACAGCACCGTCCAGAGGTTGCCGGTGTATGCCAAAAAGCAAATAATAGTCAAGCCGGGAATCACCAAACCCACCGGCCCCTTCGCAAGTACGGCTAAGGCCGTGAGGGTATAAAACGCAAAATACCATCCCTGCTGCACTCGGGGGCGATCGCGTTCTGTATAGCCGCAGAAAAATGACAGGAGGGCTGTTCCCATACAGCCGCTCAGCAACATATCCGACACGCCCGTGCGGGCCCAGATTAACGTATGGGCATTCAGCGCCATCAGAGCAGCACCAATCCAAGCGGCTGCCCATCGCTGGCCTGAACTAGATTGGGGATCATTCGCCTGGGCGGGGGATGGAAACCCAAAACGGCGCAGTACGTAGAATCCCATCACCGTCAGCGCAGTGGCGGAGAGGGCCGACGGCAGACGCACCGACCATTCATTGACCCCAAGGGTTTGATAGGCGATCGCCATCAGCCAGTAGATGAGGGGAGGCTTATCAAACCGAGTATCCCCGTTAAAATAGGGCGTGATCCAATCTCCCGTGACGGTCATCTGGCGGGCGGCTTCAGCAAACAGAGGCTCGGTTTCGTCAATGAGACCCACGCTGCCCAGATGCAAAAAAAAGGCTCCACCGCAGAGCAGCGCCAACCCAAGGGCGGATAGTCCCCAACGGAGAGCAGGATGCTTGTCCCACGATTGAAGCAACAGGGAGAGAGGAGTAGAACGGGAATCCATGACAGGCTGTATCCATCAAGTCTGACCTTGATCATAAGCTGTCTTGAGGGAGGTCAGGGGTTTGGGATCAGATTTCTGGGATCGGTGGTAGGCTCGGTCTGGATGGCGACTCAAACGCTGCGGCAGGGAATGGAGTTCCAGCCCCCTAGGAGCGATATAGATGGCTGTCCCCGCGCTACCTCTGCCAGCAACGGGTACGCTCAAGGTTCAGGACAGTCTAGAAAGGAGACATGGATCATGCTTGCTCCCTGGCGATCGCCCTTGGCTCGGGCTCTGCATCGCAATCGTTCCCTAGCCTATGCTCGCTATCTACAGTTGGCGACCGTGCGGCCAAATGGCCAACCGGCAAATCGCACAGTGGTGTTTCGCGGATTTTTGGATGACAGCAATCAGCTACGGATGGCGACCGATGTCCGTAGCCAAAAAATTGACCAGATTCAGCATCAGGCCTACGGTGAACTCTGCTGGTACTTTCCCAAAACCCGCGAGCAGTTTCGCCTAGCAGGATCCTTAACCATGGTCACCCATGCTGAACCAGAGCCGATGCTCCAAACCGCGCGGCGATCGCTCTGGCACGCTCTCTCCCCAGACGCCCGCAGCCAGTTTGCCTGGCCCGATCCCGGTGCGCCACGGACAAAGGAGGGTTCAGACCTAAGCTCAGAAGCGATCGCTGACCTAGACCTAGATCAGCCGCTGGATACCTTCTGTCTGCTGCTGCTAGATCCGGATAGCGTTGATCATCTAGACCTGCGGGGAGAACCGCAACATCGCTGCCTGTATGAGCGCCAAGGAGCAACTTGGACTAGCCAGTCCGTAAATCCTTAGGCATTCAAGCATGTGATGTTGTCCCAATACTGAACTACGGTACAGTGCGGGCTGGACTGGATCACTCCAGCGACGCTCTCTTTTGTTCAGTCTTGCCTAGGCCGATCCCGTCCAGAGGCGAGTTGATCTGTCCTAAATTCCTGTGCCGTTAAGAAACTCTTCGATGGCCCGATCATTCAAGCGGCAGGAGTCAGAATCTTGGTCAGCTCCGTGATCCGATGGCGCACCCATAGACACCAACACCCGCTGGGGAGGAGCCGTTTGCTGCCATTGTTCCACTTGCTTTTCTAGGGCCTCAATGCGATCGAGGAGGGCTCGAATCACCTGGGCTTCCGAGTCGGGCAGGCGGCCGTGCTCCAACGGTTCTACCCGCTCACCGGAGCGATAGACGATCCGTCCGGGAACACCCACCACCGTGCAGTCGGATGGCACGTCCCGAAGCACGACGGAACCAGCCCCAATCCGCACATTGTCGCCAATTTCTAGATTGCCCAACACCTTAGCGCCAGCACCCACCACCACGTTATTGCCTAGGGTTGGGTGGCGTTTACCGCTTTCCTTGCCGGTTCCGCCCAAGGTCACCCCTTGGTAAATCAGCACATAGTCGCCGATGATGGCCGTTTCGCCAATCACGACGCCCATGCCATGGTCAATGAACACACCGTGACCAATGACCGCGCCGGGGTGAATTTCAACGCCGGTGATGAAGCGCGCCAGATGGGAAATGACGCGGGGAATCAGAGGGAGCCGCCAGCAATGGAGTTGATGAGCAATGCGATGGAGTACTAAGGCTTGTAGCCCGGGGTAGCACAGAATGACTTCAAGCCAGTTGCGGGCTGCCGGGTCGCGGTCAAAAATGATGCGGAAGTCGGCCGTTAGGGTAGACAGCACGAGTCTCTAACCTCGGTGTGCAATAGTTGGACAACGTTCGAAAGGTGGAACGGACGCCGCAGTTTAGCAAACAGGCTCAGCGCCGTAGGTTACTTCTCTAGAATCCTACAATGCACGGCTGCCCTATCCCTACCCCTAAATATCTTAACGTTCTGCGTCAACGAATTCCCACGAAGCCCTTACTTCAAATGTTGGGAGGCGGCACAAAGGCTGGCTGAATCAGCGATCGCCCCCTGCTACTCCCCATCCTCGACGATCGATGCCCCCTCGATAACATGGTTGCCCAGAAACATGGTTGCCCAGAAACATGGTTGCACAGAGGGTGAGAGGCCTTGAACCCCATAGTTCAGTAGGATGAATCTTGCATGGCATGATGTTGAACGATAATGGGCTAGCCGTGGAGCAACAACGATGAAAATTGGCATTGTGGGACTGGGTCTGATTGGCGGATCGCTGGCCATCGATTGGCGATCGCTGGGCCATACCATCTTGGGGGTCAGCCGTCGCCCTAGCACCTGTGAAGCGGCGATCGCTCGCGGCATCGTAGACCAGGCAAGCTGCGACCTAGCTCTGATGGCAGAGGCGGAGGTGGTGGTGCTCTGCACGCCCCTTGGAGCCTTTTTACCCGCAGTGGATCAGCTCTTGCCCCATTTGTCGCCAGAGACGATTGTCACCGATGTGGGTTCGGTGAAGGGCTGGGTAGTGGAGGCGATCGCCCCGCGCTGGGAGAATTTTGTGGGCGGGCATCCCATGGCGGGCACGGCGGAGAGCGGTCTCGATGCTGCCTTGACGGGGCTCTTCCAAAACTGCATCTACGCGATCACGCCCACAGCCCAAACTCCGAACCGGGCCGTGGAGGTGGTCACCCAGCTCGCGCGATCGCTGCAGGCCCAGGTTTACCAGTGCGATCCCCAGGATCACGACCGGGCTGTGGCTTGGATTTCCCACCTGCCGGTGATGGTCAGTGCTAGTTTGATTGCTAGCTGCATGGACGAAGAGAGCGCCACAGTGCGATCGCTTGCCCAAACCCTAGCTAGCTCTGGCTTTCGAGATACGAGTCGGGTGGGCGGCGGCAATCCGGAGCTGGGGGTGATGATGGCCCGGTATAACCAGGCCGCCGTGGTGCGATCGCTGCAGGGCTATCGTCAGCAGTTGGATGCCATCCTCCAAACCATCGAAACCTCCGACTGGGACAGCCTAGAGACATTGCTCGGGCAAACCCAGAGCGATCGCCCCGCCTTTGTCGATCCGGTCTAGCCCCTAGTCCAGATCATCCAGTTCCTTGCGCCGCTGACGCCGTTGGGCCAGCTTAGATGCCCGCAGCATCCGCATAATCCAATCCATCAACGCCACCAGCGTCAGCAGCGCCACTAGGGCCAGCACCAGCGTGCTAAACAGTTCAATGCTGTCATGCTGAGTGGCGTTGAAAACCAGGTAGCTCGTGTAGGCCAGGTAGTAGCCCAAAAAGAGCAGCCCTTCCCAACGATCGACAATGCCCCCGGTGAAGAAAATGGGTAAACAGGCGATCGCCACCGCCACCATCACGGGAATATCAAACCGCAGGGCCGGCAGGGCAATGGGCAAGCCCTCGGGAGCAATCATGCTGCATACGCCCATGACGAACAGGATATTGAAAATATTGCTGCCGATCACATTACCGATAGCAATGTCCTTTTCTCCCTTGATGCTGGCCATCACCGACGTGGCCAACTCCGGCAGCGAGGTGCCCACCGCCACAATCGTCAGGCCAATAATCAGCTCACTGAAGCCCAAGGAACGGGCGATCGTCGAGGCACTGTAAACCAGAGCGCGCGACCCCAACACCAACATGGCAAAGCTGACAACGATCCAGCCTAGACGAATCGCAATCTGACCTTTGCGCGGACGCTCCAGGGCGATCGCTGGAGGGGCATCCAGATCCAGCGCCGCGATTCGGGCATCTTCCGACTCCTCGCGACGGCTTTGGTAGATGATAAAGCCGGTATAGAGAAGCGCGCCTAGGAACAGGATCGCCCCTTCTAAGCGGCCAATACTGCCATTCCAGGCCATGGCCATGGTTGTGATGGAGATACCAATCAGCAGCGGCACCTCCAAGCGAATAATTTTTCTCGACACCACCAAGGGCGTCACCACCGACGAGACGCCTAAAATCAACAGCACATTGGCAATGTTGCTGCCGACCAGGTTGCCCACGGCTAAATCTCCCTGGCCGCTATAGCTCGACTGCACCGACACCACCAATTCTGGGGCGCTAGTGCCATAGGCCACAATCGTCAACCCAATCACCAAGGGAGAGATGCCAAACGCCAAAGCTAGGAAAGATGCATGATTGACTAGCATCTCCGCCCCAGCAATCAGCAGCGCACATCCCACAATAAAAAGCAGAATAACCGTACTATCCATAAACGAGCCTAGGGAGTTGGCAGCAAACAAACAGAAAACTCAGGGAATGAAAACGTTTCTAGAATGAACCTCAAGGGCGATCGCCTCTATCACGGCACCAGGAAAGCGATCGCCTCGATGCACCTACGACCAACCTTTCCAGGCGAAGCCCAGGGACAGCGGTTCGTGTCAAGCCATGGGTCTCATGGTGACCGGATCGATCGTTCTAGCTGAGGAGATAGGATCTATTGCAGCATGGAACATCCCCAGGCCAAGCCATTGCCGCCATCCCCCTGCTCCATAAGCCTAGTCATCGATGCGGTCTCATGATCGATGCAAGGCTTGCACAGCGTAGACTGAGCCGATCGCTGTCTACCCAGAATAGCCATGAAGATGCTTGACAAAACTGTTCTTCACCCAGGGGATGCATCACGCGATCGCAACGGCATGGTGCAAGCCAGGTAGAACCTAGAGACCTAGCCCACGGTGATTCTATTTCCAGAATAAAGTCCAGCCTGTCCAGATGTAAAATAGCTGACCTAGCCAGGTTTACCTAGTATGCCCATCCAAGCCGCCTCCCTACAACGGTGATCATGCTTTGAACGTTGCCGATGGGGTTGGGTTCAGCGCCGCCTTGGGGTAGGGAATCCGCTTATGGTTGAACTGCTGCCAAACCTGCACAAAGATGTCTGCCACCTTGGCTAAATCGGCACGGCTGAGCCCAGAATCCACCAACTGATTATCCTGCCAGCGGTGACGCATGATTTTGTTGACCGTAGACAGCGCTTCCTCAGGAGTGGCATCCTTAAGCGATCGCAGGGCCGCCTCACAGGAATCTGCCAGCATCACAATGCCGGTCTCCCGCGACTGAGGAATGGGGCCGTCGTAGCGGAAGTCCGCCTCGTTCACCACCAACGTCGGGTCTTCTTTGGCGCGCTCCTGGGCCTGGTAATAGAAATAGGTAATCAGCATGGTGCCCTGGTGCTCTGGAATGAACGAGCGCACGGCCCGGGGCAGACGACACTTGCGGGCCATGACCAACCCTTCGGTGACGTGTTTTTTGATAATGGCGGCACTTTTCCAAGGGTCGTCGATCAAATCATGCTTGTTGGGCCCACCCATTTGATTTTCGATAAACCCCATGGCGTCGTGCATTTTACCAATGTCGTGGTACAGGGTGCCGGTGCGAATCAGTTCCACATTGCAGCCTAGGGCCCGGGCCGCAGCCTCCGCGAGGGTCGCCACAAACAGGGTGTGCTGGAAGGTGCCCGGAGCTTCCGACACAAGGCGCTTCAAGAGGGGACGGTTGGGATTTGACAGTTCCACCAAGCGGGTAGGCGTGACCAAGTCAAACCCATGTTCCAAGTAAGGACTGACGCCCAAGGCGACAACACTCCAGGCAATGCCCAGCAGGGTCTGAACACCAGCAGCCGTGAGCACGGCATACCAAACAGGACTGGTAGCCGCCGTCAGCATCAGACTGAGACTTAAATACACCACCCCTTGGGTCAAGCCGACGCCTAGCCCCAAGAGCGCCAGCTCCTCACGCGATCGCATCCGACCGGATAAGACCGCCCCCACTGCACTGCCTACCGCACTCGCCAAGAGGGAATTGAGCGCCACTTCCATGCCAATGGGCAGCACAATCCCCAGCAAGGCAATCACCGTCATGCTCAGGGGAGAGCCATAGAAACTGCCGATGAGAAGACCAATGGCAGGTAAACTGCTGCCGGGCAAGCCCAAGACGATCGCCAAGGGAGCCGTTAACACCAGCAGCAGAATCAAGATATGGTCACGCAGTCGTAGCTGGGCATAAAAAATACGCTCAGAGAGCCAGAAAAGGGCGATCGCTCCACTGATCAACGCAGCAAAACCTGCTAAGGCCAAGTAATTGAGGCGGCGGCGACTCATGCCAAAGTGATCCAGCAGGACAAAATCTGCCTGGGTAATCGTGTCCCCCGCTTCTACAATGGTCTCGCCTCGGCGAATGGCCACCATTTCTGGATCAATGGCCTCCGCTGCCTGCTCAGCCCTAATACGGGTCTGTTCTGGATCTTGGGTGAGGTTGGGGCGCACCACCGAGTCGAGCAGCTCAACAGCCAAGGGTTGTACAGAGTCCGACATACTCACCGCCACCTGAGCCTGAATGGCTTGGCGGCGAATACTGTTGGGCAAGCCTGGAGGAATGCCTTGGAGCAAAATGCGTTCTAGCACCTGACGCATCTCCCCCTGCACCTGAGTCCATTCCTCATCCGTTAAGTCTAGGATGTAAGACCCAAAGGGTTTATCCAACTCATCGGGATTATTCTCAAGCTGATCGGCAATCGTCCTGTAGCGATCGCGGGCTCGACTGATCGTGCTTTCCATGTGCTGGACTTCATCCTCAGACTTATCCCGCAGCGCCGTCCGTAGCTCTAAAATCGCCAGTTGTTGGGAACCGCCCAGCCCATTCGCTGAGGAGGGTACACGAGTTGTGCTGGTGCTATCCGCTGGCATCCCCGGAGCCGCAGGACGCGGTGGAGGTGGCTGGAGATTGGCCGTCGTGGAACTTGGCGTAGCAGAGCGCGATCGCGTCGAGCCTGGCCGCACCTCAGACCAAATCCTCCGCCACTCCCATTCGGTGGTGCGTTGGAGATAGCGTTGGCTGGCCAAGGAGATATTGCTGGTGGAGGTAAATGGAAACCCACCCAACTGCTGCCGTACATCATTACCTCGCTGCAGCAGGCGATCAAAGGATTGATAGATCGTCTGATTAGCGGTTTCGTCAATCATCAAAACCGGAATTGAACCGGTACGAGCCGCTTGCCGCGCTTCTTCCGTCGTTTTTGTATCTTCGACCCGAGCATTATCCGGAGCCGTGAGGGTTTCCGGAGCCGTCGTATCCACGGCCAGCTGGGGCTCGTTATAAAACCGATACCCAATTACACTCGTCAGGGAGAGGATAGCCACACTCGTGAGCAACCCGCGCACCGCCATGGGGCGCTGCTGGGAAATATCTTGCCGAAACGTCCGAGCAGAACGTTGAGTTGTTTTCATGGTCTGCAGCGATGAAGGTCGAGTCGAAGCGGAGACTGAACTGTGATGAAGTCGTCCGAGGCGATCGCCCCACCGCTGCATCCGAGGCCCAAACCTAGAGGAGGAAGCACTCTGATGGAACTGTCGCCATCGATCGAACTGCTGAGTAAGACGTCGAAACGATTTCATCTCTGTACCAAGAATTCGAGTGGGAGAGCAATAGAACAGCGCGCGGCGATTAGCTCTAGTTAGACAAGACCCGGGCAAAGGTCTTGATCAAAACCGTATGAGGGACAAAACGGAAGAAGCACCACACTCAACAGAACAGAGACATGAAGACGATAGGGCGCAGGGCCAATAGATGTGTAAAACCATCATGTTCAGGCCACTTTAGTGTGAACAATTCTGGTCAAAATCGCCATCTACCTACAGGATTGTATATTGCGATTATAGAAGCTCAACGAGGAAGGCAAGGGGCTGATACCTCCAACAGCCTGCAGTTCGTTGAAGCCAAGGGATTGTAGCGATCGGTTAACGGATCGGTTAACCGAGATGTACCTTCAGGCATAGACTTCGCATACTCAAGTACATACTCCAAGGACATACCCAAGTAATAGTATATCGAAGCCATTTCACGACGGTGTCTAAGCTTAACGGGGCTGCAAGGTTTGGGCCGCTGCGATCGCCAGACTAGGATCGATGACAGGCTGGGGAACCATAGCTCCCATCCATGCCGACGCTAGGCGTTGCACGTCATGCTCAAGCTCTAATCGGGACGAGATTCCCCAAAGTTGCAGCAGACTGGAGGGGCGATCGCTGGTTCCTTCCACAGCCCCATACCAACGCCAGGGCCATCCCAACGCGCCATGGAACGCCCCCGCTACCATGCCCACCGTCATGCCCACACTGCGATAGGTATCCACATCCTGAATCCCCCGCTGCTCACAGTGGTAGAGCGATCGCACGAGGGTCAGGGCAGGTGCATCGGTTATGGTTTGCATTGCCGAGGTGGCGATCGCCAGAGTTGCTCCCATGGGGTGATCGGGTTCAAGATCTTCAGGCATCAGATCTACGGCAGCCCCCTTCCGCTGCAGGACTTGGGCCATCCATCGGGCGAGATCCTGCACCCCAGCGGTTACCTTGCCATGATGGGACGGCTCGAACGGCAGCCCGCTGATCATGGACTGAAACTGCTGCTCAAAGGCAGAGCAATCATCGTGGTAAAACAGGATCAAAGGCACCGCATAGCTGATCACTTGGGCCAGCGATCGCTCATCCATAGACAGATCAACAGATGGATCGACAGATGGATCAACAGGCAGATCAACATGAGCGATCGGCCCATGGGTTTGCAGCTGATGCACCAGGGCTAAACTTTGTCGTCCCCAGGCAGGCATTGGAGCGGCAGCCAGAAAATTAGGTTGATATAAGCGATGGGCAAGCGATCGTCCTGGTGAGCGCCGCGCTGCCCACCCCGCAGCCATCAAATCGCCAAAAAGAACGCCCCAGTAGACGCCCAGCCATTGATCAACAAGGGATGGAACATGAGCAAGCGGGTAGACCAGCGGCATAGGTATGTAGATGTAAAACGCTAGAAAATTAATCCGGATAGACGAGTGGAGCGATCGACGATGTGCAGTACACTCATGGCACAGTTAATACAGTGCAGTTAATACAGTGCAGTTAATGCAGCGCAATTAATGCAGTGCAGTTAATACAACGCAATTAATACAGTGCAATTGTGGACTCTGGACATAACCATAGCAAACAATCATGAACGGCAGGATCACTCACGGTTTACCTTCTAATCCTTCAGAAGGGTGCTTCCAGACAAGTCGAGGTTGGCTGGCTCTGGGGCTAGGGCTAGGGATGGCCATGCTAGGCAATCCAGCGATCGCTCAATCCCCAGCGGCCGCCCCATCGGCCGACCCATCGGCCGACCCACCGGCTGCGCAAACGGAGCGATCGCCCCAGCGGCCCACTCTCCAACTCGGCAGCCAGGGTGTGGCCGTGGCTCAAGTGCAGGCCATGCTGACGCTGCTGGGGTACTACACCGGGCCCGTGGATGGACAGTATCAAGACAGTACAGCGATCGCTGTGGCCACGTTTCAGCAGGCTGCCGGACTCGCGGTCGATGGCGTCATGGGGGCCAATACTTGGGCTGCTCTTCTCCCCAGCCCCAATGGACAAGCCGCCACCGAGCCCACCGAACCTACCGAGACGCCAGCAGCATCCGTGCCGTTTCCAAGCCCCTCCCTCGAAACACCGAGCGAATCAGCGCCTTCTGAAGCACCATCGTCTGAAGAAACGGCTTCTGAGGAAGCGATCGCCCCCAGTCCCACAGATCTACCCGTGTTGCGCTTGGGAATGCGAGGATCGGCCGTGGAGCGGCTGCAGGAACGTCTACGAGTTCTAGGCGTATACAGCGCTCCCATTGACGGTGTTTTTGGCCCGGCAACCCAAGCAGCCGTGCAAGATATTCAGCAGCGCAACCGCCTCAATGCCGATGGTATTGTGGGCCCGGCAACCTGGACAGTACTCTTTCGTGCCACCAACTAGTCCTAGGCCGCAAGTCAAATCTCTAAAGCGGGTGGGGGGAATCGAACCCCCATCATCAGCTTGGAAGGCTGAGGTTTTACCACTAAACTACACCCGCATGGGTAACCCATAGCTCAGCCATACTACCATGAACCGAATGCTTAGGGAAATACCCAAGAGCGATCGCCCCTGAGTATTCCCAAAGGTTCATCAATGCATAACTAGGCTGAAGGCTAGAGGCTCAAGCCTAGAGAATGCCGTCCTTCTCAGCCATAGACATCATGAGATCAATGACGCGCATGGAATAGCCCCATTCATTGTCATACCAAGCGACAATCTTGAAGAAATTGGCATTCAGCTCAATGCCAGCCGTGGCATCAAAGATGCTGGAACGGGGATCACCTTGGAAGTCGGTGGAGGCCACCGGATCCTCGGTGTAGCCCAAAATGCCAGCCAAACCATTTTCGGAAGCCGCTTTCATCGCCGCACAAATTTCGGCGTAGCTTGTGGCCTTGTCGGTTCTGAAGGTGAGGTCAACCACCGAGACATCCGGCGTGGGCACCCGGAAGGCCATGCCAGTGAGCTTGCCCTTCAGTTCTGGCATCACCAGGGTGACGGCCTTGGCAGCTCCGGTGGACGCCGGAATAATGTTCTGAGCAGCGCTGCGTCCTCCGCGCATATCCTTCTTGCTTGGCCCATCCACCGTCGGTTGGGTAGCGGTCATGGCGTGAACCGTGGTCATCAGCCCTTCCGCCAGACCAAAATTATCGTTGATCACCTTGGCCACCGGCGCAAGGCAGTTGGTGGTGCAGCTCGCATTCGACACGATCGCATCGGTCTCTGGGTTAAAGGTGTCGTGGTTGACGCCCACCAGCAGGGTGCGCACTTTCTCAGGATCCTTGGTAGGAGCCGAGATCACCACCCGCTTTGCCCCAGCATCCAGATGCTGAGCCGCGCCCTTATAGTCCGTGAACAATCCCGTTGCTTCAACGACATAGTCTGCCTTGGCATCCCCCCAGGGCAGATCGGAAGGATTGCGAATGGCAGTACAGGGAATATGCTTGCCGTTCACCACGATGCCACTGTCTACCGCTTCCACCGTGCCCTTAAATTTGCCGTGGGTAGAGTCGTATTTCAACAAATAGGCGAGGTTTTCTGGAGGAACCAGGTCATTGATGCCGACAAACTGGATATTAGGGTTATCAATACCGGCGCGGAACACCAGTCGTCCAATCCGCCCAAATCCATTAATGCCTACTTTGATGGCAGCCATAATCAAAACTCCTTGTCGAGGGTCTGCAAGTTGCTGTGGTGTGTGGAACGATCGGCATGGAATTCTGCGCGTACCAGGGGCTCTGCTGCGTTTAGGATGAACGCGATCGACGATCCACCGATGACAGCGCCGCCACGCAGGTCGGCATACTGCCCTCGCCATGGAGACTCAAGGGTCATGGATGGCTCTTGGGATGCTATTGCACCCAACAGCTCTATGAACCAAGCGCCGAGAAGAATCAGCGCTAGACAATCCGATCCGTTCCCTACGCTGAGATAGTAGCAACGAATTGGCGATCGCCTAGATTTGTTAATCCAATTTTCCCAATCCTGTCAAGCTGAGCGATCGCACCATAGACTAGGCTCGATGTATTCCTGGGAATCTAGGGCAAAGGCTGGGGTTAATCGACGACTTTCAGCAGGCCCATTTGCAGGCGATCGCTCACGGAGCGCACCTGGGCTAGTTGATGACTCGTCAGCGTTTCACCTGCCATTAAAAAGCCCAGGAATCGCTGTTTGTCGCTGTAGGTAATACGTCCAGTGGAGAGCACTCCTTGGATGAGTTGCTCTAGCTCACGGTCTAGGTCGTTGCTATGGGTTTTAAGTGACATATCGATATCAGGAGAAGATGGAAGGCTAAGCACTTATCCGTAAAAACACTAGATCGTCTTGTTCAATTAGCCGATTTTTTAAGGATTTATTAAGTATGCGTCTCGTATTAGTCTCTCATTATACGAACTATACGGGATTATACCTGGGTATCCGGATGAACTAATGATAAAGTTCACGGAACAATCTAAGAGTTTTTGCTGAACTTAAAGCCATTACTTATCCATCATAGAACATTTGAACTCATCAACCCTGAAGCAACACCGGCGTTCAATCTACGAATCACCGATCGGAAAACGAGGGTTTAAGCCTTGACGAGCTCCAGGGCTGCCGATAGAATAAAGACTCGCAAACATCACTATCTCTATCGATTTACCGTAGATTCAACTCGTAGACCAGGGCGCCTTCCATCTTGGGGATAGGCTTCCATCTCTGTTGATCTGTTGGCAGACAACCGGCCAAGAGTTATCTAGTCCAATGATGATGCGCGATTTCACCGACAAACCAGGAGACCCTATGTCCGTTGATCAGCCGTTGGTTCAGACACGTCTTCGTCTTCGCATTCCCCAGCACTACCACCAAGAGCCGGTGATTTCTAAGCTGGTGTCTCACTATCACGTCACGGTGAATATTGCGGCGGCCGTTCTGGGGGCCAATGCTGAGGGCGATGGATGGTTTGACTTGGTGCTGCAAGGGCAGCCCGATTGCCTTGAGCAGGCCTTGCACTACCTTCATGACCTAGAGATCGAGGTGTGGAGCGGCTCAGATATCAGCGCATGGTAGTTCGCATCAGTTTCGACGTATGCTAAATCCATAGAGAGCTTCACCCTCAACTCGTTCACTCCTATGGCTATAGACTTTACGAAATATCACGGCATTGGTAACGACTTCATCTTGATTGACAATCGTCAGCAAGCCGAGCCGCTGCTCACACCAGAGCAAGCGATCGCTTGGTGCGATCGCCATTTTGGTATTGGGGCAGATGGGGTGATTTTTGCCCTGCCGGGGCAGGCCGACACCGACTACACCATGCGGATCTTCAATTCCGATGGCTCGGAGCCAGAAATGTGTGGCAACGGGATTCGCTGCATGGCGCGGTTTGTGGCTCAGCTTGAAGCGGCAGGGGGTGTAGATACTACGGAAAAAACCTATCGTATCCATACCCTCGCGGGCTTGATTTCACCAAAGCTAGAACCCGACGGGCAGGTGACTGTAGACATGGGCATCCCGCGCCTGCTGGCGGGCGAGATTCCCACGAGCCTCGGCGCGGCGGATGACAAGGTGGTAGGAACCTCGATATCCGTGGCCAGTCAAGATTGGGCGGTCACCTGCGTGAGCATGGGCAATCCCCACTGCATCACCTTTGTAGACGATGTAGAAGCGATCGCCCTAGAGCAGATTGGCCCACAGTTTGAGCATCATCCCGCCTTCCCCAAGCGAATTAATACCGAGTTCATCCAGGTGGTGCGATCGGATTATCTCAAAATGCGGGTGTGGGAACGGGGTGCAGGGATTACCCTAGCCTGCGGCACCGGAGCCTGTGCAGCCCTAGTGGCTAGCGTGCTGAACAATCGCAGCGATCGCCAAGCCACGGTAGAGCTACCCGGCGGTTCGCTGCTGATTACCTGGGCAGAGGACAACCATCTTTACATGACCGGCCCCGCCGAACAGGTATTCACCGGTAGTCGCTAGTACCGCAAGACAGAAGAACGAAGACAGAAAAACGAAAAGGAACCCCAGGACACACACTAGGCGGGTTACGTTCGTCTCAGAGTACTCGTTGACTGGGGCAGAGATCCGGCGATCGCCCAGATCCTGCCTGAGCGCCATTCCAGGTTCCTCAGGCCTGTTCCATCAGGCTAGATCCAAGGATCATCATCCTCAAGATCAGGCCCTGGAATCAGATCCGGCTGAATGGGGCGCTGATCCTCGGTGCTGAGGGCACCGGATGCCTGCTTGGTCAACGCCGATTCTGCAGCAGGGGTCTTCTCCGAATTCGCCCCTGGCTGCTCAGAGCGATCGCCCTTCGCGTCTTCCTCGGCACTCCAGTCATCAAAGAGAATTTCAAACTCGTCTTCATCCCCATCATGGTCAGGGGTGAGGGGGCGATCGCCCTCAAACTCTTCCGGCACATGGAAAAAGTCAAACTCCTCAATGCGATCGGTGAGCAATGCCGCCTGTTGCTTCACCCGATCAAGGAGCGATCGCCCAGTTTCCTTAGCCTGCTGGGTGAAGGTTTGCCCCTCGTCCCGCAGGCGTTCATTCCAGGTTTGGGCTTGGTGGCGTGTATCCTCGGCCTGGGTCTGGGCCCGCTGCCGCAAGGTCTCCGTCCATTGCTTGGCCTGGCTGCCCCATTGACTGCCCCACTGGCGCACTCGCCCGGTCACCTGCTGGGCCGTGGTTTGCGCTTGGGTTGTCCAGTCTTGCAGCTCATCCGTGGCATCGCTGTAGTTTTTCCGCAGGCGATCGCGAATGTGGGTGAGCCGTTCTTGAATGCCCTCCCGTTCCACAGTCAGCTTTCGGCTAGCCGCTTCGGCCACCAGCACCCGCTGCTGACCGGAACTGAGCAGGTAGCGGGGCGGCAGACGATAGAGCCCCTGGGCAAACCCCAGCCAGCCATCGGAGGTAAACAGATAGTAAGCGATCGCCCCAGTTTTAATATCAAAGGCATAGTCTACAATCTTGCCCAGCTTGCTGCCCGACTCACTCCACACCTCCAGACCTAACAGCGTTTCTAGCTGACGCACCTTTTGGGCTTCGGTTTCCGTGGGGCTAGCCGTTACCACAATGCTCTCAGGGCCAAGGGTGTGGATTTGGTTCAGCGTGAAGGCTAGGCGCTTAGAGCTGACCAACCCCTGCTTAGACACAAACCCCAGCACCCGATGGGCATCAGGGTACATCCACACCACCTCCACTCGCCCCAGTTCTTCGGTGGTATCCCGATGCAAAATCGGTCGGTGCAGAACGATACTTTGGTGAATTAGCTTGGGCTTTGGGGTTGGCATAGGGTCGGGGTCAGCTCGGGACATCAGGTGGGCAAAACAATACTCCTGCTAGTTCCACGCTAGCAGGAATCTGGGAGGTAGGGCTTTAGCGCTTTCCGAACATCACCGAGCCTCGTAGGCTCCCACGATTAGTCGTTGGCGATCGCCCACAGGGCAGGCAAGTGAGGCAAAAGCTGGTCAAAGGCCAGCCCACGATGGCTGATCCGATGCTTCAGGTCAGCGGGCATTTCAGCAAAGGACATCTGATGCTCGGGCAGGTAAAAAATTGGATCATAGCCAAAGCCACCGACGCCCCGAGGCGCATGCAGGATCTCGCCTGGACAGATGCCCTCGGCCTGGGTAGCAATGCTGCCATCAGGACGAGCGATCGCCACCACGCAGATAAAGGCCGCTTGGCGATCGCTGCTATCTCCCAGTTCCGCCAACACGCGATCGATGCAGGCCGCCTCTGTCGGCCCATAGCGAGCTGAATAGAGCCCCGGCGCACCGTCTAGGGCATCAATGGCCAAACCCGAATCATCCGCGATCGCCCATTGCCCTAATGCCTTAGCCACCTGAGATGCTTTGAGACAAGCATTTTCAGCGAAGGTCGTCCCGGTTTCCTCCACCTCTAGATCCGCTGGCTTCAGCACCAGTTCACAATCTAGATCCGTTAAATAGGCCTGCATCTCCCGTAGCTTCCCAGGATTACCCGTTGCTACTACCAGTTTTTGCACCATAGCTCCCATAGATGACCAGATGACCGACATTTGTTGTCGAACGACAACGATCGTAAAGATGATCGAATTACGACAGCGCCCGGTCAGCCCGGTTGTGGGACGCCGTCGCCTGCAGTTCTTCTACAATATCCCAAGCAGCAGCACAGGCTTGGGACGTGGCTCCCTGCTCTGCACAGATGCGCCGCGCTTCGTCCCGAGCTGCATCAATTTCGTCTTCAATATAAGGACGCTGGGGTTGGTTGACAAAATTTCCCTTGGTGAGAATATCACTCACCGAGATCACCCCTAGCAACTCTCCTTTAATCACCGGGGCGCGACGAATACTCGTATTGGCAAATAGCCGAGCGACGTATTCCACGCCCAATTCTGGCGGCACCACAATGCAGGGCTTGGTCATGATTTCATAAACCCGCATGGTTTTCGGGTCATGACCATAGGCGGCCACTTTATAGACAATGTCGGTTTCCGTGATAATACCGTAGGGATCCTCGCTGTAGCGGCGATCCACAATCAGCGATCGCAGCCCCCTCTCGGTCATCAGGGCCACAGCCTCGGCCACCGTAGCTGAGCCACTAATGGTCACCACATCCGTTGTCATGATGTCTTGTGCTTTTAGCATCCCCGTTCTCCAGATAACTGCATGGGTGAACGGCAAGTAGGAAGATCTACTTACCGCTCCATCCTGATTCTAGACCCAAGACTACCGTAGTCTGCGCTCCACCCTAAGGCAAACCGGCGCATGTCCAGGGGGCGATCGCTCCCAGACCATCAAGGGGCGATCGCCATCTAGGCGTCGTACATGCGAGCTTCTGGGGCATCCGGGAATTCTTCGCAGTACAGCTCAAAATAGGTTTTGGGTTTTTCCACAAAATCGCTTTTGGTCAAAATATCGTGAATTGAAATGGTACCCAGCAGGCCACCACTCACCACCGGAGCTTGATGCACACCGGCTTGAGCAAACAGACGGGCGACATATTCCACCCCTAGGTCAGGATTCACCACAATGCAGGGTTTGGTCATAATTTCATACACCCGCACCTGCTTGGGATCCTTCCCGTAGGCCGCAACTTTATAGATAATATCCGTCTCAGACAAGATGCCATAGGGGTCATCTGGATGACGACGCTCCACCACCAAGGCTCGGACTTGGTTTTCTTTGAGGCAGGCAACGGCCTCAGCCACCGTGGCTGAACCACTGATCGTCGCAACTGCTTGAACCATTATGTCTTTCGCTTTCATCATGGCAGGTCTCCAAACTAGCAGAACATGATTTGAACCGAGCAAATCTACGGATTGATGCCTGTTAAAATTGTGCCCCAAGGTGGGTAGTCTCAGAGAAGAAAGAGCAGCCTATCCCGTAATGTTGCGGATAGTTTCAAATCCTACCGGGGAAGATGGGCGATCGCCCTCCGCAGCATTAAGGAGAGGCGCAAGAGACTAGATGGCCCTTTGGGTCGATTTATCCATCCATTTTTTTGGCTTAACCTGAAAAGACACACAGAAAATTCACTTAATCTTGATTTCCCGTTTGCACCGTTCGCCATTTTGTAGGGAATACTGAATGGTGAAAGCCACAATCTTCCCGAGTTCGTTTATATCACGGAGTCGCAAGCTGAGTAGTTTGCTAGATACTAGGGCAGACGTTGTTATTTCAGGCAGGGCGATCGCATTTGAGACACATTGATAGCTTCGATGAGTTTGTCAATCATCCGTGCATCCCTTGACGTTCCTAATGTTGTTATGAAGCTGTTAAGCAGTATTAAGCTGTTCCACGACGAAGCATGTTACCCATTGTGTCCTAGGCTTAACCGCAGTCTGTTATGTAGTGGTTGTACACCGTGAGCAGGGTATTCATCTTCACCACCTGAGGGTCATCAGTTCGAGCCAACCCGACGTCATACAGTATTTTGGAAGCCGCATCTACCCATGCTAGGAACAACCATCGGCGGACGTTATCACATCACGGAACACCTCGGTGGCGGGGGCTTTGGGCAAACATTCCTGGCCGTCGATCGCCATCTACCGGGCAAGCCAACCTGTGTGGTCAAGCAATTAAAACCTCAAGTAGACGGTCAGGCGGCTTGGCAAGCGGCAACGCGCCTGTTTGACCGCGAGGCAGAAGTGCTGTATCAACTGGGCAACCATGATCAAATTCCTCGGCTCTTTGCCCACTTTGAAGAACACCGAGAATTTTATCTGGTGCAGGAATTTGTAGAAGGGCGGGTTCTTAACAAAACCATTAAGAAAAACGTCTGTTTCCCTGAAGATGAAGTTATTGACTTTCTACAGGATGTTTTATCAACCCTAGCCTTTGTTCATGAACAGCAGGTCATCCATCGCGACATTAAGCCATCCAATTTAATTCGCCGCCAGCATGATCAAAAAGTCGTGTTGATTGACTTTGGAGCCGTCAAGCAAATTGGCTCTCAAACCATCAACCTAGAAGAAGAGTCCACCTTTACCATTGCCGTAGGCTCATCGGGGTATATGCCCAACGAGCAGTTGGCGGGCCGCCCTCGCTACTGCAGCGATGTGTACTCCCTGGGCATTGTGGGCATTCAAATGCTGACTGGTCTATCGCCCTCCAAGCTGCGCTACGATGCCCGCACCGGTGAACTGCTGTGGCGCGATCGCATCCAGACCATCAGCCCAGCCCTAGCCGACATCATCGATTTGATGGTGCGCTATGACTATCGCCAGCGCTACCAATCCGCCGTAGAAGCCATGGAAGCTCTGCAGGTTCTGGCATCGCCGAAGCACGACACGGTGATTCTACCCACCGTCAATTCAGCGGTTAAATCTGCTCAGCGCGATCAGCTATCCCTAGGCGATCGCACCGTACCGCCTGCCAAATATTCCGACGCCCATTTCGTGTGGTTTGAGCGCGCCGATGAGCTGTTTCAGCAGCAGCGCTACCGCAAAGCCATTGAATGCTACGACAAGGTGATCCAGATTGCCCCCAATGACTACCTGGCTTGGTTTAAGCGCGGCATTGCCTTTGAAAACCTGCATCACTACGAAGATGCCGCTAGTTCCTATCAGCGGGTGATTGAAGTTCAGCCCAATGATTATCTAGCCTGGTTTAAGCGCGGCAAGGCCTTGGAACACCTGAAACGCTACCCAGAAGCGCTGGCCGCCTACGACAAGGTGATCCAGATTCAACCGGGCAACTATTGGGCCTGGCACGACCGGGGACAGGTGCTGGAGCATTCCGGGCAGTTTGATGAAGCCGTGGAGGCCTACGATCGCGCCGTCAACCTCAAGCCTGATTTCCACCTAGCTGTGGAGAGCCGTAAGCAGGTGCTCATGAACCAGCGCAAGGTCGATCAGCTTTACCATCTCCAGCACTATCAAGAGGCGATCGCGGCCTGTGCTCGCACTCTGCGCGATGATCCAAGCGATGCCAATGCTTGGTTGATGCAGGGCATGGCCTTGGAAAATTTGCAGCGCTATCGGGAAGCAGCGTCCTCCTACAGCAAAGTGGTGAAGCTACAGGCCGATGACCATATTGCTTGGTTTAAGCTAGCAGCCCTGCTGGAACAACTGAAAAAATATAAAGAAGCCGCAGCCGCCTACGCCAAAGTATCGCAACTGCAGCCCCACAACCAATGGGCCTGGCATGATCGGGGGCGATCGCTAGAGCAGATGCAGCAGTACGAATCAGCGATCGCTGCCTACGACCAAGCTCTGCGCATCAATGCCGAATTCGAATCCGCCCGAGATGGACGGCTGCGATCGCTCGCCCAGCTCAAACAGCAAATGCAGCAAGATTCCGTCACCTACCGTCCACCCACCCAATATGTGGTGTGAGCCCGCTGATTAGGCCAGGCAGGTTGTCCATACAGGAATCCTACGGCAGAGCTGGTTAGCAACTCTGATCTAGTAGGCACCTTGATCTAGTGGGCAACCCTGAGCCTATGGGGACAGATTATGGCGATTTTGTTCCAAGGCTCGCTTAATTTTTTGAATCAGAGGTTCCGAATCACGGCGATGCAGAAATTGCTCTAAATCCGTCACCGTGGCTTCTGCTGTAGCAATTTTTTGAATCAACTCCTGGGTCGCATCTTGGATATTAGGCGAGAGCCCCAGGGTGGCGGATGAATCGGTCTCCGTCAGGGATTGGATGGGCCCCTGCACCAGCCTTTCAAGTTCCGCTAAGGCAGTCTGAGCCTGCTCAATTTTCTGCAGCAGGGATTGCGCCACCGTGGTGCCCGACTGGGCCGAGTCGGTCAACGCCTGGACACGGCTATGGAAACGGCTGGCTAAGCGATCCATCCGGCGTCCGGCATCCAACGTTTGATTCACCAGCTTGCCAATCTCAGCGGTAATGTGGCTGAACCCCGCCATCTCCACCCCCACATGGTTGGCAACAATGGCCGCCTGGACGGACAAATGCCGCACCTGTTGGCTCACCTTAGCAATCAGTTGGGACGTGTCTTGGATGGTGTGTAGTTCATCGGTGAGCGATCGCCCGATGCCCACAATTTGCGTTGTATTGTGGCAAATGGCATTCACCCCAGCAAAGGTCGCCTGAAAGGTCTGCTGTCCTTCCGCTGAAAGCAGTTGCCCAATTCTCATGAAGCGCTTGTTAAACTGAGCAATTTCCCTAGCCTGTTCCAATAGCTCAACCTGCTGGGTTTCCAGCAGCAAATTGCGCTCCTGAATCACGCCTTGGTGCGCTTCCAGCAACTGGGTATATTCCTCAACCTTGCGCTGCCCTTCCTGCACCTGCTGCTGCTTTTCTTCCAAAATGGCGCGCTGCTGGCTCATCTCCTGATTGATCACCATGAGAATTTGCGACTGCGCCTGCAACAGCGTATACATATCCAGCAGAAAATACGCCTGCACCTCAGGAATACTGTGATCCTGAAACATCACAATGATCGGTTCATACACCTCATCCGCTGGACGGTTCAGGGCCGTGCGGGCGGATAGATCAATCGGTTCCGTATCCCGCAAAATCAGCGCACGGGCTTTACGACGCTTCAGCTCCGCCTCTAACAACATCTGAATGGGCTGTTCTAGAAACGTTTTTTGCTGAGCCGGCTTGCTCATTTGCTCATGAAATCGCCGCCGAGAAATGACGCCAACCATCTTGGTCTCGCTCATGATCACCACACCGGGCAAGTCAGGGCGTTGCTCAAACTGCTTGGCAATCACCAAACCCGACGTGTTGAGGTTGACCTGAAAATCATGGAGGGGTAGATCACCTAACGTGGCATAAAGAGTTACCCGATCAAGGTTTCCCATTGGATTGAGAGGCCTACGAAACGAAGTCAGCAGATGTTAAACCCATGCTCTAATGTCAACGGCTCCAGAATCGTTTGACTCAACAGCCCCGCCCGGCTGGGCAAGGGGGTTGGGATATAGGCGATTGGTGGCAGCCCTTGAGAGTTTGGGTACGAAACGAGGCAGGCGTAGATGCCGGCAGCAAGCCAGCGTGAACTCTTTTGCCTTAACTGTTCATGATGATGGATGCGCTGACCCTGATGATGGGTTGATCTGGGGCGTGATTCGCCTCACCCTGTACTTCACGGATGGGGCAGCCAAGCTGAATCTTGCCGGCTACCGAGCATGTTCCGATGAATCCGAGAACATTGCACACGTTCGTAGATTGAACGACGAGGGCGATCGCTCCAGATATTCAAATTCTATCGATCCTTGGGGACGGAATATGGTATCGCTGAAAATTAGTCACAATGCTGGTCTGGGATCACCCCTTGGCTATCCCCTGGCGAGTCTGGATGCTCGACGACGAGGTTCCTAGGCATCCGGTTCTGGGGTCGCGATCGCAGCACTATCGTTGGGCAGGAGGGCGGTGGCGATCGCATCCACCACACGCCCCACGGGAATGACCTCCAAGTCTAGCTTAGGAACCGTAGTTCCCTTCGGCACAATAGCCCGCTGAAACCCTAGCTTGGCTGCTTCTTTCAGGCGAATTTCCATCTGCGAAATGGGCCGCACCTGGCCACCCAAACCCACCTCACCAATCAAAACCGTGTTGGGATCGACAACGCGATCGCGGAAACTCGCCGCCACAGCGATCGCCACCCCTAAATCCGCCGCCGGTTCTCCCACCGTCAAGCCGCCCGAGGAAGCCACGTAGGCATCCAGCTTAGACAGGGGAATGCCCACCCGTTTTTCCAGCACCGCCAAAATTTGCAGCAGACGGCTGTATTCAATACCCGTGGCCGACCGGCGAGGGGAGGGGTAGCTGGTGGGACTGACGAGGGCCTGTAGCTCGATCACCAAGGGACGTGTACCCTCGCAGGCCACAATTGTACAGGTGCCCGGCACGGCTTCTTGGCGCGTTCCCAGAAAGAGCGCCGACGGATTCAGCACCTCGGCCAAACCCCGATCCACCATTTCAAAGATGCCAATTTCATGGGTGGCCCCAAAGCGATTTTTCACCGCCCGCAGCAGCCGATGGCTGGCAAAGCGATCGCCCTCAAAATACAGCACCGTATCCACCAAATGCTCCAACACCTTCGGGCCAGCGATCGCCCCATCTTTGGTGACATGGCCCACAATAAACAAGCTGATGTTCTGGCGCTTGGCCAATTGCATCAGTGCGGTGGTACATTCCCGCACTTGGGACACCGATCCCGGCGCAGAATTCAACGCACGGTAGTAAATGGCTTGAATACTGTCAATCACCGCCACCTGCGGCTTGAGGGAGGTTAATTCTGCCAAAATGGCCTCAAGGTCAATCTCCGGCAGCAGGTACAAGTCCGGTGGATCAGTGTGATCATCCTGGGGCTGACCAACCCCCAGCCGTTGCGATCGCAGCTTCACCTGCTGCCCCGACTCCTCAGCGCAAACGTATAGCACCCGCTGCTGCCGCGCCACTTGGTTGGCCACCTGCAGCAAAAGGGTTGACTTACCAATGCCCGGATCGCCGCCAATTAACACCAAAGAGCCCGGCACAATGCCACCGCCCAATACCCGATCCAGCTCGCCATAGCCCGACGGCAGCCGCGCCTGGGGATGGTCGGAAATTTGGGGAAGCGTCAGAGAGGCCACCGCCTTGGGTGGTGTACCCACAGCGATCGCACTTGCCGCCGGGCGGCTGGCAGCGGTGGACGTACTGGAGGGGGTCACCTGCTCCACCATCGAGTTCCAGCTACCACAAAAAGGGCACTTGCCGAACAACTGAGCCGATTCAGCGCCACATTCTTGGCAAACATACTGAGTTCGAGATTTTGACATAGGAGTTGGCCTAGGGGACGTTGCCGGATCACCCAGCACTTTTTAGTATGGCGTTACAAACCGGCAAGCAACCAATCAGACAGACTGAGTTACCATCGATTCATCCTGACCAAGTCAGAAAAATAGCAAAACTTCTAGCATGAGAAATCCTAGGATTATCTCTAGGTTTGTATGCGCAAAGTTGAATATTAAGAAACGTTGAAATGTAACAACAATGGGAATTTCGGCTATTTCTAGCCAGAACATACGCTATTATTCTTCATGATAATGTGTAGAAAATTAACGACTACACGCTAGTCGTTTCAAGGAGTGTTGAGTCAGTTGGAAAATCATAAAGAAAAAATACTTGTTGTTGACGATGAAGCGAGCATTCGACGAATTCTGGAAACTCGCCTATCGATGATCGGCTACGACGTGGTCACAGCAGCAGACGGCGAAGAAGCCCTAGACACCTTTCGCACCGCAGCTCCAGACCTGGTCGTGCTGGATGTCATGATGCCCAAACTCGATGGCTATGGCGTTTGCCAAGAGCTGCGCAAGGAATCGGATGTGCCGATTATCATGCTCACGGCCCTGGGTGACGTGGCCGATCGGATCACCGGTTTAGAGCTAGGAGCCGATGATTATGTCGTCAAACCGTTTTCGCCCAAGGAGCTAGAAGCGCGGATTCGCTCCGTTTTGCGGCGGGTTGAAAAAGTTGGTACCACCGGAATTCCTAGTTCTGGCGTCATCCAAATTAACAACATTCGCATTGACACCAACAAGCGCCAAGTCTACAAAGGCGATGAGCGCATTCGCTTGACTGGCATGGAGTTCAGCCTGTTGGAATTACTCGTGGGGCGATCGGGAGAACCCTTCTCGCGCTCCGAAATTTTGCAGGAAGTTTGGGGATATACCCCCGAGCGTCATGTGGATACTCGCGTAGTCGATGTTCATATTTCCCGGCTGCGTGCCAAACTGGAGGATGACCCGAGTAACCCGGAGCTCATTTTGACCGCCCGGGGCACGGGGTATCTTTTTCAGCGCATTACTGAACCCGGAGAAGGGGAATAATCTATCTCATCTGCCCGGATTCGGCCCTTCAGTACTAGGCCATCTGATAAAATTTTTTAGGTTTCTACAAACTTCGATCGATGGGATCCAATCGGGCACGGATTGCAGTGGATGCGATGGGCGGGGACCATGCCCCGGCTGAAATCGTCGCAGGCGCACTTAGAGCGCAGGAAGAACTAGATGTGGATATTCTGCTTGTGGGCGATCCACAACAGATTCGAGAAGAGATTCACCGTCATGGTTCCTCATCACATTTGGAGGTTGTCCCGGCAGAAGGGACAATCGAGATGCACGAGGAGCCGCTGACGGCGTTACGGCGAAAGCCCCAAGCGTCGATCAACGTGGCGATGGATTTGGTCAAGCAGAAGCGCGCTGACGGGGTGGTCTCGGCAGGCCATTCTGGTGCAGCGATGGCGGCGGCGCTGTTGCGATTAGGGCGGCTGCCGGGCATTGACCGACCAGCCATTGGGGCCATTTTCCCCACCCTGACACCAGGCAAGTCGGTGGTGATTTTGGACGTTGGAGCCAATGTAGACTGCCGGCCTCGCTTCCTCGAACAATTTGCGGTGATGGGCGGTATCTATTCCCAGTACGCCCTAGGGATTGACCATCCCAAGGTCGGGCTCCTAAATATCGGCGAGGAATCGTCGAAGGGGAATGACTTAGCCGTTCGTACCCACCAAATGTTGCAGGACAATTCCCGCATTGACTTTGTGGGGAATGCTGAAGGCCGGGATGTGCTTTCGGGTGAGTTTGACGTCATTGTCTGTGATGGCTTCGTTGGCAATGTGCTGCTGAAGTTTGCCGAGGCGATCGCTGAGGTGCTTTTGCAAATCATGCGCGATGAGCTACCTCGCGGGCTGCACGGCAAGGTCGGCGTCAGCCTACTCAAGCCCAACCTCCGCCGGATTAAGCAACGCATTGACCATGCTGAGCACGGCGGCGGGCTGTTGCTAGGGGTCAATGGCATTTGCATTATCAGTCACGGTAGCTCTCAAGCGCCGTCGGTGTTTAATGCGATTCGTTTGGCCAAGGAAGCCGTCGATCATCAGGTGCTGGAGCGTATTCAATCTCAGTATCAGGATGCGATCGCCGACATGGACGGGCAACGCTCCCTGTCCCGGCAGTCTGATACCACAGAGAGTGTTGAGTAATGCAGCAAGATATCGGTAGAGGAGTCGCCATCATTGGGTGCGGCTCGGCAGCGCCCGATACGGTGTTAGACAATCAGGGGCTCAGTCACGTTGTTGATACGTCCGATGAGTGGATTGCCAGCCGCACAGGCATTCGTCAACGGCGCTTGGCCCAAGGCGATCGCGCTCTGACTGGCATTTCTGCTCAGGCGGGGAAGGCGGCTCTAGAGATGGCTGGGGTGGCGGCGGAAGACTTGGACTTGATCATCCTAGCTACCTCCACCCCCGATGATCTTTTTGGCACCGCTAGCCTCATTCAGGCGGAGCTAGGTGCCATCAAAGCCGTGGGGTTTGACCTAACGGCAGCCTGCTCTGGCTTTTTGTTTGCCCTGGTCACTGCCTCTCAGTTCATTCGCACCGGTGCATACCGCACGGTGTTGGTGATTGGTGCGGATGTACTATCACGCTGGATTGATTGGAACGATCGCCGCACCTGTGTCCTGTTTGGCGATGGGGCCGGGGCTGTGGTCATGCAGGCCAGCGACACCAGCGATCGCCTCCTAGGATTTGACCTGCATAGCGATGGTCGTCAGAATAGCTGTCTGACGCTGCCGTTCCAAGGTGCAGAGCGATCGCTCACCCCTGACATTGCCGTGCAGCAAGGCACCTATCAACCCATCGCCATGAGCGGGCAAGAGGTCTATCGCTTTGCCGTGAAGCGCGTCCCGGAAGTAATCGAGAAAGCCCTGTTCCGGGCTGGCATGAGTACAGACCAAGTGGACTGGCTCCTGCTGCACCAAGCCAACCAACGCATTTTGGATGCCGTTGCCCAGCGCTTGAGTATTCCCAGCGATCGCGTCATTAGCAACATGGCCTCCTACGGCAATACGTCGGCGGCCTCCATTCCCATCGCCCTAGACGAATGGGTACGGCAAGGACATATTAAACCCGGTGATGTGATTGCCGCGTCGGGCTTTGGGGCTGGTCTCACCTGGGGTGCGGCCATTTTCCAATGGGGACAGAGCGATCGCTAGACCTAGTGCCGGAAGATAGAAGAACGAAGACAGAAGAACGAAGACAGAAGAACGAAAAGGAATACAGGACCTATGAGGTTTCCCGCCCCAGCAACTAGGCGGGTCACTTCCGCTTTAGAGTACTAGGCTCTGTTTTAAAACCTGCTAAACCCCTTGATCTTTCGTACGAAAGAATCAGGGTTTGGATGAGTTTTAAAACACGCCCTAGGCTCATTAAGGGCGATCGCTCCCAGCCATGATCCCGAGGCGTAACCAACCGCTGCCTAGTCGAGGTGCCCCATTGATGAGATCATGGGAACACAATCAGAATCAAGAAAGGCAAGTCAACGGTATGGTTAAGACGGCATGGGTATTTCCGGGGCAAGGCTCCCAGGCGATCGGCATGGGCAGCGATCTTTTCGCGCGACCCGCTGCGCAGGATAGGCTGCAGCAGGCGGCCCAGATCCTGGGCTGGTCGGTGCCAGAGATCTGTCAGAGCGACGACGATAAGGTCTCCAATACCCTCTATACCCAACCCTGCCTATATACCGTGGAAAGCCTGTTGGTAGACGAGCTGCGGCAGCAGGGACAGCAGCCCGATCTGGTAGCCGGTCATAGCTTGGGAGAATATGTAGCTCTCTATGCCGCTGGTGTGTTTGAGTTTGAAGCCGGATTGCGGCTAGTGCAGCGGCGGGCAGAGCTGATGAGCCAAGCCTCGGATGGCATGATGGCGGCTTTGATTGGCTGCGATCGCGATCAGCTCGACCAACAGCTTCAGGAACGGTCGGACGTGGTCTTGGCCAATGATAATAACGCTGGACAGGTGGTGATTTCGGGCACCCCCGATGGCGTGAATGCCGTGATGGCCGCCATCAAGTCGAAGCGCGCCATTCCCCTCAACGTTAGCGGTGCCTTCCATTCGCCGATGATGGCTGATGCCGCCGCCGCCTTCCAGCCGCTCTTGGATGCGGTAACCTTCCAAAGCGCCACGGTGCCAGTGTTGTCGAACGTAGACCCCACACCGACGGTGGAGGGCGCAGTGCTCAAGGATCGCCTGATTCGGCAAATGACCGGATCGGTGCGCTGGCGAGAAATTTCCCTGCAATTACCAGACGAAGGCATTGAGCGCGTGGTGGAAGTGGGCCCCGGCAAGGTGTTGACTGGCCTGATCAAACGCACCTGCTCGGGCATTGCCCTTGAAAATGTCAGCTCCTTGGCAGATTTGGCAGCCGAGTAGGAGACAGCCACCATGAGTCGCGATCGCGAACCCTTTGCCAGTCTGTTGCTCTATCACCTCTTTAAGTGGTCGGTGGTGAGCCCCATGCTGCACCTCTACTTTCGCGGTCGCATCTACGGAGCCGACCAAGTGCCCATGCATGGGCCGCTGATTGTGGTCACCAACCATGCCAGCGACTTTGATCCGCCCATTGTGTCCAACTGCGTAGGTCGCCCCGTTTCCTTCATGGCCAAGCAAGAGCTGTTTCGGGTGCCGGTGCTGCGCCAGGCCATTCGCCTCTATGGAGCCTATCCGGTCAAACGGGGAGCCGCGGATCGCAGTGCCATTCGCGCCGCCCTACAGCAGCTTGAGCAAGGCTGGAGCGTGGGCATTTTCCTCCAGGGCACCCGCACCCCCGACGCCCGCATTCCCTCCCCCAAGCTCGGAGCGGCTCTGATTGCGGCCCATGCTCAAGTGCCGCTGCTGCCCGTGAGCCTCTGGGGCACCCAGGCGATTCTCAGGAAGAAACATCCCCTTCCCCGCCCTGTGCCGGTGACCGTGAGGATTGGCGAGTTGATTTCTCCACCCACCTCCACCCGCCGCGAGGAGCTGCAGGCTATTACCCAGCAATGTACCAACGCTATCCACGATCTCCACGATCGCGGCCGTTAGCCACAGGATCAAACCGCCCCGATCGCCCCCAGCCAGGCGATCGCCCCTAGGAACAAACCGCGATAGACTAAAATCCTGCTGAACCAGCAAGCTGTTAGACCCACTGAACCTATGCAAGATTTACGCGTCCAACTCACCGAAACCCTAGACGAAGCCGAATGGGATTGGCTGGTGCCCCATGTGCATCGCGATGCCATTGTAATCGTCGGCAGTGGTCTTGATCTGGTCGATGTGGGGATGGCGATCGCCAATGACCAAGTGCAACTGGTGCAGCGCTGGATTAGTGAGCAGATGATTGGCAAGCCGACGGTGGAGCAACTGGCCGACTGGGAGCGCGATCGCTCTCGCCGATTTACCACCCTGATCGTGCAGCCCTACGTCTTAGTCCAAGAACAGTCCACCTAGCTTCCACCTAACTCCGAGGTTAAGTTTTTATTAACCCATTTTTGGAGATCTGGGTATCTACCAGGGCGATCGCCGTTCGCGATTGGCCCGCATATTCTAGAACTCATAAGGGCAGTAATCCTAGACAGGGCAAAGGTTATGGGACTTTATCGTTCCATTACAGACCCGAGCACTTCGTATCCCTTGTTACAGCCAAGCCTCTACCTCAGCCTCTATTGAATAGATGGATACTAAATCACATCGGACTTGCGCGCTTACCTCAAGGCATCCAACCTTGGTGTTTTCTGAGGCTTGTTCCTCGGGTTCAAAACAGCGGCGTAAGTTCTTTGACCGTAATCGATTGGGGACTAAACCGTGCAGGCTGTGCAGTTTGATCAATACGATCCAGGGGATTTCTACGACGAGCTATTTGCCGCCAAAGGGCAGCCTCGGGATGAGGCCAAGCTGCTGATTGAGCGATTGCGATCGCTCTCCATGCAGGAAATTCAGCAGCGGCAGAAAGTGGCGCAAAACACCCTCTTCAAAATGGGGGTGACCTTCAATGTGTATAGCGATGACCAGGGAACAGAGCGCATCTGGCCCTTTGATATCATTCCCAGGATTGTCGCGGCCCAGGAATGGGCAGAGCTAGAAAAAGGGCTGAAACAGCGCATCACCGCTCTTAATCTCTTTTTAGATGACATCTACGGCGATCAAAAGATCATCAAAGATGGCATTATTCCCGGCGAGTTGATCGAGTCGGCCACCGGCTTTCTCAAACCCTGTATGGGCTTGAAGCCACCCCAAGGCATTTGGTGCCACATCACCGGCACCGACCTGGTGCGCGATCGCGATGGCCGCTGGTATGTGCTAGAAGATAACCTGCGCTGCCCCTCGGGCGTGTCCTACGTTCTGGAAAATCGCCGGGTGATGAAGAGCACCTTTCCCCAAGTGTTCAGCACCCTCAACATTCAGCCCGTAGACAACTATGCCAGCAAACTCCTAGAGACCTTGCTCAACCTAGCGCCCTCCGGGCTACCTGGCCCCACCGTTGTGTTGCTCACGCCAGGGGTCTACAACTCTGCCTACTTTGAACATTCCTTCCTGGCCCAGCAAATGGGTGTGGAGCTGGTGCAGGGTCAGGATCTGGTCGTCGCCGACGGCTACCTGAAGATGAAAACCACCAAGGGACTGAAACGCGTTGATGTGGTCTACCGCCGCATTGATGACGAGTTCATTGATCCCCTCGCCTTTCGCTCCGATTCGATGCTGGGTGTTCCAGGGCTGATGGAGGTCTATCGAGCTGGTCGGGTGGCGATCGCCAATGCCCCCGGCACCGGGGTTGCCGACGATAAGGTGATCTACGCCTACGTGCCCGAGATGATTCGCTACTACCTCGGCGAAGAGCAACTGCTGGCCAATGTGCCCACCTACCTCTGCTGGGAACCCAGTCAGCAGCAGTATGTGCTGGACAATCTCGACAAGCTGGTGGTGAAAGCGGCGGATGAATCCGGCGGCTATGGCATGTTAGTTGGCCCCCATGCCACCGAGGCAGAACGGGTTGACTTTGCTGGACGCATTGCCGCCAATCCGCGCAAATATATCGCCCAACCCACCCTCTGTCTCTCACGGGTGCCCACCCTGCTAGACGATGACGTCTGCGGTTGCCACGTGGATCTTCGGCCCTATATCCTCAACGGCAAAGACATTCACGTGAGCCCCGGCGGCTTGACCCGCGTCGCCCTGAGACGCGGATCCCTGGTGGTCAATTCATCCCAGGGTGGCGGCAGTAAAGACACCTGGGTGATTGCAGACCAGGACGAGAGTCAAAGCCAACGCCAAGACTAGCCCCGCCCCAGAGCGATCGCCCCCCGTTAACCTACCTTTCTAACGTTCTATGCTGAGTCGCGTCGCTGATTCCATCTATTGGCTCAACCGCTATGTTGAGCGAGCCGAAAATGTCGCTCGGTTTATCGACGTCAACCTGAATCTGCTGCTGGATAATCCCCTAGGCATTCGTCAGCAATGGCGACCGCTGATTATTACCACCGGCGATCTCCAGGAATTTGAGAAGCGCTATGGAGAAGCCACCGCAGAAAACGTCATTCAGTTCCTCACCTTTGATGACCAATATCCCAACTCCATCGCCTCCTGCCTGCGGGCAGCGCGGGAAAATGCCCGATCGGTGCGGGAAATCATTTCCTCAGAAATGTGGGAACAGGTGAACTCGTTTCACCTGATGGTGCAGGATGTCTCCAAAGCCAAATCCCTGGCCGACCTCTCCAGTTTCTTTGCAGAGGTGAAAATGGCCAGCCACCTCTTTTCCGGCGTCATGGATGCCACCATGTCCCATAACGAAGGCTGGCACTTTGGGCATGTGGGACGGCTGCTGGAACGGGCCGACAAAACCGCCCGGATTCTAGACGTGAAATACTTCATCCTGCTGCCGTCCATCCATGACGTCGGTACCACCCTGGATGAACTACAGTGGATTGCCCTGCTTAAATCGGCCAGTGCCTATGAAATGTACCGCAAACGGCAGCAGCGGATTAATCCCCGCGAGGTGGCAGAATTCCTCATCCTCGATCGCCAATTTCCCCGGTCTATCCAATTTTGCTTGATTGAGGCAGAGCGATCGCTCCACCACATCACCGGCTATCCAGCAGACACCTGGCGCAACTCGTCGGAACGCGCCCTTGGCAAACTGCGATCGGAACTGGACTACCTGACCATGGACGAAATCATGGAGAAGGGGCTCCACGAATTTTTGGACAACCTACAATCCCAGATCAACCAAGTGGGCGATCGCATTTTTGAGACCTTTTTCGACCTAGAACCCGTATCCTAGCTGCCGCTTTTTTACAAATTGCAATATTTACCAGCATCTTGGTTACACTTCATTGCGAGTTTCTCTTGAAGTCCATAACGCCGTGGTAACTTCGATAGCATTGATTAGAGAACCTTGGGTTTCATCCCCAGTTCATTCGGGCAGTTAAGGTGACGTTAGTTACCCAAACGGTTATCCCAGATCCACCATGGACTTAGACATGGTTGCATGGTCTAGCGTTTGCTGATGGGTCAACCACGATCCCACCACTGCTCCCTCCCGCTCAGTCCTAACACTGTTGATTGCAGGCTCAAGAGGTAGAAAGCTTCGATGTCATCGATTAATTCTCAAGTAGACGTTACATCCAGAGAAGATTTCAGTGAGTATGTCGCCCATCTGCAACTTCACATGGCGCTGCAGGCTCGCAACTTGGTTCCTCCTCTCACCCACATGGGCGATAGCCGCGGGCAGCTTTTGCATCAAACCCAGGCTACCTTTGAAAAAATCGTATCTCGCCAAGCTCTTTAGTCAGCCCTGCGGTCTCCTGCCAGGGAAGCAAAGCCCTGCCGGGTCTTGCTAAGACAACCAACGCAGAGTGTCCATCAACGGTTCAGCCGAAATCCATCAGGCTGACGTTCAATCTTTGATTATCCCAAATGCCTCCTCCTGGGTTCGCCACAGTTGAGGGGGCATTTGCTTTAGGAACTGACTCGGGGTTGACATCCTCTCCCAGTCGCCCTGATGAATCGACAGGACAAGTCCCCGGATTGCTCTGACGATGTTCTGCGTCCTAGGGCAATCTCCATGGGTTAGGGCACTGCTACCATGGGCAGCGATCGCTCAGACCAGATCACCTGCTCATACCAACAGAGAACTATCCTCGTTGAGCTATCCTGATTCTTCATCAAGTTACATGAAGAAGACGGGAGAGGTTCATCAAGTCTTAACGAATCATTTCTAACCCGTAAAATCTATATGAAGCATAGAAGGAAAGCTGGCGATCGCCTCTCAACATAGCCTTTACTTAAGGAAGGCCTTTTTTGCTGTACAGGTGTATTTGCTGACGTGATAGTGCTCGTTGTTCACACAGACAGACATCATTCAGTACTATTGCCAGGGGCATTTCATAACGCATCTTAGCTAGCTCAGGCATTGCTATCAGGATCCCCATGCTTCGAGGCTCAGCCTGATCTTAGGTTGAGCCAGCTTTGAGCAATTAGCATGGGGATGCCGTGGCGGCACTGCGCGATGACACCCAAGCCCCATCCCGGTTGGAGATTACGGCATCTCCGACGATTGCGGATTCAGCCCATCCATCGACACGTTGGCTACCGCTTGGTTGGACGCACCCCCTTTTGCCTAGGGTCGGCGGAGGTTACACCACCCATGGCTGTAAGGCTTTCACCTCATCTCATACCTTCACTAAACAAGGATCTCATCCATGCCCTTCACGACCAGTGTGCTGCGTGGCGGTATTGCCATCAATGAACTGCTGATTGATCCGACTAGCGCTACAGCCAACATCGATACAGATGGCAATGGCATTGCTGGTGACACGGATGAGTTTATCGAACTACGCAACGTGGGTACCCGTCCCATTGACCTCGGCGGTTTGGAACTCTGGGATGGGGAAGCGGGTCGCTGGTTTACCTTTCCTGACGATGCGGTTCTGCAGCCGGGCAGCTACGCCGTGGTGGTGACGGGGGTGCAGGCAGGCGGTAGCTTACCTATCTTTTCTCCCAATACCTTAGTGTTTGATGCCGGAGCTAGCTCCAGCATTTTCAATAATAGCGGCGACAACGTTGTTGTCTACGATCCTAGCGACGACGCCTATATCCAACTGCGCTATGACGGAGCGATCGCCGCCAATCCCAGCAGCTACAATGGTTTCTCGCCCACCGCCACCCTCGTCAACACCGTGGAAAACTGGGGCAATGACAATGCCGGACGCTCCCTGGTGCGCAGCCCCGATGGCAGCGATACTATTGTCAGTCAAGACACGATCGCCTTTGGGCTCAACGCCACGCCAGGCGGCGCAAACATTACATTTACCGTCACCAATACCAATGACGAGGGTGCCGGATCGCTACGGCAGGCCATCCTAGCGGCCAATGCGGCCGGGGGAGGAGCGATCGCCTTCGCTATTCCCGGAGATGGGCCCCACACCATTGCCCTAGCCACCGCCCTACCGGCCCTGACGGCAGCGATCGCCATTGATGGCTACAGCCAAGCAGGGTCAGATCAAAACACCCAAACCGAGGGCAGCAATGCCGTCCTCACCATCGTCCTGCAAGGCCAGGGCACCGGAAGCTTTGCAGGGCTATTGCTCAATGAAGGAGCGGCGGGCAGCGTCATTTCAGGTTTAGTCCTCAACCAGTTTCAGCGGGGGATTGAAATCAACACCCGCGATGTAGTGGTGCAGGGCAACTATATCGGCACCGACGCCACGGGATTGGTCGTCAACGCTTCAACCCGCAACGATCAGGGACTTCTCGTTAGCCAATTTGGCACCAACAGCTATATCGGCGGTACCCCCCCCGCTAGCCGCAACGTTATTTCCGGCAACCAAATCGGCATCTTTTCCTTCAATACCGCCAACTTAGCCGTCCAGGGCAACTACATCGGTGCGGCGGCAGATGGTACCACCCTGTTGGGCAACGGCATCCTGGGCATCCAGCTTAGCGGCACCAATAACAGTTTGATTGGGGGGGCAGGTGCAGGTGAAGGTAATATCATTCGCGGTGGATTTGCCAGTATTGATGTCTTCAACGCCAATGCCAACACCATCCAAGGCAACGCGATCAGCAATTTTGGCAACCAGGCCATTAATCTGCGCTTTGGTTCCAGCGGCAACCGCGTCGGCGGCGTTCAGCCTGGAGAAGGCAACACCATCACTAATGTTAATGGCAACGGCGTTACTGTTGAGGATACCGCCACTAATAACGCGATTCGCGGCAACTCAATTACCTTGGCTGGAGGTGGATTGGGCATTGATCTGGGTAATAACGGTCAGACCATCAATGATGCTTTGGACGCAGATATCGGCCCCAACGGATTCCAAAATACGCCCATTCTCGATGTCGCCAACGGCACCACCATTACCGGCACCTTCAACAGCAATCCCTTCATCAACGCGGTCATCGACATCTACGCTAGCAGTTTGCCCAATGGTCAAGGAGCAGTGTATCTGGGCAGCCAAGCGGTGACCACCAACGGAGATGGGAACGCTACCTTTAGCCTAGAAGCTCCCTCTGTCTTTGGGCGTCCCCATATTATCGCGACGGCCACCAGTGAAGCTGGCAGTACCTCCGAGTTTTCTGCGAGCATCCAGCGGGTTGCCACCGTCCAGATCACCACCCTCGTGGACAGGGCGGACGAAAATGCCGGAACGCCAGGCAGCTATCAACTCAGCCGGGACGCAGCCACAGGAGACATTACGGTGGTTCTCACCGTGGGCGGCAATGCTCAGTTCACCGCCGACTATAGCCTAGACATTAGCGCCGGCAGCCTGACCATTCTCAGCCCCACGCAGGTGCAGGTCGTCATTCCCGATGGGGTAGCATCGGTCAATCTATCGGTGGTGCCGATTGATGATGACTTTGCCGAGGCGGATGAAACCATCACCCTGACGCTGGAGGAGAACGTCGCCTACGGGGTCGATCGCACCCACAACAGCGGTCTAGTCACCCTTGGCTTCAATGACCTAGTCGTCACTGACGCGGGCGATCGCGGCGAAGGCACCCTCCGCCAAGCCATCCTCAATGCCAATGCCCTCGGCGGCGGCACGATCACCTTCAATATTCCCGGCGACGGCCCCCACACCATTCTTCTCGATGAAGCACTGCCGATCCTGACCGCACCGATCACGATCCAGGGCTATAGCCAACCGGGCTCGGTGGTCAATACCCAAGGCGTGGGCAGTAACGGAACGATCGCGATCGCCCTCGATGGCAACGGACTAATTGCGACTGGACTAGTCCTAGGCGCTGGATCGGAGGGCAGCGTGATTCGCGGCTTACAGATTAGCAACTTCAGCGGCGATGGCATTCTGGTATTAAGTGATGGCCATAGCCTGACGGGAAATTGGCTCACCAACAATGGCGGCAACGGCATTCAGATCATCGGTGCAGCGGACACGGTGATTGGCGGCCCTACACCGGGCGATCGCAACGTGATCGACGGCAATGGCCAGGCGGGCATTCGACTGGCGGATATGGCCAACGGCCACCGCATCCAGGGCAACGATATTGGGGTCGGTGCGGGCAACGGGACTGGAATTGCGATCGCTGACAGCACGAACACCATCATCGGCGGGTCGGGAGCCGAGGGCAACCGCATCGCCAACCACGAAGGCAGCGGCATTGTGGTGAGCGGCAACGCCCAGGGCAACCGCATCCAGGGCAACCAGATTGTCAACAACGGTGGTTTGGGCATTGACCTCGGCGGGGATGGAGTCACGGTCAATGACCCCACAGATGCGGATACGGGAGCCAATGGTCTGCAAAACTTCCCGGTGCTCACCGCAGCGGAATTGATCGAAGGCAATGCGGTGGTCATGGGTAATTTTACCAGCACGCCCAACACCAGCTTCCGCCTAGATTTTTTCGGCAACATCGCCCTAGACAGTAGCGGCCATGGAGAAGGACAGACGCCTTTAGGGTTTGTGATTGTCAACACGGACGACAGCGGCACAGTGACCTTCACGGCATCCTTAGGGAATGCTGCCCTAGGGGAGTTGATCACCGCCACGGCCACTCACCTAACCACCGGGGATACTTCAGAATTTTCCAGCGGCGTAGCGATCGCCACCCCCCAGATCAATCTCGCGACCGGCGACCTCAGCCTTACAGAAGGTACAGGCGTTGATAGCCTCGGGATCTTCACCGTCACCCTATCTCAGCCCAGCAGCCAAACCGTCACCGTAGACCACAGCACCTCAGGCATAGAAGCGATCGCCGACCGTGACTTTCTTGCCCACACCGCCACGCTTACCTTTGCCCCTGGCGAAACCCTGAAAACCATGACGGTGACGGTCATTGGCGATTCTCTCCATGAAGATACAGAAACTTTTCAGATCAGTTTAGATAACGTTACCAACGCTACCTTAGGTAACCCAGGGGCGATCGCCACCATCCTCGACGACGACCTGCCTCCCGTGCTGACCATCGCCAACAGCAGCGGCAGCGAAGGTGAGGAGCAACTTATCTTCAGTATGATCCTGGATGCTCCTTCTGGTAAAAACATCACCGTCGATTATCAAACTAGCAACGGGACAGCGATCGCCCCCGCCGACTACAGTGCCATTCCCTCCAGCACCCTCACCTTTGCCCCCGGCGAAACCCTGCAGCTAGTGACGGTGACGGTGATCGACGATCTGCTCGACGAGGCAGACGAGACCTTTCTCATCAACCTCAACAATGGCACCAATGTCACGTTGGGCAATAGCTCCGCGACCGGCACCATTCTAGATAATGATCTAGCGCCGATCGCCTCCATTAGCGATGCTCTGGGTAGCGAAACCGATGGGCAGGCCGTCTTCACCGTCACCCTGGATACTCCCTCCGCCCGCCCAATTACCGTCGGCTACCGCACCGCCAACGATACAGCGATCGCGCCGGAGGACTTCACCGCCGTCACCAACGGAGCCGTCACCTTTGCCCCCGGTGAAACGCTCCAGTTGGTGACCGTTGCCATCCTCAACGACAATCTGGACGAAGCCGATACCGAGCAGTTCCGAGTGGAGCTGAGCAGCGAGAGCAACGCCCGTCTCGGCACCAGCGTCGGCATCGGCACGATTGTAGACAACGACCTGCCCCCCATTCTGACCGTCGGCAACGTCACGGCCCTCGAAAGCAACGGGGAAGGCGATGGTCAAATGGTGTTTACCCTGACCCTGAACACGCCCTCCGGTCGAGATAGTACCGTAAACTACCAAATCAGCAACGGTACCGCGATCGCCCCTTTCGACTATGTGGCTCCCGCCGGCATTCTTACCTTTGCAGCAGGGACAACTGTTCAAACTCTCTCCCTGCCGCTGATCAACGACAGTCTGGATGAAGACAATGAAACCCTCCAACTCAACCTCAGCAACCCTGTTAACGTCACCCTAGAGCGGGAAAGCGCTACGGGAACCATTCTGGACGATGATGCACCGCCCGTCCTGACGGTTCAGAATGCGATCGCCACAGAGCAGGCCGGACAGATAATCTTCACCCTCGACCTCAGCCAGGCGTCAGGTAAACCCATCACCGTCAACTATCGTACAGACGACGACACCGCCATCGGCTCGGTTCACTATACGCCTATCCTAGCCACACCGCTGACCTTTGCCCCCGGCGAAACTCGGCAATGGGTCACCGTCACCATCGCCGATGATGACCTAGATAACGAGGATCGCATCGTTCAACTGCGGCTGAATGGAGCCACCAACGCCGAGCTCGCTAGCGATCGCGCCCTCGGCACCATCCAAGATGACGACCTGCCCCCCACCTATAGCATCAGCGACCTCACGGTGCTGGAAAATGCTGGAGCGGCCGTGTTCACCGTCAACCTCGATCGCCCCTCTGGCAAAGAGATTACCCTCGACTACCGCACCCAAAACGGTAGCGCCATCGCCCCCGACGACTACACCGCCGTAGCGGGCGATCGCCTCACCTTTGCCCCCGGCGACACCCAGCGCCTGATCACCATCAACATCCTAGGCGACGACCTGCACGAGGACGACGAGACCTTCCAACTGCTGCTAGGCAATGCCACCAACGCTCTTCCCGGCACCACAACAGCGATCGCCACCCTGGTTGATGATGATCTGCCGCCCGTGCTGTCGATCACCGACCGCAGCTTCAACGAAGGAGCCGGCCAGACTATCTTCACCGTCAGCCTCGATCGCCCCGCCGGCCGCACCGTGACCGTCAACTACAGCACCGAGGATAACAGTGGGATAGCTGGGCAGGACTATCTGGCCAACAGCGGCACCCTCACCTTTGCCGCCGGGCAAGTTCTGCAAACCTTGACGGTCGGCATCATCAACGACCTCAGCTTTGAACCCGAGGAAACCTTTCAGGTGGGGCTGTCCAATGCCGTCGGGGCCACCCTATCCGCCCCCCAAGGCACCGCCACCATCCTCGACGACGATCCTCAACCCACCGTCATCCTAGTCGGCACCACGGTCGCAGAAGGGGACAGCGGCACCACCCTCGCGCCGATGACCGTACGCCTCAGCAACCCCAGCAGCGAAACCATCACCCTCGCCTACAGCACCCAAGACGACACCGCCCGCCGCGATGAAGACTACTCAGCGATCGCCGGCAGTTTGACCTTTGCCCCTGGCGAAACCCAAGCGATCCTATCCCTCACGGTCATCGGCGACCTAGTCAACGAAGAGGATGAACGCTTCAACGTTGTCCTCAGCAATCCCGTCAACACCACTCTAGGCACAAGTCTAGCCACCGTCACCCTCCTCAACGATGACGCCCTACCTCAACTCACCATCCGTGACATCACGGTTTTAGAAGGAGATAGCGGCACTCAAAATGCGGTGTTTGAAGTACAGGTCAACGGCTTTGCCAGTGCTCCAATCACGCTTGACTACGCAACTCAAGATGGTTCAGCGATCGCCGGGGACTATACTCCCACCCAAGGGCAACTTACCTTACCCGCAGGTGAAACCACAGCTTTCATCACCGTTTCAGTCGTCGGCGATCGCGCCTTTGAAGACGACGAAACCTTTAGCCTAGCCTTAACCAACCTTGTGAACGCTGATCCTACGCCCGTGGTTGGAACCGCTACGCTGGTGAACGACGACGATCGCCCCTCTATTATTATCCGTAATGTGCGCCAGATAGAAGGCCATCGTGGGCAGCAAGATGTCGTCATTCCAGTCACATTAACAGCCCCAAGTTCAGAAGTGATTACGGTCAACTACGCCACCGCCAACCGCACAGCCGTTGCCGGAGAAGACTATCTTGCCCAAGACGGTATCCTCACCTTTCAGCCCGGCGAAACCATCCAGCAGATTTCCTTACCCATCGTGGGCGATCGCCGCTTTGAGCGCAACGAACCTTTCTTCATCAACCTCAGTGATCCCACCGCTGCCGAGATTAGAAAAAATCAAGGCGTGGTTAGAATTCTCAACGATGATCCAACCCCCACCCTCACGATGAGGGCAGTACGGGTGCAGGAGGGCGATCGCGGCCGACGCTTTGCAAACATTGTCCTCCGCCTCAACCAGGCGAGTGGCTTGCCCGTTCAGATAGGATATCAAACGATAGACGGCACAGCCCAGGTTGCCAACAGCGATTATGGACGGGTGCGAGGGCGGCTAGTCTTCCGACCAGGACAAACCCGCAAGGTCATTAAAGTGCCGATTTTCGGCGATACCGCCGTGGAACCCAATGAGCAATTCCGGCTGCAGCTCACGAGCGTTCGAAATGCTCAAACCAGAAGACGCAACGCCACCGTGACGATTCTCAATGATGACCGCGCTACGCGATCGCTCTCCGTCAACGATGGCATCACGCTCACCGGAGATGCTGGGCCCAACGTTTTGATCGGCACGGCAGGCGACGATCGCCTGCGGGGCGGCGACGGAGATGATATCCTGCGAGGCGGCAACGGCAGCGATCGCCTTGTGGGCGGTGACGGAGATGACCTGCTCATCAGCGGCCATGGTCAAACGATCCTCACAGGCGGGGCAGGACGCGATACGTTCTTATTTACCCGCAACCGTGGCACCCACATCATCACCGACTTTGAGCTAGACCGAGATGTGATCGATCTACAAGATCTGTTCAGCGACAGCAGCAGTCCAGGAGCCATCTTCCGCCGTGAAATCGAGCTGGTGCAAACGGGCAATGATACCTCGGTGTTCATTAGCGGGCGATCGCAGCCGTTGATCGTGCTGCAAACTATCAATGCTGATCGCGTCAACCAGGATCATCTCCTCCTGTAGAGGCGAGTTCGACCGTTAAATAGCCTAGCGTCATGGCATCATGGCCAAGCGTTCACAGACATGAGTAGGTGAAAAAGTGGAGCTGATGCAACGACAGATTCCCATAGTGGCGATCGCGGGTACCCAGAGCGGTGTGGGAAAAACCTCCGTGGCGATCGGGCTGATGCGGGCTTGGCAGCGGCGGGGATTACGGGTGCAGCCCTTCAAAGTGGGCCCAGATTTCATTGATCCGGGTCATCATCGCCTGGCCACGGGGCGCATGTCCTACAACCTCGATGGCTGGATGCTGTCGCCGTTGGTCAACCGTCAGACCGTCTACCATGCCTGTCACGATGCGGATGTGGCGGTGATTGAAGGCGTGATGGGGCTGTTTGATGGTTATGGCGACACGGAGGAAGGCAGCACAGCTCAGATGGCCAAATGGCTGAAGGCTCCGGTGCTGTTGGTGATGGATGCCAGGGCGATCGCTCGTAGTGCAGCAGCGTTAGTGCAGGGCTATGCAACCTTTGACCCCGATGTGGCCATTGCAGGAGTCATCTGCAATCGCATTGGCAGTGCTTCCCACCTGGATCGCATCCAGAGAGCGATCGCTCCCCTAGGTATTCCAGTCCTAGGCGGCATTCCTCGCCAGGCGTCGGTGGAAATTCAGCGCCGGCATTTGGGGCTATGGCTGGCCCAAGAGGATCATCTGGCAGAGACCTATATTGATCAGTTGGCAGACCTCGTGGAAACCCATCTCGATCTTGATCAGATTCTTGACCTAGCCCGCCAAGCCGCGCCCATTTGCGGCACACTGACACCCCAGACGCCATCCGCCTCGCCCGTGCGTTTAGGCATTGCCCGAGATGAAGCCTTTTGCTTTTACTACGCCGCCAATCTAGAACGCTTGCAGCAGGCGGGGGCCGAACTGGTCTATTTTTCACCCCTGAGCGATCGCTTCCCCGACCACCTGGATGGCCTCTATCTGGGGGGCGGCTATCCGGAACTTCACGCAGAGCGCCTGGCTACACGGAATGATTTGCGATCGCAGCTCCAGGAATTCGCTCAATCAGGACGGCCGATCTATGCCGAATGCGGAGGGCTGATGTATCTATCCCAGGGTCTGATCACCCCAGAAGGACGGCATCCCTGGGCGGGTCTCTTGCCCTTTTGGGTGCAGATGGGTCGCCGACCCACCCTGGGCTATACCGACGTGACCGTGGTGGCTGCCGATACCCTATTCCCCGCCGGCAGTCGCCTACGCGGACATCGATTTCACTATTCTGAGCAAGTGTGGGATACCGCCGATCCCCAAGCGATCGCCCCCACCGCTCCCTACCAACTCCGTCGCTGGAACCAGCCGCCCCAGGCAGAAGGATATTGCCAAGGATCGGTACTGGCCAGCTACGTGCATCTGCATTTTGATAGCCATCCAGCCCTTGCCCCAGCCTTGGTTCAGGCTTGTCTAAAGGGGCGATCGCCTTCATCGGTAACGATTTAAGCCTTTTTTCACCTCATCTCGATCCATAGAGCGGCACCACCGTAGGCGATGAAAGAGTATGTCACAATGGAGGTTCATGTGTCAGTTGTCCGGAAGGAACCCTAGCGCCTGTGATTGAGGTTGAAGTCCACCAGCAATTGCGTGCCTTCCTGCGCCAGCAGGGAGAATCATGCTGGCCCCATCATCTAACCATGGCGCGGCTAGTGGCGCGGGCCCTGCGCCTAGGGCGCAGTTCGCTGATTCAAACCGGCGCACCGTCGGGCTACCATGGTCGCTATCGCATCAGCTACCTACTGCCGGCCCTCATGTGGACAGAAGGGGTCGTATTAGTGGTGCCGGCGGCGGTGCAGTCGAGGCTGCTGAAGGTTGATATTCCTCGATTACAGCAGTGGATATCCACCACCAAGCCTATTCAGGTGGGCGATCGCTGGCCCTCATCGTCCTTTCAAGGCTTGTTGATCACCACACCCGAGGCCTGGTTGAGCGATCGCCTCCAGCATAGCGGCCACATTCCCGACCATATTCCTACCTTAGTTGACGGCATTGATGACCTAGAAGCTTGGGTGCAAAACCAGCTCACCGCCAAGGTGATGCCCAATCACTGGGATGCTTTGATGCGCGCCTGTCCAACTCAGGTTGATCTAATTCGCGATGTGCGAATTTATCTAACGCGATCGCTCTTCCAGCATCCCGAAAATCCCTACAACTGCTATCGCCTAGAAGATCAAGAGCAAGATGCCTTATTTGACCTATGGCGCGTTTTTCAAGGAAAGGATCTGCTGGATCAATTGCCAGAGGTTTGGCAAGCCTTTTGGGAACAGTTTTCCTGTTCACCCCACCTGCTTTGGGCTAGGCTTGATCGAGCCCAAGGAAAATTCTCGCTGAACTGTCGTCCGTTGGAGTTAGCCGATCAGTTAGATCTCATGTGGCAACTCCAGCCGGTGATCCTCATAGGCGGAGCTGTGGAGCTTGATACCCAGGCGACCGTCTATCGCCAGCGCCTAGGGCTGGGGGATATGACCTGCGTGAAATTTGCCCCCGATCGCCAGCAAGAAAGCATTCAGCTTTACGTACCCGATCGCCTACCGTTTCCTAATACGCCAGAATTTCAGCCCGCCATGATGCTGGAAATCCGCCATCTGCTGATGATCAGCGCCGAACGACCGGGGTTAACCGTGCTTTTAGTTGATGACACACCCCTCAAGGCTCAAGTTGCCTCCGTTTTGGCAGCGGAGTATGGATCGCGGGTGCAGATGGAGCGCACCTGTTTGGATGACAACGGCATTTTGGTGAGCGGCTGGCAGTTCTGGCAAAACCACCAAGCCGTTTTTCCAGCTCCGCAGCTCTTGGTGATGGCAACCCTGCCGATTCCGTCCCTGGAAAATCCCCTCGTGGCTGGACGAGTCGCCGCCTACAAGAAAAATCGCCAAGATTGGTTTCGCCTCTATCTCCTGCCGGAAGCCCTGAGCACCCTGCAGCGAGCGATCGCCCCCGTGCGGGAAACGCAAGGCGTGGTGGCCCTGTTGGATAACCGCGTCAATCATCGGAGCTACGGACAACAGGTGTTAGAAGCCCTCAGCCCCATGGCGCGGCTGAGCTATGTCGATACCAGCTTATTTCCCCATATGGATTATCGGTAAATAAATTATCGCTCATGGGGAGACGTTCCGAGAATGCGATCTAGCCGCTGCTGAGCCTGAGATAAAGCTTCCTCCGGTGATTTTGACTGTAGCACCACAGCTTCGATCGCTCTCCCCAGTTGATCCGACAGACGATTGTAGTTGGCAAAAATCGGCCGCGATCGCCCCTGCTCAGCCTGGTCGAGAAAAATCTGTAGGGCAGGCTGGTCTTGCACCACAGCTTGGTAGGACTCACTTTGCCGCGATCGCAGATTGACGGGTAAATAACCGGTGCCGATGGCCCACTGGGTTTGGGCGGCTTCACTCACGAGGAATTCAGCAACCTGCAGCGCTGCCTGCTCTCGTTCAGGCTGGGTACGGAAAATAAATAAATTCTCGCCGCCAATCGCGGTGGCGGGCTGCTGATCCATGGGAATGGACATCACGGCAAAATCCACCCCCGTCGATCGCAGTTCTCGCAAGGTCCACGGCCCGGTAAGCTGCATCGCTACCTTACCTGCCAGAAAATCCGTTAGCTCATAGCCACGCTCGGGCTGGGAGAGCAGGGCGGAGCCGTCTGCAACTAAGTCTTGCCACAGGTGCAGGGCAGCGATCGCTTCTGGCGTGACGAGATGAATCTGGCCATGATCCAGCAGATCCCCGGCTGCACTCCAAAGAAACGATAGCCACATAAACACCGTCCATTCTCCCTTACCCAGGGGCAGGAGAATGCCGTGCCGGGGAGGATGGGCGTCCCTATCTGTCAACTGCTGAGCGACCCGGCGCAGTTCATCCCAGGTGCGGGGCAGGTCGGCAATGCCAGCTTCTGCAAATAAGCTAGGACGGTAGAAGATCCCTACATTATTCACCCCAAAGGGCACCGACCAGAGATGATCCTCAAGAGCGATCGCTTCATATAGACTCGGGTCTAAGTCATCCAGTAGCTTGGTTTGCGCATACCAATCATCCAGGGGACGGATGGCGTCCAGTTCCACCAACTGCCCCGTCAGCATGGGCGCATACCACAGTAAATCTGGCGGAGACTGCCCCAGCACGGCGGTGAGGATTTTGGGGATCTGCTGATCGCCCTGCCCCACATAGAGCGCTTCCAGCTCAATCTGATCATGGCTTTGGTTAAACTGTGCCACCAGATCATCTAACACGTCGCGGTTCGCCGGTGGATTGACGCCATGCCAAAGGGTAAGGTGCTGAATACCGTTGCTGTCCCTAGCCTGCAGCGGCTGACATCCTGCCACACCCCAGAGCAGTAGAATAAGTAAGATAGAGAGCGATCGCCGCCATCGATGCTGGTGCAGATTGGACATGAATGGGCATAGCCATGAAGGGGATGCGGCCCATTATAAAGAGAAGGCAGTCCTGAAATAGGTGTGAGAGAATAGGTCTGCAGGACTGAACCAATCCCTAGCTAGCTGGGTATACCGAGGTTCATCAGGTCAACGGGATCACGATGTCGCATTTCAACTCCTAAATCATGAATCGATTGACGCTGGAATGGGTGGAGCATGAGCAACACAAATCGTTTACGGTGACCGATCAAATGCTCACGAAACAGGTGGGTAGGGTCAGGCTAGGGCGAGATCCGTCTCGATGTGATCTGGTGTTATCCCATCCCACGGTCTCAGGTCTGCATGTCGAACTCTTCTATGATCCTCCCCGTTCAGCCTTCTACGTCCATAGCCTCCGCCCCAGCAATCCTCCCCTGCTCAATCATCGTCCCATCCTAGAGGACGAGCAGCCCTTAGCAGAGGGCGATCGCCTCTGTCTAGGCCTGGTTGAGCTGCACATTGGAACCATCGTCTTAGAGACCGTCGCTCCCACCATCGTCACCACCCCGGCAGTCGAGCATTCCGGTGATACGACGCTGCCCCTGAAGCCACTTAAGCCCACGGCCCCTTCTGCCTATGGGCTCAAATGCCCCCGCTGTGGCCAAGTCTCGTCCTACGACTATCTCAAGTCTGGCTGCCCATGGTGTGGCGCGTCCCTAGCCGCCGCCAACAGCGTACTCATGGAAAAACCCTAGACTCCGGGGCGATCGCCTTTTCATCTATTTCGTTGCATTTGTTTACATTCAGCTCCTGCCTGTGCCGGGCAAAGGTCTTTAACGGGGAAGCGATCGCCCTATCGGTGATCAGAGAACCCCAAACACAGAGCCCTGCGGTTCACATCGACCGAGACCCAAAGGTGCCGGAATGCCGTGGCAAGAGCGTATGCCTATGGACAGTATATAAAGAAATGTTTCTTTTTGTTACAAACCCGTGATAAATTGAAGGTGTCGTTAAAAAAGCATCTGTCGTAAGAGAGTGGATTCTTCGACATCCTGCTGAGATAATAGTGCTATCCCCCGAATTCTAACCCTGTCATGACGGCTATTTTTAGGGCGGTTGGGGGCGATTTTGGGTTAACCCATAGCTATGCATTCATAGCTGGGACTGTCTAAGATCATGCCTTTCGAGATTGTGAAACCGTAGTTTAAGGCGAGGTACCTTATGCCCTTTACCATTGAATCAGCCCGCAGTATTTTTCCCGGCACCCTTTCTGCCGATGCTGTGCCAGCTACAATTGCTCGATTCACTCAACTGAATGCCGAAGATCAACTAGCGCTGATTTGGTTTGCCTACCTGGAAATGGGAAAAACCATCACCATCGCGGCTCCCGGTGCAGCCAACATGCAGTTTGCCGAAAATACGTTGAATGAAATTCGGCAAATGTCCTTCCAAGAGCAGTCTCAAGCCATGTGTGACTTGGCGAACCGGGCTGACACCCCCATCTGCCGCACCTACTCCATGTGGTCATCGAACATCAAGCTTGGCTTCTGGTACCAGCTTGGACAGTGGATGGATGAAGGTCTCGTCGCTCCTATTCCTGAAGGCTATCAGCTCTCCGCCAACGCCGCCGCTGTCCTGCAAGCCATCCGTAACCTAGAGTCTGGTCAACAAATCACCGTGTTGCGCAACTCGGTCGTAGACATGGGCTTTGATCCCAAAAAGCTCGGTTCCTACCAAAGCGTAGCAGAGCCCATCGTGCCTCCTGTTGTAGCCGATAAGCGGACAGCCGTTACCATTGAAGGGATTGATAACCCCACCGTGCTGAGCTACATGAACAACATGAATGCCAACGACTTTGATGCGTTGATTCAATTGTTCACCGATGATGGTGCGCTCCAGCCTCCCTTCCAACGCCCGATTGTCGGTCGTGACGCAGTTTTGAAGTTCTTCCGGGAAGACTGCCAAAACCTTAAGCTGATGCCCGAACGAGGTGTTTTGGAACCCGCTGATGAAGGCTACACCCAAATCAAAGTCACCGGTAAAGTACAAACCCCTTGGTTTGGTGCCGCTGTGGGTATGAACATGGCCTGGCGTTTCTTACTCAACCCTGAGAATAAGATCTACTTTGTGGCTATTGACCTCTTGGCATCACCCAAGGAACTGTTAAATCTGACCCGTTAATCTCTGTTCAGATATCTGCTCAGATCATGAACGTCTGATCTAACACTGCCTCCATTCCCTGATCTAAGGTCACGGGAATGGAGGTGCTTTCAAGTGATTCAACTATATTTCCTGCATGGCGTCTTCCCCTGAGTCAATGACTCGCCGCCCCCTCTCTGAATCAGGGAGCTGGCTGGGCGTTGGATGGGCGATCGCACTTTTCCTGACTTGGATAGGAAGCTTGCTGGGGCTTCTGTACATACCTATTGCTCAGCTCCCTTGGCTAGTTGTCCTGGTTGTGATCATAGGGCGTACAGTTCTCCAGACCGGCTTATTCATCGTTGCCCACGATGCAATGCATCTCAGTCTTCTGCCTCAACATCCCCGGCTCAATCATGCCATGGGTCATGTTGCGGTCGGTCTGTATGCATTCTTATCCTACCAACACTGCCGCCAGCAGCACCGCGACCACCATCGCTGTCCTGCTCAACTTGGCGACCCTGATTTCCACGACGGAGTGCATTGCCATCCGGTGGCTTGGTATCTCAAATTTATGGGGGAATACCTGTCAGGCTACCGCTTAGTGCAGCTCATTGTCAGTTGGATCGGCGTATTGGGTATCTTGGTCTATGGCTTTCAGGTGTCGCCGACGAATGCGATCGCCTTTTGGGTCGGCCCACTCGTACTCAGCTCTTTCCAGCTTTTTATCTTTGGGACATATCTACCCCATCGTCACAGTAATCAGGGAAACCCTAATCGCCATCGAGCCGTGAGCAGCGACTATCCCGTTTGGCTGTCGTTTCTCACCTGCTATCATTTGGGCTACCACTGGGAGCATCACGAGTATCCCCATCTGCCTTGGTACCGCCTGCCGGCTGCCCGCCGGTAGAGGCAATCAAGAAACTGCCCTCTTAAGCATCCTCGGCTGATGGTTCCATCATGACTGAACATTGCAGTTGCGACTAACCTAAGGATGACGAAGATACTGCCGTTGGGCTGAGCTGATCAAATCCTGCCCCTACCGCAATCTGCTACGGCCGTTGAGGCTATGCCTATCGGACTTAATAAATAAGTATTTGTACTTACTTGCTCCCGCAACCCAGGTTTAGGTTTGACGGGGCCTATCGTCCTGCTGTGGGAACAACTGTAAGCATTAGATTATTTCAAAATTTTGCTCTAAATTGGGTAGATTTCATTGAATAATCGCGGCAAAATAGAAAGACTGATGATAATTATAAGGTTTCAGAATGCAAGGAATAGATACAGACTGGACAACTGAGGAGAAGGCGATCGCTCAAAAGGCCTTTCAAGCAGCCTATGAACGAGAAATTAGCGCCCTCGTCAGCGATGTTAAGACTAAGATGCACAGCATCACAGGGCTAGACGACCTTTGGCAGGTTCATGACTACCTCAGTGCTCGGCGACATGATATTGATGGCAAGTACGACTATCGATATTCAGTCCTCATCTTTGTGTTCTCCCAGCTCGTGCGGGAAGGGTGGCTTTACCTAGACGATCTGGATGGCCTCGATTCTAGCAAGTTGAAGAAGGTGACTGCACTATCGCGTATGTAAAAGCGGAGATCAGGCGGCTGTTATACGGCTCAAGCGGCGCGGCGTCGGCTTCACTAAGCCCCTAAGTAGACAATACTTGGGGCTCAGTGAGGCCGACGTTGACAGCACCCTTGCCCCAGAAGCTACGGCTAACTACCTATTGAGACGAAAGCCGGAAGCCGTTATTCGGGTTAACGGTTAAGGTGGAACCACATACCATACGACTTGCCATACTGGCTGGAAGATAGCCACTCATCTGCAAGCCTAGACTACCTTCGCACTGATCTTCACGCAACGTAATTTCCCGAGTTTCGCCAGGTGCTAGAGCATCACCCAAAATATTAATCTCGCCGAGGGTAACACTCTCTAGGTTAACACTACCGTTATTAACCACATTAAGCTGAGTCGTAAATCTGATGTAGTTAATAACGCAGACGATACGATACCCTGCATGGGGACCACAGCCCGCTCCAGTATGTGTCCAGCTAGGGTCAAAAATATTGGTACGATGCCCCCGACTAGGCACACCATCATCAACAATTAAATCCAGCACCACTCGTTGCCCCGTGCTTGGCCCATAGGCAATATTCTCCCCGCTGGATACATAAAGCGCTCCGGTGCGGCCTATCCGTTGTGCAGTGGTACTGCCGTCAGAGCCATCGTGCCCCATACTACCACTAGCCTGATCTTGAGCATGGGCTTTAGCAGCCTGGGCAACATTAGGTGAGGCTTCTAGGGTAGAAACCGCCGCCTGTTGACGCAAAAAATCAATGGCCTCTTGAACAGCTGGCCTTCCTTCCTGCGTTTGAATAGGACGGCAGTTAGGCCCACAACTAATTACACCCTCGTCATTCATATTGGCCAGGCGTTCCTCCAACAACGGGATCAAGCTGGCTGGATCTTGGCGGACTTGGTTTTGTACGGTAATAATGTCTTGCTCAATCTGCGCCCAGTCATAGGCTTCTTGGGCGTAAGCTGAGGAACCCAGAGTCAACCAAGGTTGATTTGCAGCGGAGAGTATATTAAAACGATGCGATCCCTGGGAGGTGACTACACCGGCCAGAACTAGAACAGAGAGCGAAACGCCGCGACGTAACCAGCGGCGAATAAAAACTGAATTATTTTGCATGATTTTTGTGACCTAAGGTAGAATGCGTATTTTTCTGCACCTCTGTGTATACTATGTGACCTGCAATTGAGTTTGTCAAGTAGATTATATGAAGTCTTAAATGGCTGCATTAGTAGCTGTAAATCTGTAATTTTACAGTTTTCCAGACCCGCTACGAGGATAAAATAACAAAAAATCAGTGATTTCCCTGATGCCAAAGTAAATTTACCTTCAAATAACACGAAGAACCAGGATGGTGAAACCGCCGCTGCCAAATGGTGTATCCCGGCCCATCATGATCTCTTTGCACCAGTCCACCCCACCGTACTCGGCGATGACCTGTATAGTCGTCAGCCAATGTGCGAAACCTGCCTCATCCATCAGATCAACTTCATTGTTGTCTGTCTGCCCACCTCTCATTCGACGTTGTATGGCCATAGCCGACCTTATTAGGACATAGACTAGAGATACAGATATCGCGTTCCGCATTCCGCCCACGTCTATGGCTCAACCAGTAAAGATTTTCAGCAAGCGATCGCCCTGGCTCGATCGCCCTAGATGAACTCAAGAAGGTCGGCTATAGCTATACATTCCAACTGTTCTTGAATTAATAATGGCTGGAGGAATGGTATAACGGATATGCTAGTTTGCGGTTGGGGATAGAAGATAGACAGACCTAGGAACATCAAGATCTAGCCCTACGTCGTCACCGCCTATCTCTAGTGCCTGAGCTAGCCCCACCAGCAGTCCCGCGCTCCACCCACTAGGGTTGGACAGAAAGCACCCTGCAACACTAAGGGCGATCGCTTGTTGATCCACCGGCATATCCGTAAATTCCCATGAGTGATCCGCCTCTCCGTTTGCAACTAAGTTGGGAAGACCCGGCCACGGGGGAGCTGCGCACTCCTGTGCTATCGTTGCCGATCGCCCTCGGGCGAGACTTTGCCCATATGCCAGCTCAGGTCGATGGGCAGCGGGTGTCGCGCATGGTGCTAGACAGTGGCCAGGTGTCGCGCTTCCACGCCTTACTCAGGCAAGAGGGTGGTGACGTGGTGGTAGACGATCAGCGCAGCAGCAATGGCACCTTCGTGAATGGCGATCGCCAAGCATCCGCCGTCCTCAGCGAGGGCGATCGCCTGCTAATTGGCCCCTACACGCTGACGTTAACCTGGTCGATCGAAGGACAGACCGGGCCGTCCGAGTCCGAGTCCTCAACCAATTCCACCATTCTATTTCCCGAGGCTAGCGCGCCCACGTCGGGAGCCTCCTTTCCGCCACCGCTCTTTCAACAGCCCCACGTATCGCTACGGGATCTCATGGATACAGGGCTGCCCATCCGCGAATTTGACTATGTGGCCCTCGGGGCAGGACTCGGTAGCTTTGTCTGGGTAGATCTGTTGCGCCTGGGCGGGGTATCCGCTCAGCAGATTCTGGCCATTGGCATGGAAGCAGTGCCCTACGCCCGCTACCAGCGTCTTTGCCTCAATTCCCAAATTCCCCCCCATGAACGGCTGCGATCTAACTCAGACTCTTGCCCAGACAATATCTGGGGTTGGCCGAGCTACGCTCTACGGGAAGCTTGGGATGATCTGGGTCGCGGCAAGCTTGCCCCTGCCCTACGGTACCTGTGGCAGGTCTTTGCCGAACCGACGCTGGCCGAAACCTATACGCCGCGATCGGGGCGGGTGTTTGCCTCCATCGATCGCGAAGCTGCGCGCATTGGCTGGAACCATTGTTTTGACTACGGACGGATTCGCTCCATTCGCCAAACCACAGATGGACGGTATGCGATCGCCTATTCCCGTTCCACCGCCGACCGCCGCGACCATGCCTTTGTGGTCGCCCGCTACCTACATCTGGCGACCGGCTACCCAGCGATTCAGTTTCTGCCCGACCTGCAGGCCTATCGAGCCGCCACCCATGACTTTAAAACCGTGGTGAATGCCTACGAAGACCATGACCATGTCTATCAACACCTGGAAACCTTCGGCGGCACCGTGATGATTCGGGGGCGGGGGATTGTGGCATCGCGGGTGGTGCAGCGCATTTACGAAGCCCGTCAGACCAATCCCCAGATCTATCTCCTCCATCTGATGCGATCGCCCAAACCCAGTGGACATAGATTTCGTACCGCCCAGCGACAGGTGAAAAATCACTACGAACTACAGCCCTTTAATTGGCCCAAAGCCTGCTGGAGCGGCGACCTGCGGGTAATGCTAGAGCAGGCTAGTCCTTCAGAACGTCAACGACTGCTAGCCGATTGGGGCGGCACCACCACCGCCGATCGCCATGACTGGCAGCAGATTGTCCAAGAGGGATTGCGCCAAGGCTGGTACAAAATTGAGTTTGGCGAGGTGGAGCGGGTGGAGCCAAGCACTGGCCAGGGCACCCTGACCCACATTCGCGATCGCGACTTTAAGGGCACCCGCCAACTACAAGCCGATTTTATTATTGATGCCACAGGTCTAGATGCCCAGGTGTCCGCCAATCCACTGTTGGACGATCTGGTCACCTGCTATGGCTTACCCTTGAATCCCCTAGGACGCCTCGCAGTATCCCAGGATTTTGAACTTCCTGACCTGCGATCGGGGCAAGGGCGAGTCTATGCGGCAGGGGCGATGACCTTGGGCGGCCCCTACGCAGCGGTGGATAGCTTTTTGGGTCTTCAGTATGCGGCACTGCGATCGGTGGATAGCTTAGCCGCAGCCAAGGCTCCAGGTCTGCATCGTCTTTCAGGGGGGCGATCGCTCTTGCAATGGATGAAATGGGTGATGAACGTTGCCCCCTGACAGAGTTTCCCGGAAATCGGGAAGGTTCAAATGTGGCGTTGCTGAATAGCGATAGGATTTGCGCTCACGGTTCGTTAGCGCGACGTTCACACTCACAATCAAGATAGTGTGAGCATCTCACTCTTATTCTGATGTCATATCTTTATTCAGCAACATCTTTTCAAGGACTACTCACAGTTGATCATCCAGGGGATGCCAAATTTATCGATCGCCATACCGAATCGTTGTGCCCAGAAGGTTTTTTCTAAGGGCATCTGAATCTTGCCACCTTCGGATAGAGCTTGAAAGATAGTCTCGGCTTTATCTGGATCTGAAATTTGCAGTGAAACCGAGAATCCTTTGGGCATCTCATAACTTCCGGGAGGGCAATCTGATCCCATAATGGCCCAGTTGCCCAAGGTAAGTTGAGTATGCATGATTTTGGTAGCCCATTCCGGTGGCACGTCGGCTTCGGCAGGCGAACCGGCAAACGGCATCATGGCACACAGGTCTCCACCCAAGACTTGGTGATAAAACTTGAAGGCTTCCTCACATTGACCATCAAAAAACAGGTAAGGATTAACTTGCATAACGGTTTCCTCTTTTTTCAATAAAACGTGTGGTATGGATCATGACGTAGCGGAAAGTGCCAGCCCCTAGCAATATGTTGTCGGCTCAACTAAAAGGCTAATGCCAGCAACGATAGTTATGGTGGCGATCGCAATCTGACCACAGGTATGATAGTTCGTCGGTTTTGACAGACCTTGTTTCGCCAAAACAGCGATCGCGAAGGTTGCTAACAGGACAGTTAAAACAGCCCTAGCTCATGGGATAGACAACTTTCCCTCAGTCGCGCAGACATTTTCCAGAACACCCTCAGAACCGTCTCGGCACTGTAGCTACAAGGCTTTAGCGTTGAACTTAGACCACGTGGCTCAATCTAGGCGATAAACAGAACAGTGATCGTCACCAAAGCATCGATGCTCCACAAACTGGAAGCCGAAACGCTGATAAAAGCGGTGGGCGCGGGTATTACTAGTCAACGGATCAATCAGAACAGCCGTTACATCAGGGTTAGCAAAACAGCGGGATAGAGCTATCTGCATCATGGTGGTGCCGTAGCCCTTGCCCAACGCTGTAACCTCCCCTATCCAAATGTCGATCGCTCGCAGATGATCAGGCACATCGCCCCAGTAGTGGCTATCTTCTTGAGCAGGATCAATGATTTGAACAAAACCAATGGGGCGACCCTCTAGCTCTGCAATCCATGGCTCACGCCAAGTGGGAGTGCGGGCTAGCTCCACCTCCCAACCCCAGTCGTCGTCGCCGTGACTAGCGATGATATGGGGCTGGGCATCCCAATGACGAAGAAGCGCCGCGTCAGCAAGGGTAGCGGGACGAAAAGCTATGATGCCGGACTCAGACATGGTGGTCACCTGCTGGCGTAACATCAGCTAACTACTCAACCATATTAGTTCAATTGTACTATGACGAGGTTGTGCGACATAAATCTTTAAACATGGTTTGAGAGAGGGTGGCTGGGCAAAACGGACAAGATGTTCAGACCATTTCTTCCATTGAGCTTGGTAGTATCAGGTAAAGCAGAGAATCATAGGTACAATTTAAGAACGTTGCGGTGTCTTCGATGCAAACCACCACGCTCTATGACCAAGATTTTTACGCCTGGACTCAGCGCCAGGTTGAACTGTTGCGCGCAGGTCAACTAGGCGAGCTCGACATTGAAAATCTAATTGAGGAGATTGAGTCATTGGGGCGGCAAGAGCGGCAGGAGTTGCGGAATCGATTGGGAGTGCTGCTAGGACACCTGCTCAAGTGGCACTACCAGCCCGAGGCTCGATCTAAGAGCTGGGTTTACACTATCCGAGAGCAGCGCCGGAAAATTCAGCGCCACCTGAAAGACAACCCGAGCTTGAAACCCTATCTAACCGAGGCTATTGGTGTTGGCTATGAAGACGGTCTAGATCTGGTAGGTCGAGAAACATCCCTCGACCCTGAACAACTTCCCCAATCTTGCCCGTTCTCTGAGACAGAAATTTTTGAATCACCGATAGCCTGGCAACCCTAGAAAGTGAAGCGTCCAAGGAAAGCGCCGAGTAGCGCTCCCTCCGTTTGAGGAATCAGTGACAGTACAGGTTTCGGCATTGCTGAATGGTGGGATGATTCCGCAACATGTTGCGTGGAGTTTCAGATCCTATAGCTAGCAGTTCATCTCTTGGTTCAGCAACACCGAGCAGATTTTCTCTTGGCTAATCGAACTAAAGATCGAGTATTGGACTCGATAGTAGTCATTCAACCATTTTTGGGTGCTTTCGGACGCACAGACAGTCTAGACGGACAAGTGTAAGGACTGGATGCAAAGACCGCTAAGGTTCCCAATCACCCGCTGCAGGCTACCTCAAACATCCAGCCGATAACGGCTCAACGGTCGGATGTATGGGGGTTGTTGTGCTGCAACGCTTGCATGATTATTAGGAGCCTCCGACTTCGATGACTTGCCCCGGTGAAATTGTGGTCAACACACTACAAACGTCAGGCATCAAAGGTACTAAATCTGGTAATCGATTACTGCGTGCTACAAGAACAACGACTGCTACTCCAGCTTGCTCTCAATTCTGCTGATACCGCAAATTTTGATCGGTGGTTAGTAGAATCGCGAAGCCTTCTTGGTTCATGAGTCTCAACAACTCACCATTCTTTTTTCCTGACCATCCCATTTCAACAACTGTTTGTATCTCGTAATCAACCAGTTCACAATTGAGGGGACGTGGGGCGCATTCATCAAGCAGGATTCGCATAAGTTGTTAGCATTTCCTTTGCTAATTCCAGAGCTGCGATCGCTTGCTCACGCCTAACACTCGGAAAATGATCTAAGAATTCATCGAGTGGATCACCCGCTTCGAGATAATCGATCAAAGTTCTCATTGGTACACGAGTTCCAACAAAAACAGGAGTTCCTCCCAGAATATCAGGGTCACTATGAATAACACGCGCTGTGGCTGTCATATCAGCTATCCATGAGCAGAGTTCTCTTCAATCTTAGCCTACACTCACTCTCAGAATATTCCTTAGAATTCGTCGCACCAGCACCAAATGTTGGAATAGCTTTCAACCCAAGTTGCGAACAGATGCGCTTCCGGCTTTGTCACTACTGGAGACTAAGCGGCCCAACGGCAAAACGCAGCGGCGGCAGATAACCTTGGCAACACCACAAGCGGCTTTCGTCCGTCCGCTGCCGTGAAGTGTTAGGTTGCGTTTGCTATCAAATCATGGCGTTTGAATAGGTTGACAAGAAAAGACTCTACTATTATTTCCGCTGCACTCTCGCTACTAAGTTCATAGCCTCCAAATCGATACACTTCATAGCCAGATAGCTTTAGTCGTCTATCCTCAGCAATCATTTCAGAATATAGCCTGGGACTGGCTATATCTTCTTCAGCATAATGTTGTTTGCCATCAATTTCTATTACTATCCTTATTCGATCTGATAGTAAAAACAGGAAATCCATTCTTTGTCGCACCAAGCGACGCTGATCTTGCAACTGCTTCAGTGTATACGGATCATAGTGCAAATAAACTTGTGGAATTAGAGCAGGCAGTTTCTCTTTTAATGACTCATAGAAATTCTTAAAATAAATCTTCCAAAATAACTTCTCCGGTGCAGAAGTCAATGATTGAGACAAACGAGCATATAGTTTTCTGCCAACTTCTATGTCCGATTCTTCATTTAGTTTTTCTCTCTCCCTCCACCAATCAATAAGTTCCTTCCAAAGAAGACCATGTGACTTAATGGGACGATCGTATATGAGACAATAAGCAGAATTTTTTACAATTTCAATGTCGTTGCTGACTGAATCAGAGAAAATAATTTCTGGTTTTGGTCCATTCGCCGCAAAAATCAAATTTTTAACGTTGCTACCTACTCCTAGAGTGGTGAGGTAAACTCTGTAACCATCTTTGTCTACTGCAAAACCATGTTTTTCGCAAAGAGAGCGTAGTTTTTGTTTCCCCTCATCACCAATCCAACTTATAAGTAATGTATTTTCTAAAACTTTGACAAACTTTCGGATCGACTCCATACTTTCCCAATTTAGGGAGGCGTAATAATCTTCAACAAGCGATCTACGATCACCACTTAAATTCTTTCCTGATTTTCCCTGCTCGATTCCAGCAGCGGTAAAAATATCATTGATATTACGTATATACAAGTAGATTACGCAAAATTCGCGGAATTCTGTCTTCAAAATCTCGACATTTGGTGTCACAACGCTATGACTCCTTTAGGACAATCTAAATTCTCCCTCTAAATTTTAACCATTAGATGAGAAGTAGTTATTCCGCACCCACTAAGAATTTAACACTGAATACCCAGAGATGGGCTTTCGACTGCGTCTTAACCGATATCTTTAGCGACCTAACAACTTATTAGACTGATCCAATCTGCCCATATACCTCCTACTAGGTGAATAGGCAGATTATGGGTCGTCTAATCACCCTTTTGGGGTAGATAGGCGGCGAATAATCTGCATAATAGCCCTCTCTAGGGCAGATAGACAGCAAAGATCTGTATATCTGCCATTTTATTGCTAGACGTACCTATGCATCACTAGTGTTGTATTGGATACCTGCATGTGGAGCTGTCATGGAGCATCGTCGTTCTAAGAAGCTGCTAGACCAAGTGCATGAAGCCGTCTGAAGCACTACTCCTGCCGCACAGAGCAAACCTACGTGCAGTGGATTCGTCGCTACATCTTGTTTCACAACAAACGGCGTCCTAACGATCGCTGCCAGCGAACGTTGCCATCCGGTTGTTCAACCACTGCAATTTCCACGGCCGTCAGACCGTAGCCTAGGTTAGGGTCAGCCAAAGATTGATGCGTCAGCTACAAAGCGCTTCCGCAGTAGATTTTAGAAAAATCGGGATGACTGGATTCGAACCAGCGGCCCCTTCGTCCCGAACGAAGTGCGCTACCAAGCTGCGCCACATCCCGTCGTTAGCACTGAGACATTATAACCTAAGCTGAGATTCTCCGCAGGGGATCTGCAAAACTCAGGAGACTGTTGGTAAAATGAGGGTCTTGGTAAGAATCAGTAGGTCGTGAACGTGACAGTAAAGCCAGAATGGTTACGGGTGAAAGCGCCCCAGTGGCAACGGGTTGGCAGTGTCAAAGACACGCTCCGTGATCTAGGGCTGAATACGGTTTGTGAAGAAGCCTCCTGCCCCAACATTGGAGAATGCTTCCATCACGGTACCGCCACGTTTTTGATCATGGGCCCCGCCTGCACCCGTGCTTGCCCCTACTGTGACATTGACTTTGAAAAGAAACCCCAGGCCTTAGATCCCACTGAGCCGACGCGTCTAGCTGAAGCGGTGAAACGTTTGGGGCTCAACCATGTGGTGATTACGTCGGTGAATCGGGATGACCTGCCCGATGGCGGCGCTTCGCAGTTTATCGGCTGCATTGAAGCGGTGCGGGCTTTGTCGCCTAAAACCACCATTGAAGTTTTAATTCCTGACTTGTGCGCCAACTGGGATGCTCTGGCGACGCTGCTGTCTGCCCGCCCAGAGGTGCTGAACCACAATACTGAAACGATTCCCCGCCTCTATCGCCGGGTGCGTCCTCAGGGCGACTACGATCGCTCCCTTGATCTATTGCGGCGATCGCGGCAGATTGCCCCATGGCTCTACACCAAGTCTGGGATTATGGTGGGTCTTGGGGAAACCGATAAAGAGGTGCGGCAGGTGATGCGCGACCTGCGATCGGTGGACTGCGACATTTTGACGATTGGGCAATACCTCCAGCCCAGCCAAAAGCACCTTGGCGTCCAGGACTTTGTTACCCCGGAGCAGTTTGATGCCTGGCGTGAGTTTGGCGAGAGCATCGGCTTCTTGCAGGTCGTATCCTCGCCGCTCACCCGCAGTTCCTACCATGCCGAGCAGGTGCAGGCCTTGATGAAGCTCTATCCGCGGGCTGGTAGTGTAGCTGGGGCGATCGCTGATTAATCGCTGATGGGTAGAGGGTAGACGACACCTACCAGGACTGAGAAATGGGGCACAAGGGCCGCCCCACTTTCGTATGTTTCGCGCTAGGACGTAGTCAAGGATTCGTCCAGCTCAATGGGAATGTTGACGTTAAACATCGTCCAGCCGTCTACACTTTCCACGGCGATCGCTCCATTGATTTGATGAACGAGCTTTTTCACGAGAGCCAGGCCCAGGCCTGTCCCCCCCTGCTTCCAAGGATCGGCGTAGGGCACGCGGTAAAACTTCTCGAAAATATGGGGAATTTCCTTACTAGGGATTTCGGCCTGGTTGCGCACGGTGAAGGCTAAATAGGGCTGGGGCGGTGTGCCGTTGTGGGCTTCCGTGGAGGCTAGGGTCACCTGGAGGGCGATCGCTCCTTCTGAGGGCGTATATTTACAAGCGTTGTTCAAAAGCTCTGCCAAGATCCGCCGTAAAATGGTGCTATCGGAGAGAACGGCCGGCAAGGCCGAGGCGCAGTCTACCGATAGCTGCTGCTTACGGTTCACCACCCGTGACTGGAAGGGCGCAACGATTTCCGGTAGCCAAACGGCCAGATCAATCCACTGCACCTCAATGGGGTAAGAAGCAACCTCTAGGCGCTGGAGATCTAGCAAATCATCGATTAGCTCTGCCTCCCGAGCCGCTTCCGATTCCAAAATTTCAAAATATCGCTGCCGCCGACTCTCATCCACATTTTGGCGCAGCATATGTACCGCCATCCTCACATTGGAAATGGGGGTACGCAGTTCGTGGGACACCGTACTCAGAAACTCATCCTTGAGGCGGTTAAGCTTCTCTAGTTCCTCAACCTGAGCTTGAGCGGTTTGGTAAAGACGGGCTTGGCGGATAGCGATCGCACATTGATTGGCCACCTGCTGCACCATACGAATCTCAAATTCGTTGAACACATAGTCTTTGTGGTGAATCAGCCATAGATCCCCCAACACCTGCTGATCGCCAGCGCCGGGCGAGTGAGTATCTACAAAAATGGGACAGGCCAACAAGGCCACATGCCCTCGCTCTGGGTTGGGCATGAGAGAACAAAACTGGAAATAATGGCCGCGCCGTAGCTGACGATAGATTTCTGGGAACCGATCCATCTGGGCCACCTTGCCGCGAGAGGTGGGCACCGAGTCAATATACTCGTAGCAAACCGTGGAGGTACCCTGTTCTAGGTCATACAGCGATGCATTGCAGCCCCCTAGCCCCAGCACCAGCGTCAGCTCCTGCACCGCCGTTTGTAGGATATGCCCTTCATCCAAGGAATCTCGCACCCGATCGGTAATGCGCTTGAGCATCGACTCAAAGTCAAGGGAACGCTGCACTTCCTCCGTCCGTTGCCGTACCTGTTGTTCAAGATCGGCATTCAGTTGCTGCGCCTGTTCATAAAACGACTCCAGCTCACCATTACGACGCTGCATCGAGCGACAGGTTTTTTCTAGGGTCGTCAACGAGGATGACAAAGCTGCCACCAACTCTGCCAGGGACGAGCCACTAGGCTCTAGGTAGTCGCTGAGTCCATCTTCAAGATTTTTGAACGAGATCTTGGCAGTCTCGAAGTGCTGTTGGAGCAGACGGTTGTTCATCACGCTACCCTCACTGATGTAACTCGCACTGACATAGCTCGGCTGGCGCTATCCATCCATCCAGGGATGGTTTGGCCATGGGAGGTTAGTTCTGCTACATAACCTGCCAATCGTTGTTCGATCAGCAAGACAGCATAACAATAATAGAGATTACACAGATGATATACGAAGGGCATACGTCTCGAAGGCAGCGTGACCGATGGGGGTAAATGGAAGTAGTTTAAGAGAGATAAAAGTAATCGCGATAGACAACACCCGTTCAAGATGATTCCTAACAGTTAATAGCTTGCCTGAGTGGATTTAAAAAACAAGATGCCTTTGCCACTCTATGCAAACACCCTACTGTTATCAATCGTTATCAATGGTCTGTGACATGGAATCGATGCAACCCAATTCAGTGATGTCTTCTACTATGGATCAGATTTGATCGCAATCATTCAGAATTTCTATGAAGCTCCCATGAAGAAAGCTTACGCTGAAAAACTGATGATGGTCTAGGGATGATGGTGTGATTCTAGCGACTATTTCAGCGCTGCGTTCAAAGGATGTTTAAAAACGTCGATGCCCTGCATGGGCAAGGCACTGTCTGACGTCTAAGATGCCTAGGGGGGTGCCTCAAGGCTGATACACCAGCAGGGATAGGATGGACGGGCTCCACAAGATCGGTGCTCTCAGGGGATGGGGAATATACTCAGGCAGACCGATCAGCAACCCTTGCACTATCCAATTCGGCAGCACCTAGAACAAAACCGGAAAGGCGATCGCCCTCCCGGTTAGATGTCTGTGTATGAGAAGAGTCTGATTTAAGATGCTGACGCAGGTTTTGCAACTGCTTGCGTCGCTGCCGTTGTCGTGCGGATCCGCCTCGCCCCTTGGTATTGCGTCCAGGTTTCCGAGGAGATTCCCATCGCTTGAGCTGCTGACCCATGGGTGTCCTCCTTATGGTTGTGTGATTCATCTATCCTAGAGTCTATCGACAAGCCCGCGATCGCCTTGGACTCATCTGAGATGATTAACCCTATTCTATCGATTTTACTGTATGGGCAGAGGGAGACTCGAACTCCCACGACCGAAGTCGCCACATTTTGAGTGTGGTGCGTCTACCAATTTCGCCATCCGCCCTTAGTAGCTTGATCATCATAGCGCATTAAACGCCGTTCGAGAAGATCTGAATAGGTTTGAGTTTGGGCCCATTGATCAATTTCCCTGGCTCGCAGGACGGGTAGGGGATGGGTGAGCTGGCTGGTCTGCGCTTCTTTCAGCAGTTGCCCTAGGTCGCCCTGACTCATTTGGTCGTAGGAGCGCGCTTGGTCGAGAAATGCATCCAGGTTGAGCAGAGGGGCCAGAGCTGGGGAGCCTCCCGTGAGTTTCATCAATACCGACGCCACCACCCGAGGATCTTGGGACACCAAAAGGGCAGCGCGATCGCAGGTGAATTCAGCACAGCGCACCCATTCCATCATCTGAGTTTGGAGGCTCTGGGCTAGCAGGGTGCCCCAGGGCGCAAACTGTCCCGCCGCCAGCACCACCAGGTTCGCCAAGGTTAGGTACACACCATGCTCACATTTCAGGTGTCCAAGTTCATGGGCAATCACGGCCTGCAGTTCTTCTGGGGTGAGCAGATCCACCAAGGACGTATGCACCACAATGAAGGGCTGCTTACCGCGCATGGCCAGGGTGTAAGCATTGGGGGCGGGATTTTGGCGGATATAGAGCTGGGGTTGTTCGAGATCAAGCACCTGGCAGGCTTCAACCAAGAGCTTGTGGATGTCGGGCAGTTGGCGATCGCTCACCAAGATGCCGGAGGCAATATTTTCGAGATAGAAAAATTGTTCAGCAACGCTGCCCAAGAGGTTGCGTACCACGAGGTCGAGGGCGGGAATTTGCTGGAGCGATCGGGTCGCCTGTAAGTCTAGAGGATGGCGAAAGTGCTCAGACTTGAGCCCGTGGAGAAAAACTTTTTGATCAGCCATAGATTCCGTCAACCCTCATGAACCTCAAAACACGGCCGCTTCGGCCAAACACCTCTGTATTCTATCGCGTTCAATTTTGGGGATGGGAGAGATGCCTCAGAACCAGGCGTACCCGCTGGGCTCAGGCGTATCTTCGATCGCTCCATAGGGTGCTCTTAAGCGAAGCCGTAACGCACCGTCTCACAAGACTTTGATGCGTTGGCGAAACCGCAGCACATGCGATCCATCCATGGGGTCTTCTCATGATTACGGCATCGACCTCCAGTGGATCGGCTGGTCATGGATTGTGCTATCCACTGGTCAGACCTCCAACGACTCGCGGTAAACTAGTGAACTCCACCTTAAAACGCCACAGCCGCTATGAAACACACCATTTCTGTTTTAGTTGAAGACGAAGCCGGAGTGCTCACCCGCATTGCGGGGCTGTTTGCCCGTCGCGGGTTCAACATTGAAAGTCTTGCGGTGGGGCCGGCGGAAAAACCGGGCATGTCGCGGATCACCATGGTGGTGCCGGGCGATGACAGCATTATTGAACAGCTCACCAAGCAGCTTTATAAGCAAATCAACGTGCTCAAGGTGCAGGACATTACCGAAGTGCCCTGTGTGGAGCGAGAGTTGATGTTGCTGAAGGTGAACGCAACCAGTGCAACGCGTTCCGAAATTATTGAACTGGCGCAAATTTTCCGGGCGCGGGTGGTGGATGTGGCGGATGACACGCTCACCCTTGAGGTGGTGGGTGATCCAGGCAAGATGGTAGCGATCGCTCAAATGCTGAACCGGTTTGGCATTCGGGAAATTGCCCGCACGGGTAAGGTGTCTCTCCCTCGCGAGTCTGGGGTGAATACCGAGTACCTGAAGGCTCAAAGCTCTCTGGAAGCAAGATTTTAGAGAACTTCAACCCATGTTGCCGAAAATCTAATAGACTTCGTATGCTAGTTGGACGACTGATCGCGATCGCCATAATACGAAAAGGATGCAGCATCCGTTAGAGTCTGGGCAAATTTTTCAAAGCGTCGGGGGACATTTCACCTATCGGGTGATTGGGCCCTGCTGTCGCCTGTTTGATCGTGAAGAGCTACCCTGGCCCTGCTGCCGCCTGCAGTGGCGCAGCAAGGAACCCAGTTGGCGGCGCGTGGGACGGCGATTTGTGCCGGATATTGGAGCCAAAAACTGTCCTTCCTATAGCGTTGAAATTTTGGGAAAAGAAGCATCCCAGGAGCCGATTATCCTCACCTGCTACTGGGTGAAGCTACCCAAGCCGCTCAAAGAATGGTGGTATTCCATCAAGCCTCAGTCCGATGCGATCGCTCCCCCGTTGTCTCCCCAGATCCCCGACTTTTTATAAAAAGTTGGGGATCTTACCCCCCATGATCCTGCAAGCGCTATCCCTTAAAAATAAGACATTTAACCCTTACATCAGACATTAAGTTTCATGGGCAAACCGAGGACATTTACGAAATCGGTGGATTAGGGTTGTGTGTATAACCAGGGCCTAGTTTTGTGCCTATCTCAACACTGGCACATGCATCACCCATAACACACACCGACAAACAGCAGGAGAGATGAATATGTCTGTTCCCTCTGACGAGAAAATGCCTCCCATGCCCAAAGCAGGGCGTGCCGACGTGGGAGGGGTTGCGATCGCCATGAAGGGGATTGGGGGAAGCCTGGCCACGGCATCCCTGATCACCATGAGTCTACTTTTTGGTATGGTTTTTGTGCTGCTGCTAGGACTCGTCTTCATTATGGAGTCTGAGAATCCTGGACTGGGGTTAGCGATCGCCCTAGGGTTAACTGTGGTCTTTAATGTCGGCGTCTTTTTTCTATCGCCGTTCCTGATGGATCTTACCCAGCGCTGGCTCTACGGCACCCGCTGGATATCGCTGGATGACCTCCGTCGCCAGAGTCCTGAGGCAGCTCAGATCGTTGAGCAAGTTTGCCAAAAACATCAGCTCAAGCAGCCGCGATTGGGCATCATTGATGACCAAAATCCCACCGCATTTACCTATGGTTCCTTGCCTAATACGGCTCGGTTAGTGGTCAGTCAAGGGTTATTTACCTATCTCGACGATGAAGAAGTCGCCACGGTCTATGCCCATGAGCTAGGACACATTGTCCACTGGGACTTTGCCCTGATGACCCTGGCTGCTACCCTCATCCAAATCATGTATTTGATCTACGTCTTTGGACAGCGCATGGGACGAGGGGGTGGTGACAACAAAGCTAAAGATGCAGCCCAGAGTCTTGCCTTAGCTGCCTATGTATTTTACATCGTGGGCACCTACCTAATCCTCTATCTATCTAGAACCAGAGAATATTTTGCCGACCACTTTGCGGCTGAAGTTACGGGTAATCCCAATGCCCTCTCCCGCGCCTTGGTGAAAATTGCCTATGGCATTGTGGAAGAGGGGCAACGAGATAAGGAACCCAGCCGTTTGATGGAGGGTACCCGCGCCCTGGGTATCTATGACGCCAAGTCTGCCAATTCTACCGGCACAGCCTACCGAGTGGCCGCCAGTCCCGAACGGGTAGGACGAGTCTTTCTCTGGGATTTGTTTAACCCTTGGGGTTGGTGGATGGAGCTTAATTCTACCCATCCGCTCACAGGTAAGCGCGTACGAGCCCTGAGCACCTATGCCGAACAACTGGGGCTCACCATTGAGTTTGATATGGGTCGGGTGGTGCAGGAAGGCAAACGCTTGAGCAAACAGAAGCTCTACGGTAATTTTGCCTTAGACGTGGCTCTCTATGCAGCCGAAATCCTGGGGCTCACCCTCGGACTAGGTTTAGGGCTTATCTTCATCCCCATGGACTGGGGCTTCTTGATGGGAGCACTGATAGGCTTGGGTGCCGGTATCTTAGTGAAGCGATCGGTGATGTTTCCCAACTTCAACCAAGCACCCCAAAGTGATATCTTAACTCTGATGTCCGATCCCTATGCCAGTCCACTGCGGGGACAGCCGGTGAAACTAGACGGCAAGCTCATTGGCCGTGGGCAAGCGGGGTATACCTTCGGGTCGGATCTCAAGCTGCAAGACAGTACAGGAATGCTCTTCCTGCGCTACTCATCGCGGTTTGGCCCTATTGGTAATTTCCTCTTTGGCGCTAGCCAAGTGGAGAAGCTCATAGGCAGCAGCGGCAGCACCTTAGGATGGTTTCGCCGAGGCGTTGCGCCCTGGATGGACTTAATTCGCTTTAGCAGCGGCGGCAAGGTCATCGATAGCTACCATCGTTTTTGGTCGTTGATTGTTGGTATTGGAGCCATTCTATTAGGCATTATTCTGCCGATGGTGCTTCCACCGTTCAGCCGCTTCTAGAGCTGTGATGCTTACAGGACAAGCCTTTTGCCTATCCTGGAATCTACTGGCGATAGGATAGATCGTTGATTAAGATTGATAAAAACCTTGGCAGCCAATGAACGGTTTATTCCGGCATATTGGCTGCCAAGTTGATGTTTAGACGTCAAAAACACCTTCAGCAGTGGAGAATGAAAGAGCACCTATAATCAAGGATGGGGAATCTATGCCCGCACCGAATGAACGCAAGCGAATCCACATCAATACGCCTCCCGAGTATGAAATGAAGTTGCTGACGGCGTTGTCTGCTTTTTTGGGCCGGAAAGTTTCTAGCCAAGCGAGTGCGGCGCTAGCGATGTATCTCCGGCAAAGCCATGAGCGTATTTTGTCTCAGTGTGAGTATTACGGGCATCGTTGGGGCATGAGCAAGTGGGAGGTGCTAGATCTCTGCTATGCCAACCCTGAGAAAGCTCGGGAGTTGATTGAAAGCTCTGGAACGGTGCATTCCGAGGACGATGGCCCGGATGTATTTACGGATTAAGATCTAAGTTCCGACAGGTTGGCGATCGCTCTTTGTTTCTATCAGGGAGCGATCGCCCCTCGGCTAGCATGTGAACGTCAGCATCACAGATGCTCAGCAAAGGTCAGCGTCTCTCCCGTCTGGGTAAAGGCTATAACCGTATAAGGTTCGACCTCATCACCCATCTCCATGCCAGGCGAACCGATGGGCATCCCTGGAACCGCAATACCAACAACATCCGGCTGCTCCCTGAGCAACCGTTGGACATCGGACGCTGGAACATGACCTTCAATCACGTAGCCATTCACCAGCGCTGTGTGGCAGGAAGACAGATGGTCGGGAACACCATGCTGCTGCTTGATGGCCGTCATGTCGTCTGTCACATGGTCTTCCACGCGAAAACCAGCGGCTTCCATATGCTCAATCCACTGCCCACAGCAGCTACAGGTTGGACTGCGGAAAACGATAAGTTCAGGTTCTGCCAAACGTTGTTGTGCTGGAGTAGGACTCGTTTGGGTCGTGGGAGCAGAACTTGTTTGAGTCGTGGAAGCAGGCGTTGAAGAACAAGCCGTTGCCACAAGGCTGGCTGCTCCTAAGCTGATGCCCAGTAATCGAGATGTAAACCAACGACGCTTCATGACGACCTCTATAACTGATATGGATACTGCTATGGAACTGCTATGGAGATGGGTTGACGGCACGCTAACCTAGCTTGCTTATCTAAACTAGTACTCTGAGACAGAAGTAACCCGCCTAGTTGCTAAGGCAGAAACCCTTGTGTGTCCTGGAATTCCTTTTCGTTTTTCTGTCTTCGTTTTTCTGTCTTGCGGTACTAGGGTATCTCCTGATGTAGACTAAAAAGCGATCGCTCTCCCATGGGTTGAAGTTACACCCTAACAGATTCTTGAGTGGTTTGCACGACTGGGCTACGGGCTAAACTGATCCCACAGCTCAGGCACTCCATGGCGCTGATAGCGTTGACAGCGTTTGATATACAGATGGGCAGCGATATCCATGGCATTAATGGCAGCGATCGCTTCAAACTCTGCTTGAGCGGCTTCAAAGGATTGGTCATGGTATAGGCAAACGGCTTGCTCAAACTGCGTCTGAGTCTTGGCTTTGAGATCTGCAATTTTGGGCAGGTCGCCCCCAAAAAACTCCCACACAGAAACATGTTCTTGCTTACCTCGCACCTGTACCCGATCCAGGAAGCGATACTGGTAGGCCGTTGTTTCAGCAATTCCCTTTAAGGTGGCAGCACTCACAAGGATGCTGGCCCCATAGAGTTTCGTTAATCGCTCTAGCCGCGATGCTAAGTTGACAGCATCAGCAATCACCGTACTTTCCATCCGTTCCTGTTCACCAATGGTGCCCAAAATTAAGTCGCCGGTGTGCATACCAATACCAATGGCGATCGGGGCAATGCCTTGCTGGGCTCGTTCTTGGTTATAGGCCTGCACCTGATGCTGCATGGCGATCGCTGCCTGAATAGCGTCATCTGCTTGGTTGGGAAATAGGGCCATCACCGCATCACCGATATACTTATCGATAAAGCCGTGGTGCTGACGAACAACAGGGCCAACTCGACTTAGATAAGTATTCAGGAAGTTAAAACTTTCCTCGGGGGTCATCGCTTCTGACAGTTGGGTAAACGAGCGAATATCGGCAAACATGATGGTCATCGCGGCCTGCACCTGATCGCCTAAGCCAACATTTACAATGGTTTCATGCCCCAGAAGCTGTAGAAATTCATGGGGTACAAAACGAGCGTAGGCACTATTGGTTTTAGTGAGTTCTAAGTGAGTTTTTATCCGCGCTAAGAACTCACGCTTGGCAACGGGCTTACGCAGATAATCATTAGCTCCTGCCGTTAATCCCTCCACGAGATCATCGACTTGATGGCGGGCGGTTAGCATCAACACCGGCAGCTCACCCGCCGAGTAGCGATCGCGCAACCGTTGGCAAAATTCATAGCCAGACATCTGGGGCATCATCACATCCAGCACGATGAGATCAGGCTTGAGGCCCTGCTCGATCCAGGTGAGCGCTTCCACCCCGCTCGATGACTGCATCACGTCATAGGCTTCCAGACTGAGGTAGTTGGCCAACACTTGCAGGTTCACAGGTTCGTCATCGACTAACAAGATTTTGGAATGGCTAGGGTGGGGAAGAGGGCAGGTGGCAAGGTCGCCGGACATCGTACTCAACCCAGGCAGCGAGGATCTGAGGGGTTTGCTCTCAAAGAGGGGTTGGGTTGGGTTACTAGTATGGCTATCGGCAAGGGCTGCATTGCTGATCTCGGATGCCAGCGGCATCGTAAACGTGAATTGCGATCCCTTACCAACCTCCGAGATCACCGTTATGCGCCCGCCATGCAGTTCCACTAACGCCTGGGTGACGGCTAGACCCAGCCCCGTACCGCCATAGTGGCGAGAGGTGGATCCATCCGCCTGGGTAAAGGGTTGGAAAATCTGCGTTTGGCGATCGCTGGGGATACCAATGCCCGTATCGGTAACAGACACCGTCATCCATGGCTGAGACGACTCTGGCGACGCCTCCACCCGAGCCGAAACCTCCACCCATCCCTGCTCGGTAAACTTCAGAGCATTGCCAATCAGGTTATACAAAATTTGCTGCAGGCGATATTCATCGGCAAAGATGGGGGGCAAATCCGGGGCGATCACCACCCGAAGCTGCAGATTGCGATCGCCAATCATCGCCTCACATAGCCGCACCACCGGTTCGACGACCGTACGCAGGGAAAGGGATTGCCCTTGGAGCTGAAAGCGCTGGTCTTGCACCTGGGAGAAATCTAAGAGATCGTTCACCAAGGTTGAAAGGCGACGCCCACTGCTGGCAATCATCTCTAAGTTGGCGATCGTGGACGGGGGCAGGGGCCCGGTCACCCCATCGATGAGGGATTCTGAAAGGCCAATAATGCCATTCAACGGCGTGCGCAATTCGTGGGAGGTATTGGCGAGAAATTCATCCTTTAAGCGATCCAGTTCCTGCAGGTCACGGTTTTTGGCTTCCAAGTCTTGGAATGATTGACGCAGTTGAATCGCCATTTGGTTAAAGGCGGCGGCCAGGTCTGCCGTTTCGCGCACGGATCCATAGTTGCTTTGGGGCAGGGGCCGCTCCCAGTCGCCTTCGGCCAGCCGCTGAGCGGTTTGGCTGAGTTGCTGGATGGGACTTGCCAACCAGCGAGCTACAGCAACGCCGATCCCCACGGATATCAGCAGCAATCCCCCGCAGAGGATCAGGGTGGCGCGGGTGCTGGCGTCGATGCGAGCCATAAAATCGGCTTCGGGAATCACCACCACCGTTAGCCAGTTCAAGCCGTAGCTATCGGTCAACGGAGCAACTTCCACCCGCTGCCGCTGCCCATCTAGGAAAAAGGCTAACTGTTGGCGATCGCTGATTTGGTCAAGACTGCCAAAGCGATCGATTAAATGCTTGGCGGTGGCTTGAATCACTGGCGACTTGCTATCCACGGCGTTCAGCCGATCATAGCCGTTGGCGGTTTCCACAAAGGGAGATTCTTCAATAGAGCTGGCTACGATCGCACCCGATCGCTCAATAATGAACGCTTCGCCCGTGGGGCTGATATTGAGCGTGTGCAGAAAATCGCTGATCTGAGACAGCGTGATGTCAATGGCCAGGACGCCGGTGAGCTGATTCCCGGCATCGTAGAGGGGCATGGCGGCCGTGATCCCTAGGTGGGCATAGTCTGTGGAGGCAAACCGGTAAATGGGACTCCAGGCCGGGCCGCGAGCCTGCTCCACGGCTTCATACCAAGGGCGCGATCGCGGATCATACTCCAGGGTAGACAGCAATCCGGTCACGTTGCCAAACGGATCGAGGGCTAGGTTTTGGCGATCGCCCCCGCCCTGCTTCAGCCACAGCAGCATTTCTCCCGTTTCTCGATGCTGCACCCCCACAAACTCACCCTCCGCCGTGCCCAGGTAGATGCTGCTAAGGTGGCGATTGATCTGAACCTGTTGCCAAAAATAGCGATAGAGCTGCTCAAGATCCTCGGTGGGTAAATAGCCCGCTTCAACCGCAGCCTGGTTAATGTGGTTAAACTGCTGGGGTACCTCAAGGTAAGCCTGCACATGCTGATCAATGCGTGCTGTAATCTCGGTGCTCAACTGCATGGTGAGCGTATCCACCGAACGCTGGCCATTGCGAATCACCAGCCAGCCGATCAGGCCAACCGCCGTGGAAATTTGCACCACAAACGCCGTGATCAGTAAGGTGCGCAGCGATAGCTTGTTGATGACAGCAGAGCCAAGACCAGAACGAGCAAGACTAGACATAAGGGCGATCGCAACCTATTCTCTAGTGGGCGTCAAACACCAAACAGATGTATCGGCACAAACGCCATGGCCGCCTCATCGTTGGATCAGGCACCCCCGGCGGTCTCCTATGTCTGTCGCAAGCACGTCTCAGCCACGCGACCTAGTGCCGACTTGAACCTATTCGCTGTAGATGCTCAACCAGCCTAGCCAACAGTCCGTATAAACTCGGATCTTTTTCCAAGGTTCACGATGAGCAGAATTTATACTGGCTAGCTCATTCCAAGGCCATAGGAGAGTAGCCCTAGCATAACCTAACCACCTTGGTTCCTGGGATGACTTCAGGAGATCCCAGGCAATGGAGGATAGATCATTGCCTTACGTCGATTGAGCCATCTCTAGAATCTTCTCGGCGATCGCCCCTGGTACCGGAATAACTGATAGGCGATTCCCCCGACGCACGACCCATAAATCGTCAGGGCTAAAGGTCTCGCGCAGGTGATCTAGGGTGATTATATCCGTGAACTTACGGACAAACGCCACCCGCACGGTTTGCCAGCGCGGTGCCGCCGGGGTTGATTTGGCATCGTAGTAATGGCTTTGGGGATCAAACTGGGTGGGATCGACGACACCCGACTCCGTCACCTCCATCAGCCCCACAATCCCCGGCGGCTTGGTGTTGGAATGGTAGAAAAACACTAAATCACCCACCTGCATCTCGCGCAGGAAGTTGCGGGCTTGGTAATTGCGCACCCCGTCCCAGAGGGTGCTGGTGTCTGCGGCCAGGCGATCGATGCCGTAGACATCCGGTTCGGACTTCATGAGCCAATAGTTCATGGTGAACAGCTTGTCAGAGGTAGGGTACAGCGTGCCAGCGATAGAATAGCCCCCAACCTCTAGACCAGGCAAGCTCTACCGTCGCCCTAGGTTCCAGGACAAGAGAGGCTAGATAGCTGCTTCCCTACGGTGTGAACCGAGACCGTGATCGTAGATGTTTGCCATGCCGGGTCGAGGCGATCGGGTTGGGGCGATCGGGTCGGGACTCTATTAGATCGGGACTCTATCGGGTAGAACCTAGGCGCCGGGCGGCGGCAGTTCGCCCAAAATCGTAAACCGCACGTGGTTGATGGCCAGCTGGCCGATGGATAACTCCTCGGGCATGTCTGGCGCGCGAAGCTTTTCAAAGGAAATGCCTTTGCTAATTTCGGCGTGGTACCAGGGCAGGCCCATGAAGAACCGCGTGGGGTAGGGGCCGCCCTCGATCGTATCATCGACGTTGGATTCCATGGGTACCCAGCCACAGTCAGGGATGAAGAACTCTAGCCACACATGGTTGAAGTCGGGCTGGAGGGGCACCTGTTGGCGATCGCAGGGCTGGGGACATTTGTAGCGGCCCACGGTGCGGCAGGCAATGCCATTCAGACGAAAGAGGGCCAGCAGCACGCCCACATATTCTCCACAGGAGCCAACGCCGCGATCGAGGGCAATGTCGGGGGTATCAATGTGGGGCTTGATGCCGTAGGAGAGGCGATCGTAGACATAGTCGCGAATGCGTAGGGCCTGGCGCAAGATATTGGTTTCCCGACCGATCGCTTCTCGGGCAGCGGCTTGGATGATGGGCGTTTCCATGGCCAGGTCATCATCATCCACCAAGTATTGGGTTTGGAAGTCGCTGGGCAGGGGAGGAGCCGATTCCACATCCCTAGGCGTCAGGCGATACTTGATGCCGCGCACCTCAATCAAGGCTTTCCAGCCAAAAATATGCACCGTTTGAGACTCGAAGTCTGGAAACCGAAACACCGCCACCCGCTGACCGTTCTGCACCTCTTCTGTAAAGGGCAGCCCCACAGATTCCACATGGCGCACCCGCTGGCGCTGGGTTTCGGCGGGTAGGGCAATGCGCCATTCTAGGTTGGGCAGCGCCACCGCTTCTAGGGCGCTAATTTCTTCGACGTAGAACATTTCGATCAAGTAGCCATTGGACAAGGCGTAGCGTTGATCGGGGTTGTAGTAAAAGTGCAGGGGATGGATAAAGGTGCGATCGCGGAAGGCCAGTTGATGGGGATCGGGAGAGTTGGGATCGTCGCGGATATAGGGTTCTTCGCTGGCATAGGCCACGTAGCAGATCGACTCACCGTTGGTGGACGGATGGAAGGCGATCGCTGTCGGAGAACTGTAGGGAGTGAGCACACTGAACTGCAGCTCGCCGGTGGCCCGATCCATGCAGTACGCCGTCTGCTCATCGCGATCGCACACCCATAGCTCTTCCCCATGCACCGTCAGATTTTCAACGCCAATCCCTGGGGCTGGAAAGCTGGTGATCCGCCGCTTCTGGGTGCAGTCGTAGATCATAATGTCCCCGGCGCTCTGGGATGCCAGGTAGAGGGTCGATTGCCACACCGCAATGCCGTCCAAGCGGTAGGGCAAGGTCATGAAGCGTTCCGGCACCCAGTCATCCATGGAGCAGCGGTACACGTCATGGCCCTGCACAAACCAGACGGTGTTCTCCCAAATGGCTAGCCCCGTGGCATCAACAAAGTCATCCACCGTTTTGGCATTCATTACCGTGGTGTTATCGGTTTGGCAATCCACTGCCACCACACTGCCCCGCACTGAATCCAAAGACAAGAGGCGATCGCCTAGGGAGGCAAGCCCATGCAGAGCATAGACGCTGATGGGCCGGACGGTGCGGTGTTGGGGATGCTGGCGATCGCCCACGGATAGCAGGGGGCGATCGACGGGAAGCGTCGGGTCAAGGGTTACGTTCGGCTGCATGAAGACGTAGGAGGTGGATAGGGAGAACAAGTGCGTGCAGGGAGGAGAGGCAGGGCATGATACCCCCCACCTTCTCACATAAAACGCCCAGCCGTATCATAAACAAAAGCGCTCAATCTGCGCTGTTCCTAGCGAGATAAAGTGGTCAGGCTCTATTCAGTGGGAGGACATCATGATTCCTGATGAGCAGAGGGTTGAGCGAAGTCGAAACCCAGCAGCCTAGGGTCATTGAATGGAGTCTCCCTTCTTACCACGCCCCAACCTCAAGGCGTAGGGATTCTTAAATGGTAAGGAGTCCATCGACCTTACCCTCCCTGAGCATCATCAGCATTGGTGCTATCAGGATTGAGGAGCGGCAGCGGCAAATCTTCAACGGAGCGAATAATCGAATCTCCCCTAGGTTCATCTTCAAACATCCCTTGCAGCGCTTGGTCTAGGGTTTCTGCCATGACAATTCGGTTCTCGTAGGCCACAATCACCCGCACGAGGGTGGGCAATGCATTTTGCTCCGCTTCCAGGTATAGAGGTTCCACATACAGCAACGATTGCTCAATGGGAATCACCAAGAGATTGCCCTGAATGGCCCGGGATCCCTGACGATTCCACAGGGAGATCTGCTCGGAAATGACGGGATCTTGGTTAATCCGCGCTTCAATCTGCTCCGGCCCATAAACCAATTCCTGTTTAGGGAAGCGGTAGAGCAGCATGGAACCATAGGATACATCAGACGTATTGGGGGTAATGAGGCCATCAGAGCGTGCGGCTAGCCAAGCAATCAGATTATTACGCTGGGCGGGGGTAAAGGGCTGGAGCAGAACAAACTCCTCTGCCTCTTCTGAGGGCAGTTTCATCAGCAGGTAATAGGGCTCGATCACCTGGGATTCATCGCGATAAATTTCGCTGGGAGCCCGCCACTGGTCTTCTCGATTGTAAAACACCTGAGGATCGGTCATGTGGTAGGCCATCAGTTGATTAGCCTGCACCTGAAAGAGATCCTGGGGATAGCGCACGTGGGATTTGAGGGTGGCTGGCATCTCTCCCAGGGGATGGAACATATCTGGAAAGATGCGGCTCCAGGTTCGAATGATCGGATCCCCTTCATCGGCCACAAAGAAGGTGACCGCTCCGTTGTAGGCATCCACCACCACCTTGACCGAGTTACGAATGTAGTTAAAGTCATAGGTGTAGGGATCGGAGTAGGGGAAGCGATCGCTGGTGGTGTAGGCATCCATCACCCAGTAGAGATAGTTAGGCGTTGCTGCTTCCTGCTGACGCAGCGTACCGACCGGTGATTGGGTGGCATCGGCAACCACTAAGTAGGGATCTTGGTCATAGCGCAGAAACGGAGCGATCGCTTTGACGCGGGCGGTAATTTCCCGGCGGAAGAGCAGCTTGGTTTCGGGGGTAAAGTCTTCGGTCAGCAACATGCGCCAATCTCGCAGGTGTTTGGCAAAAATGATCCGCTGCCAAAATTGACCAATGCTAACGCCTCCCGAGCCGTCATAGGTGTTGTAGACGTTATCACTGCCGCTGGGATAGTCCAGCTCCTGCTGCTGAGTTTTGACCATCACGTAGGTATTGGTCAGTTCACCGTAGTAGATCCGAGGGTGTTCTGTCGGAATACTAGCGGCTACGGAGGCATCACTTGCCACCTGACCAATGTCTTTGATCAGGTAATCGGGCAAGCCAGGCGACACCACCCGATTCACGGGACTGATGGTGAACCCGTAGCCGTGGGTGTAAAACAAATGCTCGTTAATCCAGGTTTGGGCATCGGCTGGAACAGCGCTATAGTCCAATTCACGGGCGGCGATTAGCACCTGCTGCTGGGCAGTGCCACCGTCAGGCGTTCTCAGGGTATAGCGATCAATATCGGCATCATAGAAGCGGTAGTACAGCCGAAATTGCTGCAGTTGGCGGTTGGTTTGCAATAAAGGGCGCGTGTCCCAAAGACGAATGTTGTCAACGGTGAGGGCGTTGTTTTCTAGGTCTTCTAGGGTGAGGCTGCCTTGGGGGTTGAACTCCTCCACTTCAATGCTATTTAGGCGGAAGGCTTCTCGATTCGCGGCGATCGCATCTTCAATGTAGGGTCGTTCTAGGGCCAGCTCATTGGGCTGCACCACCAACCGCTGCACAGCTAGGGGCATGATGCTGCCGATGGCGATCGCGCCGATGCCATAGAGCACCAGACCAACCATGAGCAGCCGGAAGACCACAAATCCACTGGAATCTTCAGCTCGTTGAGCCTTGGATCGCATGGATCGTATGGGACGCGATTTTGGGATTGGTGCCTGGGGCGATCGGGGACGATACATCGCCCAGTAGAGCAGGCAGCTCAGTCCCATAAATCCGGCAAATAAACTGAGGATGGTGTAGAGCGGCAGTTGAACGTTGATGTCGGTAAAACTAGCCCCATAAACTACACCCTGGGCGGAATAGAGCAGTTTGTAGCGTTCTAACCAATAGCTGAGGGCGATCGCCAGCAGCCAAGTGCCCATCAATCGCCATAGATGGCGCTGTTGCCGGGGCGAGAATCCACAAAATTGACCGCGACTGAGACTATCGCCAGACAGCAGGTAGAGCAGAAAAACGGAGATCACCGTTAGGGACAGCAAACCCATGAACCAGAAGTCGATCAACTCCCAGACCGGCAGCCGAAAGATATAAAAGCTGAGGTCTCGCTGAAATCGCGGATCGGTCTGCTCAAACGGCGTGATGGCAAAGGCCGGCAGCACCTTCATCCAATGTTCGGACAAAATCAGCCCAAAACTGAGGCTCATCAAAACAGCGATCGCGTTCAGCAACAGGTAGGGATAGATCAGCAGCGCAATCGTTAAAACCAGGGGCAATGCCAGCAGCCAGGGTGACATGCCCGCCAGCATTTGCTCCACCTGCCAGATGGTGCTAGGACGAAAGTTGAGGGGGATGGCCGTGGACTGAGCCGTAATGTTGAGATTGGGATTCCAATAATCGATGGCCAGTTGCCCGTGGTAGAGCAACGCCGCGCCAATCACCACCCCGAGGACAAGCACAAGTGGCAACAGCCAGCCTAGAGAAAGCTGTCCCGGATAGGCCGATGCACTGGGTTCATTAGACTCTGGATCTGGATGGGAATATCGTCGCGCTGTTTTGAGGTTAGAAATTAAGATCCAGAAACTGAGGATGAAGGACACGATGCCCAACGTTCCTTGAATCATGACTCGGGTTCTAAACACCTGGCCGTACTCAACCTCTTGGAACCAGAGCTGTTCCGCAAGGAGAAATGTCACGATGTCTAACCCTAGTACCACGAACAGAGCGATCGCCCCCCACTTCAATAGGTTGACCTTGAAAGGGCGCTTGGGGAGTTGACGCCATGAAAGAGATGGGGGCATCGACATACTGACACTTGCCTACAACGAGCAGCGGAACGCTACCCCTAGTCTATCGCTGGCTGCACGGTTGGAGACGGTCAAGGTGATGAACGTCAAGCTTAAGGCATGGGGAAAGCAGCCCTCGATCTCCTCTGGGGTCTTCAGGTGCAGGAATGGCCATCGGGCGGGACTGGCCCGCCCAAGGATTTGGGTCTAGCGTTAGCTATATTTCTCGGAAGCAGGCTCTAGGTTGAACAGCGTATGCAGGGTTTGCATGGCATGACGGCGAGCTTCAATGTCTTGCTGGGCCCGCAATTGCACCATAGGATCATGGAGAATTTTGTTGACGATGCCTCGGGTAAGGGCTTCGATAATTTCCTGGTGCTTCTCGGCAAACTCAGACCCTAGGCGAGAGAGAGCTTTTTCCAGCTCTTGCTCCCGAATGGTTTCTACCTTATCGCGCAGGCAGCTAATGGTAGACACGGTTTCCAGCGATCGCCACCAAGCTTCGAAGGATTCTACCTCTTCCTCTAGCAGCTCTTCCGCTTCCATGGCAATTTGTCGGCGGCTTTCCTGGTTTTGAGCCACCACGGCTTTCAGGTCATCCACGTTGAAGGCATGCACCTGAGGCAGGTCATTCACATCGCTATGGACGTTCCGGGGCACGGAAATGTCAAACAGCATGAGCGATCGCCCTGCGGGCAACATCGGTTCAAGCTGGGCCGCATGAATTAAGGGATCGTTGGAGGCAGTGGCGGTAAACACCAGATCAGACTGAGCCACCACCGGCATCAGATCACCGAGGGTATGGAGCTTGAGGTCGGCGGATTTGAATTCCTTAGCCAACTCCTCCGCCCCTTTCAGAGAGCGGTTCACCACGGCAATATCGGTGGCTCCCTTAGCCAAGAGATGCTTCACCACCAGCCGCGACATTTTGCCAGCTCCAATCACTGCCACCTTTTGGGGGGTGAGGTCATCCACCTTCATCTGGGCTAGCTCCACCGCCGCTGAGCTAATGGACACAGCGCCGGTACCAATACTGGTTTCAGTCCGCACCCGTTTGCCAGCGGTAATCGCCTGCTTCAGCAGCTTGTTCAAGAGCTGCCCCACGCTATTGTGCTGCTGGCCCAGCTTGTGCATATGCTTCACCTGAGACAGAATCTGTCCCTCGCCCAGCACCAAGCTATCGAGCCCCGCCGACACCCGCATCAAATGCATAATGGCATCGTGGTGGAGCAACACAAAGAGATGTTCGCGCAGTTCGGGTAGGGAGATCTTGCCGTAGTCTGCCAGAAACTGCCCCACTTCGCGGATGCCGGGCTCGGCGGCCTTGGTCACCAGATAAATTTCGAGTCGATTACAGGTGCTCAGGATAGCAACTTCTTCAATGTGAGGATAGCTGAGGAGTTGAGCGATCGCCCGTTCTGCTTCGGGGGTTGGAATGCTGAGCTTTTCACGCACCTCAACCGGCGCGGTTTTGTGGCTAAGGCCCACAACGGCAATATTCATCGTTCCTCCCAAGAAATTTGTTTACCTTACAGGGTTGATCGCTAAATCAGGTTTGATCCCTGAGTAGCCATCAAAATGCTGGATTTATCAAGACTCCAGGCGGTTTTTTTCCTCGTTCACGGTGGAAGCTGCACCAACCTAGACATCCCATCACGAAAATTAATTTAAGTTCTCCTAATTGAAAACAAATGCAACGCAGACATTTGCAATCACAAGAAAGTGTATCAACTTAAAGTCTTCTAAAGCCAGGAAACGCCTTAGTTTTCAGGTGTTTTCGCATAAATTTTTGTAAATCGTGACCCGAGGGGCGATCGCCTTCCAGCGGCTCAACCGTGAGTCGTCAATCCCCCAAGCTGTGATAGTTCGTAGCAAAAAGCTGGGACATACAGCGTACATCCCAGCTCGTAATCGCTATGAAGATAGCTCAACCCATGTCCTAGCGCAGTTGCAGGGACTTGGGTTCACCAGAAAGGTGAATCGTATCGACGAAGCGCGCCGTCCGCGATTGGTTGGAAATGACCAAGCTCTGGGTACGAGCACCGCCGCCAAAGAAGCGCACACCTTCCATCAGGGTGCCGGAGGTGATACCGCAGGCTGCGAACAGCAGAGTCTTGCCGGAGGCCAGCTCGTCACCGTTGTAAACGCGATCGGGGTCGGTAATGTTCATGCTCTGGAGGCGCTCAAGGTTACTTTCCTTACTTTCGCCAATCAGACCGGTCTTCACCACAGCCGGATCGTAGATCAACTGACCTTGGAAGTGGCCGCCGAGGCATTCCATTGCCGCTGCAGAAATCACCCCTTCCGGAGCCGCACCAATACCCATGAGGGCGTGGATGTTGGTACCCGAGAAGGCGCAGGAAATCGCTGCTGATACGTCTCCATCGCTGATCAAGCGTACGCGTGCGCCAGCTTCACGAATTTCTTTGATCAAGTCATTGTGGCGATCGCGCTTCATGACCACCACCACCAGTTCTTCGATGGAACGGTCAAGGCATTCCGACAAAATTTTCAGGTTTTCGGTAGCCGATTTGTTGATATCCACATGGCCCCGTGCAGATGCTGGAGCGGCTAACTTCTTCATGTAAAAGTCAGGAGCGGCAAACAGGCCACCTTTTTCAGCAATGGCTAGCACGGCCATGGAACCGGGCTGACCGTAGGCAACCAAGTTGGTGCCTTCGCAAGGATCCACTGCGATGTCAATTTCAACGAGTTCTTCTGGGTTGCAAACATCTGCAGCATTGGGCTGGGTGCAAATACCCACTTCTTCGCCAATGTAAAGCATGGGCGCATCGTCCCGCTCGCCTTCCCCAATCACAATGCGACCGCGCATGTGAATCTTGTTCATCCGCTCCCGCATGGCTTCCACCGCCACTTGGTCAGCGGTGTTTTTTTCGCCTTTTCCCATCCAACGGGCCGATGCGATCGCCGCCTGTTCAACGACTTCAATAATCTCTAGACCGAGTGTACTCTCCACCTATTTACCCTCCCAACGGATTGTTATGCTGCGTACGGCGTCTCGATCTAAAAGTCTATCAGACGACGGCGACCCTCCCGAATGGCCATCCCAAGATTCATGGCTCAAAGACAAGCGTCCGCGATCCCACGGAGCCGTTGATGTATCTATCCTTGACGGACATGCTGCCACTCCCATCTCGAAGAAACTTAATCTAGTGCTTCTTTAAATACATTGCGTCCTTGACGGGCATAGCGCACCCGCAAAAGTAGCCCAATGGTGATTTGCTTTAACACCCAATACACCACCGTCAAAATGACGAAGGTGCCGAACATGACCACCAGCGGTCGCTCGGAGGTGAGCTGATCCAGGGTGATGATTAAGACCTCATCAGGACGGGTAACCAAATCCCAGCTATTAAATCGCACAAAGCGTCCGAGGTATACGCCAACGGCACAGAGGGCGTGGGTGAGCAACTCAGCGGGCAACACAAAGCGCTGGGCGCGATGTTGTACAAGGTAATAACTTTGGTTAATCACCGCCATAACATAGGCTTCAGTCCCAAGCAAAATGGCCGTGATATGCACCGGAATCATAAAGACAGCAATCACCCAGGTTGAATAGCCGGCCTGAGTTGCCCGAATCAGATGCACCACATCCGTGAGCAGGTAGGGAGCATTGGGCAAAAAGGCAATGAACACCACGAGTCCGATCCACCAAAACCAGGTGCGCGCCTGTCGCCAGCGAAATAGCCAAAAGCTGAGGGCGAGGGGAATGAACGCCAAAAACAGATTCCAAAGAATCCAGCGACTGTGACTACTGAGCGCACGGAGCGCCTCTCTAAGAACATCTTCCATATGCAGGCCTGTGGATTGCACGACAGTTAGACGATCGGCCATTCATTCATTTGGGTTCATCAACCAGAGCGATCGCCTCTGGTACTTCTTTTCATGCTTCTCTGGATATCTAGATGCATTTGATCCAACTTGCTCTAGACCATCCTGCCTTTCAGTCAGAAGACCGGAAGACGCGCACAGGTGATGACCAAAGGTGAAGAAAGGCAAGGAAAGCAGGGATTTGAGCAACGATGCCCTTTCCTTTTAAGGCACGTGGGCTAAGATGGCGGCAGTTCAGCGTGCCTCTAGCTTAACGAGACTCCCCTATTGTGAGGTTCTATCCCGCAAAGGTTTGCGAGTTCTTTATTAACGCTTTATTAAGATTTAATTGGCGGCGGGGCAAGTTGGATATACCCTACCCCGGCACGATCACCATCATGTTCAAGGAGAACCCCTAGCATGGCTTCTGAGACGCCTACGATTTTAGTCACCGGCGGGGCCGGCTATATTGGCTCCCATGCAGTGTTGGCGCTTCGGCAGGCCGGTTACGAGGTGATTGTTTTAGATAATTTGGTCTATGGACACCGCGATCTGGTAGAAACGGTGCTGAAGGTGGAGCTGGTGGTGGGCGATACAAGCGATCGCGCCCTATTGGATGATCTTTTCGCCAGTCGTTCCATTGCGGCAGTCATGCATTTTGCCGCCTATCTAGCGGTTGGAGAATCGGTGCAGAATCCGGGTAAGTATTACCGCAATAACGTCCTAGGCACCCTAACGCTGCTAGAGGCGATGGTGGCGGCCTCTGTGAAAACCCTGGTGTTTTCCTCAACCTGTGCGCTCTACGGCGTGCCGGAAACCTTTCCGATTCGTGAAGATCAGCCCCACCAGCCCATGAGTCCCTATGCGGCGAGCAAGGGCATGGTAGAACGGATGCTGGCAGATTTTGACGTGGCCCATGGTCTGAAGTCCGTCTGTTTTCGCTACTTTAATGCCTCAGGTGCCCATCCCAACGGTCGCCTAGGCGAAGACCATGATCCCGAAACCCATCTAATTCCTCTAGTCTTGCTGACGGCCATGGGCAAGCGACCGGCGATCGCCATCTTTGGCACAGATTACCCCACCCCAGATGGCACCTGCATTCGCGACTACATCCATGTGTGCGACTTAGCCGATGCCCATGTGCGCGGTGTGGACTATTTGCTGCGGGGGGGAACCAGCGATGTGTTTAACCTGGGGAATGGCAATGGCTTTTCGGTACGCAAGGTGATTGAACAGGCCAAGCAGATTACCGGCCGCAAGTTTACGGTGCTGGAGCGCGATCGCCGCCCCGGAGACCCACCCATCTTAGTCGGCAGCAGTGAGAAGGCCCGGCAGATTTTGAACTGGCAGCCTCGCTATCCTGATCTGCGCGATAGTATTGCCCATGCTTGGCAGTGGCACCAGGTTCGCCATGGGTAGCGATCGCGGTGAACTGCCTGGGACTTGAGACTCAGCGATCGCTGGGCTGAAGCGCTTCGATGGGTGATTCCACCTGGGCTAGCGATCAAACACCATCCTGGGCCTTGACTCTCCAGTGAAGTAGAGACTATAGGATGCAAAAGACAGGGCTTGACAAGAGCCTGACCTATTGCTCCCAGGGATTGTTTATGGATACTGTAACCCTCAACTTGCGCGGTATGAGCTGCGCGTCCTGCGCGTCTGCCATTGAACGCACCATCAAGGCGCTGCCCGGTGTGCAAGACTGCCAGGTGAATTTTGGGATGGAACAGGCTACGGTTCATCTCGATCCAGCTCAAGTACAGGCAGAGACCATTCAGCAGGCTGTAGAAGAAATTGGCTACGGGGCATCGATGCCGGCAGATCTCGGGGAAGCGATCGCCCTCGATGAAGCGGAGGCTGCCGATCGACGCGAGACTCGTGAGTTGCGGCGCAAGCTGTGGGTGGGCGGTGTTGCCAGCGCCATTTTAGTCTTCGGTTCCATGCCGGTCATGCTGGGCATCCATATTCCAGGGTTTCCCATGTGGCTGCATAATGCCTGGGTGCAGTGGGTGCTGGCGACGCCGGTGCAGTTTTGGTGTGGGCGATCGTTTTATCGGGGTGCCTGGACGTCATTGAAGCATGGACGCTCCAATATGGACACCTTGGTGGTCTTGGGGACGAGTGCGGCCTATTTCTACTCCCTATTTCCCATGCTGTTTCCCGGCTGGTTTCAGGCCCAAGGCATTGCCCGCGATGTCTATTTTGAAGTAGCCGCGGTGATCATCACCATGATTCTGCTGGGCAACTTCTTTGAGCATCGGGCCCGGGGCAAAACCTCGGAGGCGATTCGTCAACTAGTGGGTCTCCAGCCCAAAACAGCACGGGTGCAGCGCCAAGGGCAGTGGGTGGATGTGGCGATCGCCACGGTGCAGGTGGATGAACAGATTTTGGTGCGTCCGGGGGAAAAGATTCCGGTGGATGGCGTGATCATCGAAGGAGAATCTACCCTGGATGAATCCATGGTCACGGGTGAAAGCGTGCCGGTGCAGAAGCGGGCCGGGGATGAGGTGATTGGCGCAACGTTGAATAAAACCGGCAGTTTCCAGTTTCGGGCCACGCGGGTGGGGCGGGACACAGTGCTGGCTCAAATTGTCCAGCTTGTGCAACAGGCCCAGGCGGTGAAGGCTCCCATTCAGCAGGTGGCTGACCAGGTCACGGCTTGGTTTGTGCCGGCGGTCTTGGCGATCGCGCTGCTCACCTTTGCCGTGTGGATCGCGGTGACGGGCAACTTGGCGATGGCGGTGGTAGCCACGGTGAGTGTGCTGATTATTGCCTGCCCCTGTGCCCTGGGTTTGGCAACGCCCACGTCGATTATGGTGGGCACGGGTAAGGGGGCAGAGCATGGCATTTTGATTAAGGGAGCCGATAGCCTGCAGCTAGCCCACGGCATTCGCACGATTATTTTAGACAAAACCGGAACGTTGACCGAGGGGCAGCCCACGGTGACCCAGTTTGTCACGGCCCGTGGCTCGGCGGATCAATATGAGCTAACGCTATTGCAGTGGATGGCTAGCCTAGAGCAGCGTTCAGAACATCCCCTAGCGGAGGCCATTGTTCAATATGCCCAACGGCAGGGAGCGATCGCTGAGGACGGTGACTTGCCGAAGGTAGAACAGTTTGATGCGATCGCTGGCTGTGGCGTGCAGGGACGGGTGGACAACGGCAGCGATCGCCCTCTAGTTCACATTGGCACCCAGCGCTGGCTAGAGGATCTGGGCATCGATACCCAAGGGCGTACCTGCCAAGATACGGCCTTTCGTGGCCATGCTCAGGATTGGGAAGCCCTCGGACAAACGGTGGTTTGGATCGCCGTCGATGGTGCCGTGCAGGGGCTCGTCAGCATTGCCGATGCCCTGAAGCCGTCCTCAGCAGAGGTCGTGGGATCGCTACAGCGCATGGGGATCGAGGTGGTCATGCTCACGGGCGACAACCAGAAAACCGCAGAGGCGATCGCCCATCAAGCCGGCATCACCCAGGTCTTTGCCCAGGTGCGTCCCGATCAAAAAGCGGCCAAAGTGGCAGAACTGCAAACCGGCAAACGGATTGTGGCCATGGTGGGTGATGGCATTAACGATGCGCCAGCCCTGGCCCAGGCTGATGTAGGGATTGCCATTGGCACCGGCACCGACGTGGCGATCGCCGCCAGCGACATTACCCTGATGTCAGGCAACCTCGACGGCATTGTCACCGCCATTCGCCTCAGCCGCGCCACCCTGCGCAATATTCGCCAGAATCTATTCTTTGCGTTTATCTACAACGTTGCTGGGATTCCCATCGCCGCTGGGGTGCTCTATCCCTTCACCGGTTGGTTGCTCAACCCAATTATTGCCGGAGCCGCCATGGCCTTTAGCTCGGTGTTGGTAGTCACCAATGCCCTACGACTCCGCAACTTTTCACCCTACACGCAGCCAAAGCGCCGATCGCGGGCTTGATAGGCACAGAGCGCCCGATGCAGCTCGGCCCGATCAAAGTCGGGCCAGAGCGTATCGGTGACATAAATCTCGGTGTAGGCCATTTGCCAAAGCAGGAAATTACTCAGACGCATTTCGCCACTGGTGCGGATCAGCAGGTCTGGGTTGCCCGTCTTCACCGTATAGAGATGCTTTTCGAAAACCGTTTCGTCAATCTCGTCGGGATTTAAGGTGCCGGCTTGAACCTGAGTGGCGATCGCCCGACAGGCCTGGACAATTTCCTGGCGTCCCCCATAGTTGGTGGCCACGGTAAATTGAATGGCTTGATTGTTCTTGGTTTCCTCCATCGATCGCTGAATTTCTTCTTGCAGCGACTGGGGCAGCGCGCCTAGATTGCCGACAAAGTGGATTTGCACATCCTCCTGCAGCATCTCCCGCAGCTCCCGCCGCAGCACGCGCTCAAACAAATTCATCAAAAACTCGACTTCCTCTAAGGGCCGCCCCCAGTTTTCTGTAGAAAAGGCGTAGGCGGTGAGTGCCTTGACCCCCCAGTCCTTACAGCACCGCAGCATCTCCTTAAGCGTATCAACCCCTCGGCGATGGCCCATAATCCGGGGCAGACCTCGATGTTTCGCCCAGCGACCATTCCCGTCCATAATGACCGCAATATGCTGAGGCAGGCGATCGGGGTTGAGATCTGCAGGTAACTCTGATAATGCAGTAGACTCTGCCGTCATTTTTTCTCCCGAGAAGCTGATGATGACAACCGAAGTAAGCGAGACACCAGCACCATACCCTGATGAACCAACTGGCGTCCAAGACTTCGCAACTGCGGCGCAACCGACTCCCGCTCCACTGACTGCGTAAACTGAGTGCGCAAGAGCTCTCGCAATTTGCTGCTTGTGAGTGGGCGATTGAGCGTACCGCGTTCCGCCAGCGAAATCGACCCTGTTTCTTCTGATACAACGACACAGAGACAATTTTCCACACGTTCGGTAATGCCCATGGCTGCCCGATGGCGGGTACCCAATTGGCGAGAAGCCGTCCGTTCAGAAATGGGCAGGATGATCCCTGCCGCTGTCACCCGTGATCCCCGAATGAGGACTGCTCCATCATGAAGAGGGGTTGTGGTTTGAAAAATAGTTTGCAGCAGTTCTTTCGATACTTCAGCATTCAAACGAACGCCAGGCACGGAAAAATCTCGTTCATCAATTGGGCGGCTAGTTTCTAAGATTAAGAGTGCCCCTGTACGGTTTTGCGATAACTCTTTGACCGCATCAACAATTTCATCAATAACGCTGTCTGGTTTAGGAACAGCCTCGTCTGATGAGCGAAATAGCTGGTCTAGTTCTCCCCGTCCCAATTGTTCTAGGAAGCGACGAAACTCAGCCTGCATGATAAATGCCATGGCTACGGCGGATCCGATCACCAACTTTTCTAACACAAAGTGGAGTAGACGCAGCCCAAGCGACTGACTCAAGGCTGCCGACAGCATGAGTACAACCAGACCTCGAACCATCCACAACGTGCGACGTTCTTTGATGAAAATCAGAACAATATAGGTGAGGACCAGAACTAAACTAATGTCAATGATGGTCACCAGCAAAGACGAGGTCCAGCCTAGTTTTGGTAGCCATTGCGTCAGCAGAGATCCCATCTGAATTGATCTGGAGTGTGACCTTGCACCGGTTCAGGCGTGGTTCGGCAGGTGTTGACGAGCGTATCCTGCATCCACGTCTGACAACGGATAATCTGTGTCCTAAGGACTCAGCTTACAAGGATAGCAGGGGACGATTCATTTGCCCTCTACAAAACACGTTTCCGATCTGCTCAATGGGTTAGGTTGCGCCACGCCTCACAACCGATCATGATCGAAGTTGGGTCTAGGGAAACCGACGGATGACGTCTCAGCTCATTCGCTTGCGATCGCCAGTCGATTGGGTAGTCGATCCTGACGGATCAAATCTAGGTAAGTTTCGCGTTGCAGGATGATACTTGCCTCGCCATCCTGTACGAGCACCGCCGATGGCCGGGGGACCCGGTTGTAGTTGGATGCCATGCTGTAATTGTAGGCCCCTGTGCCTAGGATGACGAGGGTATCACCCGGTTGGGTTGTAGGTAGGGTGGTTTCTTGGATAATGATGTCACCGGATTCGCAGTGCTTGCCAGCGATCGCGACGGTTTCGGTGAGAGGGGCCGACATCTGGCTGGCGGCGACCGCTCGGTAGAGGGATTGATAGGTGATCGGGCGAGGGTTATCGGACATGCCGCCATCCACGGTCACATAGGTGCGAAGATTGGGAACCACTTTCTGGCTGCCGACGGTGTAGGCGGTGACGCAGGCAGAACCAATTAGCGATCGCCCTGGTTCTGCAATCAGCTTGGGCAGAGGCAGTTGCCTGGTTTCACAGGCCCGTACCACGCCTTCGCAGATCACCTGGATCCAGTCATGGATGCTCGGCGGATCGTCGGACTCGGTGTAGCGAATGCCCAGACCACCGCCAATGTCCAGTTCCCGCACCGGCAGACCAGCTTGGGCCGCCTTGTCTAGCCAGCCAGCCATCACATCGGTTAAATCTTGGTGGGGATTGAGTTCAAAAATCTGAGAGCCAATGTGGGCATGCAGCCCGGCACAGTCTAGGCCAGGCTGCTGGGCCACAAAAGTAAATACTTCATCCAACTGATCGGGATCAAAACCAAATTTGCTGTCGATGTGCCCGGTGCGAATGTAGTCGTGGGTGTGGCACTCGATGCCCGGCGTCAGGCGCAGCATGATCCGCACGGGAGCTTCGGTGTTAGCGGCGATCGCCACCAGGGTCTCTAGCTCAAACCAGTTATCCACCACGATGGTGCAGTTAGCAACCACAGCCTGCTGCAGTTCATCGCGGCTCTTATTGTTGCCGTGGAAATAGAGGCGATCGCTAGGGACACCGGCTTGGAGGGCCGTGTAGAGTTCTCCGCCGGAAACGATGTCGATGCCTAGACCTTCACTGGCAGCGATCGCACAAACCGCCAGACAGTTCCAGGCTTTGGAGGCATAAATGACCAGCGACTCGCCAGGATAATAGTGCCGAAACCCATCCCGGTATTGACGGCAGGCCGTACGCAGGGTCTGTTCATCCAAAATGTAGAGCGGTGAACCAAACTGTTGAACCAGATCCACAACGTCACAGCCACCGATGGTGAGGTGATCTTGGCTGTTGACCGCCGCCGTCAGCGGCATCAAAAATTGATTGGGCGATGGATCTTCAACCGTCCATTCAGGCAAAAATTGGCAACTATTTTGAAGACTAGCGGCAGGGGTCGAGACCATGAAAAGAACTATCCTTGCAACGTGCGGCTCTGGAGAACAGATCCATGGACAGTTAGCCTGGCAGATGAATCCGTCTAATTACCTAGTGTACAATTACAAGCTGGCATCCTGCCGATCAATTCTACGGGTTCCCCAATCCATACCTATGCCCTTCGCTCCATCCCCTCTGTCGCCTCCTAGGGCAGCGATCGCCAACGGCTACTGATCCTGATCCAAGCTATCTAATCCAAGATCCTATCCTCCTGCTGTTGGCATGGCTGAATCAAGCTCTGAAACCGGAACGGGAGCAAGATGTTCCCACAACCTTGATGGTGACCTGCGAGTGTGAGCGTCTCACTTACGTGCCAACGCAAGTCATACCGCGGTTCAGCAACGCCCTGCTGTTATCTGATCCAATCCTTCTGTCTGCCTAACCCTCATGCCCTGCGTAGAACTTCATCCCCTGACAACCCAGCACTTAGCAGATGTTGTCCGCCTGGATCACCTTTGTTTTGGCGGATTATGGACGCAGGAGGGCTATCAACGAGAGGTCATCAGCCCCAATAGCGATTTACTGATGCTGCAGCGATCGCCCTCTGACACCTCAGACGATGACCCATCTGACCCTACCCTGATTGGCGTTGCCTGCTGCTGGGCCATCCTCGACGAAGCTCACATCACTCTATTGGGCATCCATCCCCGCTATCAACGGCAGGGCTTAGGACAGGCGGCTTTGCTGACGCTTCTCTCCCTAGCGCGCCATCGCGGCCTGCAGTGGGCCACCCTAGAAGTTCGTGATTCCAACCAAGCAGCGCGCTCCCTCTATGCTCACTACGGCTTCCATGAAGTGGGACGGCGGCGACGCTACTATGCCGACACTGGAGAGGATGCGCTGATTTTATGGTGCAAGGGTTTGCAAACGGATGACTTTGGCGATCGCCTCCAGCACGACTGGCAGCAGGTTCACCAACGCCTGCAGCAGCACGGCTGGCAGTTGACGAGTTCTGTGGGGGCGATCGCCCCTTTTTTACAGCCTGAGAACGGAGCACCGTGACCGATATCCTTTACCGTTCATCGCAAATCTTCACAAAACGCAATAATTCACCCCCTAATCTCAGGACTGTGATCCCCAACCTAGCCCTTGCCTAGAGCGACATTCAGAGCGCAGGGGGCTTCGCCACCGCCGCCCAGCCCTATTCATCGTCCTTGACGCGTCCTTTGATTTCTGCTAATAGATTTCCCTTGGGGCAGAAAATATACATCTTCGGCATTTTTTCCCGTTTAGGGACTCGCAACAGGCTTAATGTCGGCTCGGTCTTCGGAAATCCCTACCCCTCCTCCGTCGTTGTTGGGTAACAGGCGGATGGATTTGCTGTGCTAAAATCAGCGTACCGGCACGCAGCAGGTGATGGAAAAACGCCATGTTTGAACGCTTCACAGAAAAAGCTATTAAAGTGATCATGTTGGCTCAGGAAGAAGCTCGTCGCCTGGGTCACAACTTCGTGGGGACAGAGCAAATTCTCCTCGGCTTAATTGGAGAAGGAACTGGCGTCGCCGCCAAAGTCCTCAAGTCAATGGGGGTCAACCTCAAAGACGCTCGGATTGAGGTCGAGAAAATCATCGGTCGAGGCTCCGGCTTCGTCGCTGTTGAGATTCCATTTACCCCTCGAGCCAAGCGAGTGCTGGAGTTATCTCTCGAAGAAGCTCGTCAGTTAGGCCACAACTACATCGGCACAGAGCATCTGCTTCTGGGCTTGATTCGTGAAGGCGAAGGTGTCGCCGCTAGAGTCCTAGAAAATCTGGGCGTTGACCTATCGAAGGTGCGCACCCAGGTGATCCGGATGCTGGGCGAAACGGCTGAGGTCTCCGCTGGAGGGGGTCAAGGTCGCACCAAAACTCCAACCCTGGATGAATTTGGCTCCAACCTGACTCAGATGGCTGGCGAAGGGAAGCTCGACCCGGTCGTGGGTCGGCAGAAAGAAATTGAGCGGGTCATTCAAATCCTGGGACGCCGTACCAAGAACAATCCTGTGCTCATCGGTGAGCCTGGGGTTGGTAAAACAGCGATCGCCGAGGGTCTAGCCCAGCGCATTTCCAATAACGACATTCCAGACATTCTGGAAGAAAAGCGCGTAGTGACCCTGGATATCGGACTCTTAGTTGCCGGTACCAAGTATCGCGGTGAATTTGAAGAACGGCTGAAGAAAATCATGGACGAAATCCGCCAAGCGGGTAACGTCATCCTCGTGATTGATGAAGTCCACACCCTGATTGGCGCGGGCGCTGCTGAAGGTGCCATTGATGCCGCCAATATTCTCAAGCCAGCCTTGGCTCGGGGTGAACTTCAGTGCATCGGTGCTACCACCCTAGATGAGTATCGCAAACACATCGAACGCGATGCGGCTCTAGAACGCCGGTTCCAACCGGTAATGGTGGGTGAACCCTCGGTCGATGAAACCATCGAAATCTTGCATGGTCTTCGCGATCGCTACGAGCAGCACCATAAGCTGCGCATTTCCGATGAAGCCCTAGAGGCTGCCGCCAAACTCTCTGATCGATACATTTCCGATCGCTTCCTGCCGGATAAGGCGATTGACTTGGTCGATGAAGCAGGGTCACGGGTGCGTTTGATTAATTCGCAGCTACCGCCCGCCGCCAAAGAACTGGACAAAGAACTCCGCCAAGTGCTTCGCGAGAAGGACGACGCAGTGCGTTCCCAAGACTTTGACCGCGCTGGTGAATTGCGCGATCGCGAAATGGAAATCAAAGCTGAGATCCGAGCGATCGCTCAGAACAAAAAGACAGAATCTGCCAACGACAATAGCGATGCCTCTCCCGTAGTGACGGAAGAAGATATTGCTCACATCGTGGCCTCGTGGACGGGAGTGCCGGTGAACAAACTCACCGAGTCGGAGTCGGAAAAACTCCTGCACATGGAAGATACCCTCCACACCCGATTGATTGGTCAAGACGAAGCGGTGAAAGCCGTATCGCGCGCCATTCGCCGGTCTCGCGTGGGTCTGAAAAACCCCAACCGGCCGATTGCTAGCTTTATCTTCTCTGGGCCCACCGGGGTTGGGAAGACGGAGTTGACCAAGTCCTTGGCAGCCTACTTCTTCGGATCTGAAGAAGCCATGATTCGCCTAGACATGTCGGAATTCATGGAGCGGCACACCGTCTCGAAGCTGATTGGTTCTCCTCCGGGCTATGTCGGCTACAACGAAGGCGGTCAGCTCACCGAAGCTGTGCGTCGTCGTCCTTATACGGTGGTGCTCTTCGATGAAATTGAGAAGGCTCACCCTGATGTCTTCAATATGCTGTTGCAAATCTTGGAAGATGGTCGCCTGACCGATGCCAAGGGACGCACCGTAGACTTCAAGAACACCCTGATCATCATGACCTCGAACATTGGGTCGCGGGTCATTGAGAAAGGTGGCGGCGGTCTGGGCTTTGAGTTCTCCGAAGAAAGTGCTGAAGAAGCTCAATACGCTCGAATTCGCAACCTAGTTCAAGAAGAGCTGAAAAGCTCCTTCAAGCCTGAGTTCCTCAACCGTTTGGACGAAATTATCGTCTTCCGTCAGCTCACCAAGGATGAGGTGAAGGACATTGCGACGATTCTTCTCAAGGAAGTCTTTGTCCGTCTTCAGGAAAAAGGCATCCGCCTAGAAGTGACCGAACGCTTCAAGGATCGGTTGATTGATGAAGGCTACAACCCCAGCTATGGTGCTCGCCCCTTGCGTCGGGCTATCATGCGGCTTCTAGAAGACAGCTTGGCGGAAGAAATTCTGTCGGGTCGAGTCAAGGAAGGCGACACGGCGGTTGTGGATGTGGATGACGATGGGCAGGTGCGCGTCTCATCTTCAGAACAGCAGCGTGAGCTATTGCCTCAATCGGCTGATTAAAACCTAGCTTGTGTAGTTAAGGTCGGATAACCGGCTCAGACTGCCAGCTTAGAATCCCAACGGGGATCATAGTTTAAGAACGGTAGAGTATGGATAGCTCTACCGTTCTTTTTTATGGCTAGACGTGATCAACGCCAAGCGCTATCCGAGGAAACCTATCCCTGGATTGTGACCTGGGAGATGGCCTACGCCTATCTGCATCAGGGCGCAACGTTGCTAGACGCCAGGGGCAAAACCTGGACACCCCGTTTTTCCAAAGTTCGACGCATTCAGTGGCAGTGGTTTACTCCCCATGAACCCACTCAGCGGGGTTGCTTACTCAACCAAGATGTTCAGCTAAGCAACCTCATCCACCGCTTAGGGATTACCGATGCGCCAGTCCTTGTTGTAGGTGATGCCCACCATGGCTGGGGGCAAGAGGGACGGATTGTTTGGATGCTGCGATCGCTTGGCCATCCTGCCGCTTGCTGGGTGGATGGGGGCTGGGCCGCGCTGCCATCACAACCAATTCCCCAAACACCACCGTCCTGCAGGCCAACGTTGTCGATCGAGCGGGTTCCCACTTGGACGATCGATCGAGAAACTCTGCGCCATCTGATCACTCAGCCAGGAGGCGATCGCCCTTGGGTAGTGCTTGACGTTCGTACGCTTGCCGAGTACCAGGGTGCCCTGCTCCATGGAGAATGCCGAGGTGGCCATCTGCCGGGAGCCCTACACCTTGATAGTCGGGATTGCTTAACTCCGCAAGGCTACCTACGATCTGCTGCAGAGATAGGCAATCGCCTGGCCCAGCATGGAATTACGCGTCAGCACCGTATTATTACGTACTGCACCGGCGGCATTCGCTCGGCTTGGATGACCACCGTACTAGTGCAGTTGGGGTATGTCGCTCAAAACTATGCGGGGTCGATGTGGGAATGGAGTGCGGGAGCTGCCCAGGACTATCCCCTTGTTTGTCCTAAGTAGGAAGCCATAACGATCTTAAATTTCTCTCAAACCCTGATGAGCAAAGGGTTTAGACTCCGCTCAAGCCGGCAAGTTAGCTTCATTGAATGGAGCCACCTCCTGAGCAAGATCCAAGATTCATGCTTCTACGGTTGTCTATTTCGTTGATGCGGGAGTTCTAGATCGTGACTCCGGGAAATTGCGGAGAGAAGTGTCCCGAGAGCGATCGCCAATTCAGACAAAAAAAAACCCAGTGGCGAACCACCGGGTCGTGTGAACATCTACCATCATCATTAACCCCATTATAAGTGAATTTACTCTCGGTGTAATCACCAAAATCATCTTTTTCTCAAAAAAATTACGGAATCCATCTCGTGAAGCGGCAGAGTGGCTACGCAAACCTACGTACAAAATCCCTGAAACTCCCGCATGATGGGTCTTACCCCCTGTGACGGCATGGGAGAAAAGCTACGTATTTACTCGTGATTAGAATTTCTTATGAGTTAGATCTTAGTGCCCAAGACAGAAAGGCAGGGTGATCGAGGGGGCTCAGAACCTCAAATATCCCACCGTGGCGAGGGCAGGAGAGATGCCGCCGATGGTCTGGGGCGATCGCGATACAATGGCAAGGCTCGAAGCGTGGCCAAAACCCAGGCGATCGCGCACCTATCCTAGCCTACTCACCATGAAGCAGCCATCTCTTTCCCAAAAATATCGTCTACCCTCTCGGTCATCCACCTTAGCTGCTCAACCAGCCCATCCCCTGAAACGACTGCTCACCTACGGTAAAGCCTATCGGCGGCAGGTGTGGTGGTCGGTAACCTGCTCAGTGCTCAACAAGCTGTTTGACCTTGCCCCCCCCGCGTTGATTGGGATCGCCGTGGATGTGGTGGTGGAGCAGGAGCAGTCTCTCATCGCTTCCTTTGGGGTGCGCAGCATTCTTGGGCAATTGCTGGTGTTGTCAGGCTTAACCCTGGTGATTTGGGGCTTAGAGTCTGCCTTTGAATATGCCTACGATCGCCTCTGGCGCAACCTAGCCCAAACCATTCAGCATGATCTGCGCATTGATGCCTACCGCCACCTCCAGGATCTAGAGCTGGCCTACTTCGAGAACCGCAACACCGGCGAACTCATGGCCATCTTGAATGATGACGTCAACCAGCTTGAGCGATTTCTCGATCGGGGAGCCAATGATCTCCTCCAGGTAGCCACCACGGTCATCGTCATTGGAGCGGCATTTTTCATCTTGGCACCGGGCGTGGCTTGGATGGCGATGCTGCCCATGCCGTTCATTTTGTGGGGATCGATTGTCTTCCAAAAACGCCTAGCGCCCCTCTACAGCGAGGTGCGTGAAAAGGTGAGTGTGCTCAACAGCCGTCTATCGAACAATCTCAGCGGCATCACAACCATTAAGAGCTTTACCACCGAAGCCTACGAAATTGAGCGGGTTACCCTAGAAAGTGAGGCCTATCGGCAGAGTAATCGGCGGGCGATCGCCTTCAGTGCGGCGTTTGTCCCATTGATCCGCCTGATCATCTTGGTGGGGTTTACTGCCACCTTGCTCTACGGTGGCTTGGCGGCAGCGGCAGGCAGCCTATCCGTGGGTACCTACAGCGTCCTCGTCTTTCTCACCCAGCGTCTGCTTTGGCCGCTCACCCGCTTGGGAGAAACGTTGGATCAGTATCAGCGGGCCATGGCCTCCACCACGCGGGTGATGAACTTGCTGGATACCCCCATGGCGATCCCGTCGGGCACCCTAGCGCGTCCCCTTCCCGCCATTCAAGGGGAGGTGATATTTGACCAAGTGAGCTTCGCCTATCCCGATCGCCCGCCGATCTTGAACCAGCTCTCCCTGCATATCCCAGCGGGTAAGACCATTGCCATTGTTGGCTCTACGGGGTCTGGCAAAAGTACCCTCGTGAAACTACTGCTGCGGTTCTACGATATTGACTCGGGCAGCATCACCCTGGATGGAACGGAGCTGCGAGATATCCAGCTCCAGGATCTGCGGCGGGCGATTGGCTTGGTCAGCCAGGACGTCTTCCTGTTCCACGGCAGCGTGGCGGACAATATTCGCTATGGCAGTCCCGACACGACGGATGCCGATGTGATTGCTGCGGCCGCGATCGCCGAGGCCCACGAGTTTATTCAACAGCTCCCCCAGGGATACGCCACGATAGTTGGGGAACGGGGGCAAAAACTATCGGGCGGGCAGCGGCAACGGTTGGCGATCGCCCGCGCCGTGTTGAAAAATCCACCGATTTTAATCTTGGATGAAGCCACGTCAGCCGTGGACAACGAAACCGAAGCGGCGATCCAGCGATCCCTAGATCGGATTACCCAAAACCGTACCACCATCGCCATCGCCCACCGCCTGTCTACCATTCGCAACGCGGACTGTATTTATGTGATGGAACAGGGGCGATTGATCGAGCAGGGGCTGCACGACGACCTGCTAGGCAAGAACCAGGTCTATGCTGGTCTATGGCGGATCCAGATGGGGCAGCGTTAGTCGATGGAGCTGATGGAGTAGAGAGCCTGATCCGTACAAACCGCCTGTAGCGGTCGATCCCAGGGATCGGCAGGAAGCTGGGGTAGGTAGCCGTGGTGGAACACAATGCCCAGGGTGGGGATCGCTTGCCAATCCGGTTGGCTGAGCAGGCGATCGTAAAAGCCGCCACCATAGCCCAGTCGATAGCCTCGGCGATCGCAGGCCACGGCGGGGATCAGCATCAGATCAACCCCCTGGGGATCAAGGATCGGTCGCTGGGATCGCGGTTCTGGAATACCGTAGGCTCCCGCTTGCCAATGGCTGGGATCACCGGGATCGATCTGGTGCCAGATTAGCGATCGCCCCTGACAGCGCGGCATCCCCCAACGGATCCAGGAACAGGCGGTGAACAACGGACGTAGGTCGGGCTCTTGGCGAATGCTGAAGTAGGCGAGTACCGTCTTGGCCTGATGCAGTTGGTCACTGGCTTGGAGATGGGCACAGAGGCGATCGCTGGCCTGCTGCCAGTCGTGCACCGTCATGGCTTGACGATGGGCCAGGAGCGATCGACGGAGGGATGGCTTATCTAGACTCGTAGACATGGCTTGCTCCATGCCTAGGAACGGTAGACCGGCAGGGTGAAGTGAAAGCAACTGCCCTGGCTGGGAACAGAATCGACCCAGATCTGCCCATAGTGGGCCCGAATGACCCGCTGGCAAAGGGAGAGACCGATACCATAACCATCTTTGCTTTCATCCCGTTCTAGGCGAAATCGATCCTCGAAGATGCGATCGCAATTTTCTTCAGGAATGCCAGGGCCATCATCACAGATACTCACCTGCACCTTTTGGGTGGTGCGATGCAAAATAGTCAGACGAATACTGCCAGACACCGGTGTGTACTTAATGGCATTGTCGAGCAGATTCATGAGCACCTGTTCCACCCGCTCCGGATCGGCATAGACCCGAGGCAGATCGCTGGGAATATCGGCCTCGATCTGCTGAGACTTGCGCTGCACTTGAGCATTTAAGCGACTGAGAACGTCGTAGCAGAGATCGCCTAGGTCAAGGCGCTGAGGTTGAATCTGGAAGCCAGCCCCCTGGCCACGGGCCACTTGCAGCACATCGGCAATCATGCGATCGACGGCCTTGGTCTGGGTGCGGGCATGTTTGAGCAATTGAGCCATCAATTCCGGTGTAAACCGAGAGGGGAGTTCACTAGCTTCCGTATTGAACCCCATTTCTAAGGTTTCCAACGCAATCGACACCGCCGTAATGGGATTACGTAAATCATGGGCCAGCATGGAAATCAGGCGATCTTTAAACAGCACCTGTTCCTGAAGATCCTCTTTTTCCTGACGCAGTTGAAAGATTTCGTCCGATAGCTGAATCAGCTCTGCCGAGTGGGCGACGGATGCCAGGGTGGCCGATGTGGGGGATGCCTCGATCGCCTCTGTAGGATGGGCAGGGTTGGAAGGCTTGGACTCTTCCGGTACGGTCTGAGCGGCTATATCATCCAGCGATCGCTGCCAGCGCTCCCACCAGTTGCCAATTTGAGCCACCAGGTTTGTGCCGGCCAGCATCTGACGCGGCTCGGGAAATAGCTTGATCAGCGTTGGTGTTGCCACCAGTTTGAAATGTTCAGCCAGGTGGGGCTGTTCGCTGACATCCACCACATGAAGATCAACAGGGTGTGGGGTCGGCAATTCCTTCAGCTTGCTGCGAATTTGACGAATTTTCTCGGCAGAGTAGGGACGCTTGTCCACAAATAACAGGAGTTGCAGCGATACGGCAGCGGTCTGCGGCAGAGTCTCCTGCGAGTTGTTCAGTGCCTCCATGCGATGTTTTTCAAGCATTTCGTTGGAATGGCAGTTAGTTTAGGCAGTGGGCTGAATATGCAGACAGCGATCGCCCTTAATCAGGTCATTGATCCACGGATACCCGCAGTCAACCGATGCGCTTCCGTCGCTTCAATCTAAAGATATTCTAAAGCGATTGTTTGGTTTCGTAACCCCTGAGTGGGCCCAATTCCCTCGGGGATCAGCTTGATCCCCAAAGATATTGCCCCCAGGTCAACGGGATCAGCGATCGCTTAGGGTAACCATAGACATGCTTCGATCCGGCATACCGCAACGCTGAGGATCCCCTTGCCTAGCGATCCCCATAGGATTTCTAGCGATCCCTAAGCAATGTTTAGCGACCCTCAACGTTACCTCGCGATCCCCAAGGTTCTGGAGGCGATCGCTGGCAAGGGCACGTCCTGGAAAAATCCGGTTGCTAGCTAGCCTTCAGGGTAGATTGCAGCGTCTGACGAGCCTGTTCTAGGGCCGCATCCAGTTGCTCAGGATCTCGCCCGCCCGCCTGGGCCAAGTTGGGTCGCCCACCACCGCCACCGCCACAGAGTTTAGCGATCGCTCCGATGAATTTTCCAGCCTGGAGACCCGCTTGATTCACCGCCGGACTGAAGGCTGCCACCAAACTGACCTTACCCGCTTCCGGCACCGATCCCAGCACCACAGCTCCATCCCCCAGCTTTTGCAGCAACCGTTCCGCGGCGGTTTTCAACGACTCGGGGTCACTTTCTCCCAGTTGGGCCACGAGAATTTGCACCGCGCCCACTGTTTCCGCTTGGCTCAGGAGACCGTCACTCTGGGCGATCGCTAGGTCAGACTTGAGGGCGGTCAACTGCTTTTGGGCCAGCTTCAGATCATCCTGGAGAGTTGTGACCCGCTCGACCACCTCCTCCGGTTTCACCTTAAAGCGATCGCTCAACTCCCGCACCACCTGCTCCCGGAGATTGAGATATTCCAGCACCGCCGGGCCAGCGATCGCCTCAATGCGCCGAATGCCTGCCGCTACGCCCGTTTCAGACACAATCTTAAACAGGCCAATTTCTGCCGTATTGCTCACATGGGTGCCGCCGCAGAGTTCCATGGAGACGCCGGGAAAATCAATCACCCGCACATCATCGGCATATTTCTCCCCAAACATGGCGATCGCCCCTTTCGCTTTCGCATCTGCCAGGGACATGACCGTAATCGTGGCTCCATGGGCTTCCGCAATCCAGGTATTCACCTGGGCCTCAATCTGCTGGATCTGTTCAGGGGTCAAGGGTTTGGCATAGTTGAAGTCAAACCGGAGGCGATCGAAGGACACCAAGGAACCGGCTTGGGAAATGGTGTCACTCACCAAGGTTTTGAGCGCCGCTTGCAGCAGGTGTGTAGCCGTGTGGTTAGCCTGGGCCCGACGGCGACAGGCCAGGTCAATCTGGGCCGTGACCCGATCGCCAACGCTGAGACTGCCCCGCTCCACGGTGCCGATGTGGATAAAGATCGATCCTTCTTTTTGCACATCCTCAATGCGCACCAGGGTGCTGTCCGCCGATAGGTAGCCGCGATCGCCAATTTGACCGCCCGACTCGGCATAGAAGGGCGTTTGGTCGAGCACTAGGCGCACCGCTGTCCCTGCCGGGGCCTGATCCACCGGATGACCATCTACGAGCAACACTTGCACCGTGGCGCTGCCGGCCACATCGGTGTAGCCCAAAAATTCGGTTTCGTGGATATGTTCCGCCAGTTGATCCAACGCGCCTTGCACCGTCAGATCGATGGTTTCATGGGCGGCTTGGGAGCGCTGGCGCTGCTGCTCCATGGCCGTCTCAAACTCGGCCACATTGACCGTCAACCCCTGTTCTTCAGCAATTTCCTGGGTGAGTTCTAGCGGAAAACCGTAGGTGTCGTAGAGCACGAAGGCATCCCGGCCGGTAATCTGCCCCCCCGCCGGCACCTTCGATAAAATCTCGCTGAGCAATTTCTCGCCCCGCTCTAGGGTTTCCAAAAAGCGAGCTTCCTCTAGCTGCAGTTCGGCTTGAATCAGCGCCGCCCGTTCCCGCACTTGGGGATAAACATCTTCACAGAGAGCGATCGCCGTTTCGGCTACCTCGGTGATAAAGGGGCGATCGATCCCTAACAGGCGACCATGGCGCACCACGCGCCGGATTAAGCGCCGCAGCACATAGCCCCGCCCCAGGTTAGAAGCCGTAATGCCATCGGCAATCATATGCACCACCGATCGCACGTGATCACCTACAACCTTCAGGGAAACTTGGGTAGACTCATCCGCCTTGGCATAGTCCATGTTGGCGATCGCTGCTGCGGTTTTGATGATGGGGAAAATCAGATCGGTTTCATAGTTATTGGGCACCTGCTGCAAAATTTGCGCCATGCGCTCCAGACCCAGCCCGGTGTCAATATTTTGCTTTTGCAGCGGCGTGAGCTGCCCCTCCGCATCCCGGTTGTATTGCATGAACACCAAGTTGTAGAACTCGATGAACCGGCTGTCGTCTTCTAGGTCGAGGGTGGCATCGCCCAACTCGGGGTGGAAGTCGTAGTAAATCTCAGAGCAAGGGCCGCAGGGGCCCGTGGGGCCAGACACCCAGAAATTATCCGCTTCATCCATGCGCTGGATGCGGTGGGCGGGAATGCCAATCTGGTCGCGCCAGATGGCAAAGGCTTCATCATCGTCACGAAAGACGCTCACCACCAATCGCTCGGGAGACAGCCCAAACACCTGCGTCGATAATTCCCAGGCCCAAGCGATCGCGTCGGATTTGAAGTAATCGCCGAAGCTGAAGTTGCCCAGCATCTCAAAAAAGGTGTGGTGGCGTGCCGTACGTCCCACATTTTCAATATCGTTGGTGCGAATACATTTTTGAGAACTGGTGGCGCGCAAACAGTCCGGCTGACGCTGGCCTAGGAAAATCGGCTTGAAGGGCAACATCCCCGCGATCGTCAGCAGCACCGTCGGATCCTCCGGTACCAGCGACGCGCTGGGCAAAATGCGATGCCCGCGGGCTTGATAGAACTCTAGGAACGTTTGTCGAATTTGAGCGCCGCTAAGAAAGGTGACCATGGGACTTCCGCAATACAAGCTATGTGCTTAACTCTTCGCATTCTATTGTCAATCATGGGGACAGATTCGACAAAATTTAGCGCGATCGCCCCAGATAGTTCCTCAAGACAAAATGCATCCCACCCCACAGCCTGTCCTGCTCTGCCCTTTGTCCCAGCATTTGTCCCAGCATCCGCAGGTTTTCTGTAAAGAGTTGATGAACTCATAACGATAGACCGTAATCCATAGGTAGGGGTCTTGTAGATTCATAGCAGATGCCCTCAGATGATAGACATATCTCGCCTCCAATCAGCGCAAATCCCCCATGCGTCTAAATCCCTTCGTTTACGCTTCATGCCGTCATGGTTCACAACTCTAGTTTTGGGGAGACCGTTCAGAAGCGATCGCTTTTTCCATCAAAGAGCTTTAGAACACTCGATTGATCTAGCCATTTTCAGATAATTAGCTAGACAGAACACTCATCATTGCCAACATCAAAAACTGTAGCGTTTGCTACCATAAATTGACGGATTCTTAGTTTGAATGCAGGCTTTCCGATAAAGTCCTGTTGCGTGAATCTAGCACCATCCATCGATTAACCTGGGAAAGGTGGCTATTTCAGCATGGAGCCAGCGTGAGGTTCATCATGCATTTATTGCATGATCTTGGTGGAATGCCCCCAACATCCGATAATCATGGTGATCTCTGTTCATGGACTTGATTCGCGTTTAGCTTTTCCACAACCTGCCATCCTGAGCGATCGTTGCCTTTGTCACTCAGCCTGCATTGTGCCGGCTCAGTCCCCGATGCGCGCTCAGCACCTCTCTGCTGCACTGGCCACCTAATCGTTAGCTCCCAGCACAATGGACGGCTCAATTCTCCTTGTTGGAGAACCTCAGTTTATGTCTAGGTTCTCTGACCTTATCGAACATCTTGGACTCCACTCCATTGAATCCGTCTCTGACGTCGCAGAGGCCATATCCCTTGTGCAAGCTCAGCAGCCCGATGTGCTGTTGCTGCAGGCTGACTATCCCGGTGCCCTAGATCTCTGCCGCACCTTCAAAGACCAAGGGCGGCTGTCGTGGATTTATATCATTCTGGTGGGGCAGCTTCAATGGGTCGATTGGTTTAGCGCGATCGCCACCTCCCAACACATTGCCCAAGAGGAGGAGGCTGTTGAAGCTGGCGCTGACGCCTTTGCCTGGTGTGCCCATGACATCAATAGTCAACCGATCAAGGTGCTAGGTGGCTCCATACCTCAGGATACCTGTGATGCATCCTGTCAACCAGAAGCCTTGCCGGATCCGCCCCTCCCCTTCGACGCCAACCATTTCAGCCAGCTCCTGCTGCGTAGTCTAGGAGCCAAGATCAAATCAGGCTTGCGGCGGGTACAAAATCATCGGGAGCTGATGCGCACCAATGACCTGCTTTCAGCGATCGCCCTTTCGGATCCCCTCACTGAATTAAACAACCGGCGAGCGTTTGAATGGGAACTGCCTCGGCAAATCCAAAATGCGCGCACCCGTAAAGCCCCGATTAGCCTCCTGGTGCTGGATGTTGACTACTTTAAGTCCATCAACGACAACTACGGGCATTTAGTGGGCGATCGCGCCCTACAACTGATTTCTGCCCGCCTGCGCCACAATCTACGGTTTTGTGACACCCCCTTTCGCTACGGTGGGGAAGAATTTATTGTGATTCTCAGCGATACGGATGGGGCAGAGGCGCTGCGCGTGGGGCATCGCCTGCGGCGGCGCATGGCAGAACGCCCTTTTGCCCTCAGCGATACCCTAGATGTCACCATTACCATTAGTATTGGCAGTGCCTCATTGCTGCCCAGTGATGACGATCGGGGTCTGAGCCTGCTAAACCGAGCTGACCGCAATCTGCTCTCTGCCAAATCCCAGGGACGCAATCAGGTGGTGGCTAGTCAAGATTCGTCTCCGGGGTAGGGGTATCGGGCTGAGCATCGGGTTCTAGAAGCCAGAGCGCATAGCCACGAACGGTTTGAGTGATCACCACACCATGGCCGCGATCGCTCAACTTAGCCGAGGCCCGCTGAGCATGATGGGCCTGGTTCACAATACGAAACAGGCTGTAGTAGTGATCGCCTACGCGAATTGCCGCCAGGCGATCGCCATGGTGGGGCACACGAATATGACAGGGATGGTAGCGCTCCTGCAGCGGCGGGCGCGGGGGTAAGGATGGTCTGCGACGCACCAAGACTTGAGCATCTGGCTCCCACACCCAAATGGCATAGCCGGTCGGCAACAGCGTGATCAGGGATGGATCGCCTTGCTCCTGCAATCGTTGAGCGATCGCTTGGGCATCTTGCAGCGACTGTTGGGCTTTGAATAAGCTATAAAACTGATCCGCCACGGCGATCGCCGCCACTGGTCGAACCTGCTCAGGAATGGTGACGTGACAGGTTGTGTACTCAGTTCGTCGCAGGATGCCACAGCGATCGCTACCCTGATGCATAGAGATAGGGGGGAGATTGCAGACTGGTGGTTGGGGAACGAGAGACGTCATGACTCACCTCTAGGGTCGATCGGATCCAGGTTGTGGTTGCTACTCCACCTATCTCACCGCGATCGAAAAATCCGGCTAATTGTGCCTAGCCAGCGAAAACTTTGCGATCGCCCCCTAAGATATAAAGTTTTACCTGAATCAGAGCAAGTATCTTCCGTAGGACTACGGTGATCGTTCACGTTCCTCAATTCACCGTCCAAAGACCATGTCAAGATGGACGGCGATCGCCAGGGTGATCGGGGGGCAAGGTAAAGGCAGCGATCAAGATGCAAAGAATACCGATGTTAATGCAGATGTCCGCCACGTTGAAAACAGGGAAGCGGATCAGCCGGAAGTCGAGGAAATCAACCACCTCGCCGGTGGCAAAGCGATCGATGCCATTCCCCAGCGCGCCCCCTAGAATAAATCCATAGCCCACCTGCTCCAAGCGGTTGAGTCGGGGGCCGAGCCAGGCAAACACCATCAGCCCGAGGCTGACCAGCAACGACAGCCAGCGCAGCCAGGTACCGTTATCGCTAAATAGGCTAAACGCTGCCCCAGTGTTGGTGACAAAGGTGAAGTGAAAGACGCCCTCCCAGATGGGAATCGTTTCCCCCAACTCTAGGGCCTGCACTGTCCAGTACTTGGTGATTTGATCCGCCACCAAACCAATGAAGGCGATAATCCAAAATAGATGATTTTTGAACGTCATGGGTTGGTCTGGCAATGCATGTCTGTGGGCTAGGTTTGGGTGGGGAGGATCACGAGCGATCGCTCCATGGGAGACTCATCGTTCCCGATCACCCTTGCTCATAGTGACGTTCTCCCGACGCTGACCCTACGGGTACAGCGCGGGCTTCACTGGATCGCTCCAGCGACTACCTGCTTCGTTCGGTCTTGTCTAGGCAAAGCCCCCGACAGAACCCGTCCACAGGCGATTTCATCAGCCGTGAGACCCACGACCGAGAGACCACGATTGCGAATGACTTGAGCGCTGGCAACATCTCTGGGTTTGATAGAACCGCATTCACTGCAACGGTGGATGCGGTCTTTCAGGTCTTTGCGGACTTCAGCACCGCAGTCAGGACATTCTTGACTGGTGCCTCTAGGGTTGACCTTGCCGTAGTAGACCCCACGTTTCCAGCAAACCCACGGTAGCACGATGTTGACGAACTGACCCAGGCCAGCATCCATCATATGTTTGCCAAGGAAGCCCTTGGCGAGTGTCCTGAAGTCCAAGTCTTCAACGGATATCATCCCGGCTTGGTCGCAGAGATGATGAGCCAACTTGAACTGCCAATCCAGACGGTAACTCGCAATATTTTCGTGAACTCGACCGATCCGCTTAATGAGCTTGAGCCAGTTTTTCGACCCCTTCTGTTTCCCGTTCAGTCTACGTTGCAGCGATTTCAGCTTGCGGTGCAGCTTATTAAAGAAACGAGGACGAGAAACCTGCTTACCATCAGAGGTGGATAGGAAATACTCCAGACCCACATCCAACCCCAAGGCATGACCCTCTGGCGGAATGTCAGGTACATCCACCTCAGCCTTCAGCGTCAGCATGACGTACCAGCCGGAATGTTTCCGCACGACCCGAACGGCTTTTAGGGTAAAACCTTCGGGAATGGGGCGATGTAGGTTGATCAGCACTAGACCGATTTTCGGTAGTTTGATGGTGTTGCTATCAATCGCCTCACCCTTCATCTGCGGAAACAGAAACGACCGCATCTGACCAAATTTCTTGAACCGAGGGAACCCAGTTCGCTTTTGGTGGAATGCGGCAAAGGCGGCGTCAACTCTTCCAATCACATCTTGAAGCACTTGAGAATAAACCGCTTTGAGTTCAGGGTTCGTCTTCTTAGCTTCAGTTAACGCCTTCTTCTGGCGGTAGTAATCGGGATAAGGAGTGTCGGCTGGGATGATGTACTCCTTCTGGAGACTGCAGGCATTGACCGGGCACTTTCTACTGTTGATCCAGTCTTTGCGCTCTCCGACCGCGTAGTTATAGACCCTGCGGCAAGTCTCCAGCCAATTCAGCATCTGGAGTTCTTGTTCAAGATCTGGGTAAATTCGGTATGAGTAGGTCAATACAAGCATATTTCTACTATAACTTAGGGAAGGCAGTAATGCTCCCTAGAAATAGCTAACAGAGTTTGGCGACTCCGTTCCACTCCATCGCCTTGGCTTTCATCCCGACACTTACGCTTTGCGTAGAGTGCGGGGCTTCCCGCCGAATTGCTAAAGATAAATGGGGATCAATGGATCGCTCGGGGCAGAATTAGCAGGCGATCGCCCTGGTCAAACGGTTACGCTTGCTCGTCTGTGAGTCAACGATCTCAGTAGGGTGCTGCTAGGCGCAGCCGTAACGCGCTGCCCTGTCAAGCTTGGATGCGGCGAGCGATCGCTAACCCATCCTCAGCATCCACTCAACATTTATAGAAGTTCTGCTCGATCAACCCTTTAGTAAAACATCAGGCGACGTAAGCCAAAGGCTAGAACCGTGACCGCACAGGCGATCGCGAGCTGTCCTGGTAAAGGATGGAGGGAATAGAGCAAAACCTGTTGCAACAATGATCCAGAGGTCGCCGTTAGCCAACCACCCCAACGGGCGATCGCTAAATAGCTGATGCCTACCGCATGAATGGTCAACAAACCGCTGACACAACTGAGCGCTAACGACTCTAGGCGAGGCGGCATTTGAAAAGCTAAGGATCCACAAACCCATGCCCCTGGCACAAACCCCAATAGATAGCCAAAGGTGGGAGATTGCACATAGCCAAAGCCGCCGCCTTGGGTGAAAATATCCAGCCAGGTGAGCCCCAGCGCTAGGTAGGCCAACTGAGACATGAGGCCTGCATTTTTTCCCCCCAAGCATCCCACCAACAGTACCGCTGCAATTTGATAACTAACACCGAGAGACTGGGTAATCGTGCCCTGGTGCTCCCATAGCCACGGCACATTCATGATGGACGCCTCTAGAAACGTCCCACCAATGGTTAGAATTAGCCCAATTAAGGCCCAGAGTAGCTCAGTTGGCGCAGACACATTCAACTTCAACATCAAAGAAAGTCACGTTAGCGGTTAGCCATCTTGGTCTGTTAGCCCCGATTGCCGGTATGGGTTATTGACCTCATATCCAGGTCGGCAAACTTCTGCTTATCATGACATTTGTCTAGCAAAAACCGATTCATCATGTCAGAGATGTGACATTCGCATGTGGCATTTGCCTTTAACGTTCGCGCTCGCACAGGGCCACGAGTTGCTGGGTCACAGAGGCGATCGCTCCCTAGGACAACAAGGGGCGGGCTAGGAAGAAGCTAGCAATGGATTTAGCATCAACTAACTGACCCTCGAAGATAGCCTGCTCCACCTCTGCCACCGTCATATGTACCACATCGATGTCTTCATCGAGATCCTGAGCCAGGGGTACCTCCAGCTTTTCTAGATCTTGGGCTAGAAAGGCATAAATTTTCTCATCAGAATAGCCAGGCGCAAGCAGAAATGTCCCTAGGGTTTGCCAGCGCTGGGCGCGATAGCCCACCTCTTCCTGAATTTCACGCTGGATGGTGGTAGCCGGATCCTCATGGGGTTCGACTGTCCCAGCCGGAAACTCTAGCAATCGCCCGCAGGCGGCAAAGCGATATTGTTTGGTTAGCACCAGTTGCCCGTCTGGGGTCACCGGAATCGCTAATGCCCCACCTGGATGGCGGATGCATTCACCATCGATTTCAGCGCGATTGGGGAGGCGGAGGCGAGCAACTTCAAAGGCAAACTTGCGGCCTTGGTACAGCAGCTTTTGTTTTAACAGTTGGGGTGGTTCTTGACCATTGATCATGGGTCAGGCTCGAACGTCTCAAGGGTAAACAGAATTGATGTCCAGAGTGCCACTATATCAAAACACAGCCTATGCTAATGAGCAGAGGCATATAAGGGTTTAATCACAGCGTCTATGCAGAGTTTTACCGCACTATTGCCCGACTCGATGCTCTCTGTGGCGGGGCTGAATGCTCATATCCAGTCTGTTGTGGAAGCAGATCCACAGTTGCAGCAGGTGTGGGTGATGGGGGAGGTGTCGAGTGCTAACCGCTACCGCAGTGGATTATTTTTCACGCTCCATGACCCGGATGCCCTAGCGTCGGTACATTGCGTGGTGTGGAATCATCAGCTATCGCGGTTGACGACGGTTCCTAATCCTGGCGCGCAGTTGATTGTGCTGGGGCAGGTGCGGGTCTACCCTCGGCGGGGACAGTATCAACTGATTGTGACCCAAACTATTCCTGCTGGGGCAGGTCTGCGGGCTATTCGCTATCAGCAATTGCGCGATCGCCTCCAGGTAGAAGGGTTGTTTGATGATCACCAAAAGCGATCGCTGCCGGCCTATCCCCAAACCGTGGCGGTGGTCACCTCACCACAGGCTGCCGCTTGGGGCGATGTTCAGCGCACCCTGCGTTCCCGCTACCCAGGTCTGCATGTGCTGTTTTCCCCGGCTCTCGTCCAGGGCGATCAAGCGCCCGAGAGCATCGTGGCGGCCATCGAGCGGGTGGTGCAAGACGGCCGGGCTGAGGTGCTAATTCTGTCGCGGGGCGGCGGGGCAGCGGAAGATATGGTTTGTTTTGATGATGAGCGGGTGGTGCGGGCGATCGCTGCCTGTCCCATTCCCATCGTGGCGGGCATTGGCCACCAGCGAGATGAATCCTTATCAGACCTAGCCGCTGATGTTTGTGCCCATACGCCCACGGCGGCCGCAGAATTGGCAGTGCCCGATCTCCAAGCGCTTTTGAATCAACATCACGAACGGGTAGCGTCCTTAAAGCAAGCGGTTAGGAGCTACCTCGATCAGGTTGAAGCCCGCCTGCAGCGATCGCGATCGCGCCTCCAACAGGTACGTCTCGATCGTCGCCTGCGGCAGGAAACCCAAGTCGTGCAATGGTTACAGCAACAGCTCATTCAGTCTGTTCGCCGCCAACTAACTACTCAACAGCAGCGCTGCTACGCCCTGAAACAAGCGCTGATTTCCATTGATCCCACCGCTGTCCTCCAGCGAGGGTATGCGGTGGTGCGCAACGAGCAGGGGCAGATCGTGCGATCGCTGCAGGGCTTGCCCGCCGGACAGCCCCTGAGGATTACCTTCGCCGATGGAACCATTCAGGTGCAGGTCACTGCTGTTGAGCCCATTCCGCCGCCTACGTCCTAATCTTGGAGTTGTATGATTGATTTCCCTGATGGGACAGTTCCACCGGATCATAACCAGCCTTTGCCCGACGATTGGCATTATGAAACGACCGTGGCAGAGGTTGAGACCATTATTGAGCAAATTGAACTGGGGGAGCTGGAGCTGGCGGATGTGTTTGAACAATTTGCCACCGCCGTTCACTACCTGCAACAGTGCGAGGCATTTTTGTCGGAGCATCAGCAGCATATGGATTTGCTGATTGAAACCCTGGCGGAGGAAGATTGAGGCTAGGTCACGAGCTGGTTGACGGACAAATCTCTTGGCATAGGCTGAGTTGAGCACCGTGAAATCCAGCACCAGCTTAGACGAGTCGGCGATCGCCAACCAATACACACTCAATCACCTAGGGGCGATTGCTGCCGTAACGCGAGTTCGGTCTAAGTTTGCCGAACGCCTCTTCTCTAGGCAAAGTCCATCCAAAGCGCTACCGACGGAAGTAGAAACGATAGCCTCTGTAGCGATCGCTCTCATACTGCACCACAAGCCACGTTTGCGGATCGAATTCTAAGGGGTAGGCATCTTCTCTGGTGTCCAGATCGGAACCCTCTAGGGCGGCAAGCTGGCAGTAGGGGCTTTGCAACACGGCTTGGAGTTCTTGCCGTGACTGGCCGTCTGGGATGTCGAGCAATTGCGAAAGTTGACGGCGCGAGAGGGTGCGATCGCCATTGGTTTCTCCCTGGCAGCGATCGCCCTGGTCATGTTTAGCCAGGAGGCTGAGGGGATTTAAACCGGTGACTAATCCAATCAGCACCAGGATCATGCTGCATAGGATGGTGAATTGAACCGTGCGGGCAGGCATCGGCCGTTTTGCCATGACGTACTAACTCCTTGACGTGAGGATATTCAACCTAGAGGTCATCAACGGGTCTAGATGCGTCCACCGATGAGCAGCCCGATCAAAATCAGAGTAAGCCGGTAGGCGGTGACAAATCCCGTTTGGGGAGCAAGGGTGACTCGATAGACAGCGATCGCCGCTGGAAGCACCATCAGCATCAACCACAGAGGCTGTAGGGATGGCCAAGCTACCTGCGCCGCTGCCAAGATGACGCGGGCGATCGCAGCTCCGACAATCCACAGAGCCGCTCCCTGAAGATCAAGAACCGGTAGCTGGGGCGTGGTGGTGCGGAATCGGTTGCGGCGGCGCTGCTGTTGATGCAGTCGCACAAGCCCTGCTTGCAGCGATCGCCCCACCCTGATCAACCCTGCCCAGATCCGCCATCCAGGATGATCGGCGAGTCCGGCGGACTGATCGGTGGACTGAGCAGTGCGGGACGATGAATGGGATGTCGGACGGGATCGCCATGATGAACGTGGATCGGGGAGCAGCGATCGCTCTGGCATCCCAGCCTGAGGAGCAACGACTCGATCGCTCTGGCCGTCGTCTTGGAAAAACCGAGGAGCATCGCGATCGGATGGGGGTTGAACCATAGCGGATCGGTAACGTTCATCCAGCGATCGCGGCGTTAATTGCCAGAGCCCATCCCCCCCAGCCATCACCTGAGGAATGCCCACGAGCGTTGGATCCACTGCCAAAGGAACCATGGGGGGGCGATCGCCTGCCGACCCTTGATGCCACAGCACACTCACCTCCTCAGCCACCGTCCATAGGTCTACAAGGGCGGTTTCTTGCTCATCCGCTAAGTGGTTGACGTGACGGATCTGGGTCTCAAACCGCTGCCAGGCCTCTTCTAGCTGGGCAGATTGCCAATCTTGATCTGAAAAGGTGTCTGCGGTGTCTGCCGGTGCAGGCTTGCTGCGCGGTGGGGCGTAGGTGATGGCGGTGAGCCGATCGGGGAGAGGGGCATGGTGCAGCGAGGGCCGGGGCGATCGCCCCGTTCGACGAGGCGGCGGGAAGGGTTGGTAGTCATCTGCTCCGGAAGTGCTAGAGGTGGGATCCTGGGGCGATCGCTCCCCCTCTGGCGATACTTGAGTGGCTTGGAAATAAAGCTGCACGCGCTGCTGCAGATGGCGAAGCTCGGCGTAAATGGCTTGCTGTTCAGATCGCAGGGAGTCCATGGCAGTCGGGGTAAGAGTCCTGCACCTATTATAGTACACATGTATTAATTCACAAGACAGAATAGTGCAAATGTATTAACTCGCAAGACGGAAGTTTGGGACGTCTCCTGGGTCGATTCCCTCAAATTGTTGGCAACTGGCGGCAAACCCGCCTATGGGGTTACGGTTCCCCCCAACCCCAGCGATCGCCTTCACTTCTACACTGAAGACATGGCAAGGCTCCACCAGGCACGCTTCTTCCCTCGATGGGGCGGGCAGGGTTCCATCGGTTTCGGTTGAACCAGGAGAATGCTAGAGCTTCCAGGGCCTGTTCGTTCGTTCCCAGAATCTGCCTAAGACGATTTACCTAGGCTCAACAAGACCTAGATTTCTTGGGTAAAAAGCCGTGAACCGTCCACTATGGTTCGGTAACCACGCCTTCATGGGGAGGCGGTCGGACAAGCAATATAGAAGCAAGTCAAAACATCGAAACAGGACGTCGATGATGCAAATTGGTTGACAAACGCTGCTCAATGCATGGAAATGCCTGATCTCAAAGACGGGGCTATATGAATTTCGTCTGATAGTCAGTGCATGGCTAGTCTGACATGTGGGGTGAGCTAGGGTCTCAATCGGTGAGACAAGGTTCCCCACCGGAGCCCGGCTAAGGATCTACATCGATCCCGCCAACATCCGGTTTTCACGCAGGCTCAGCGATCGCTCAAGTCTAGTTCAGGTACGGCAGTATTCCTATATAGAGATGGTGTAGAACGACCCGCAAGCTTTGAGATGATGAGCAGTCGTGGGCGTCTTCAAGGGAGTTCGGCTATCCCGAATTCCAGTCCCGGCGTCTTCTGGGGGCCCTGTATGCCCTCGTCGCCTAACCAATTTGCCCCAGTCGTCAGTCACCCCAGTCGTAACCCGGAGCAACGCAAACTATGGCAAAAGTTGTTGGAATTGACCTTGGAACAACAAACTCCTGCGTCGCGGTCATGGAAGGTGGGAAACCAACCGTCATCGCCAACGCAGAAGGATTTCGGACAACTCCCTCGGTCGTCGCCTATGCAAAAAATGGCGATCGCCTTGTAGGGCAAATCGCAAAGCGTCAAGCGGTGATGAACCCAGAGAATACCTTCTATTCCGTGAAGCGGTTCATTGGCCGACGCTTTGATGAAGTCACCCACGAAACCACCGAAGTGTCCTACCAGGTGCTGAACGTCAACGGTAACGTGAAGATTGACTGTTCATCGGTGGGCAAGCAGTTTGCGCCGGAAGAAATTTCTGCTCAAGTTCTGCGGAAGCTGATTGATGATGCCAGCAAATATCTCGGTGAAACGGTCACCCAAGCCGTGATTACCGTCCCGGCTTACTTCAACGATTCCCAGCGGCAAGCCACCAAGGACGCGGGTAAGATTGCCGGCGTGGAAGTGCTGCGGATTATCAACGAGCCAACCGCCGCTTCCCTGTCCTACGGTCTCGATCGCAAGAGCAATGAAACCGTACTGGTGTTTGACTTGGGTGGTGGTACCTTCGATGTCTCCATCCTAGAAGTGGGTGATGGCGTGTTTGAAGTACTAGCCACCTCTGGCGACACCCACTTGGGTGGGGATGACTTCGATAAGAAAATTGTGGACTTCTTGGCTGGAGAATTCCAAAAAGTCGAAGGCATTGACCTCCGCAAGGACAAGCAAGCCCTACAGCGCCTCACAGAAGCCGCCGAGAAGGCCAAGATTGAGCTGTCGAGCGTTACCCAGGCTGAAATCAACCTGCCCTTCATCACCGCAACCCAAGATGGGCCGAAGCACCTAGATACCACCTTGACCCGCGCCAAGTTTGAAGAACTGTGCTCCGACTTGATCGATCGCTGTCGCGTGCCGGTGGAAAACGCCATGCGTGACGCCAAGCTCGACAAGTCAGCCATTGATGAAGTGGTGATGGTGGGTGGTTCCACCCGGATTCCCGCCGTGCAGGCGCTGGTGAAGCGGGTTTTGGACAAAGATCCTAACCAAACCGTGAACCCGGATGAAGTGGTGGCAGTGGGCGCGGCGATTCAGGCCGGTGTGCTAGCTGGGGAAGTCAAAGATATCTTGCTCCTCGACGTGACGCCGCTTTCCTTGGGTGTGGAAACCCTGGGCGGTGTGATGACCAAGATTATTCCTCGCAACACCACCATTCCTACCAAGAAGTCGGAGGTGTTCTCCACCGCTGCCGATGGGCAAACCAATGTGGAAATCCACGTTCTCCAAGGGGAACGGGAAATGTCCAACGACAACAAGAGCTTGGGAACCTTCCGTCTGGATGGCATCCCCCCAGCCTCTCGTGGTGTGCCTCAAATTGAAGTCACCTTCGATATTGATGCCAACGGTATCCTCAATGTGCGCGCCAAGGATAAGGGCACGGGCAAAGAGCAATCCATTAGCATTACCGGTGCCTCCACCCTGCCAGACAACGAAGTGGATCGGATGGTGCGGGAGGCGGAAGCCAATGCAGAAACCGATCGCGAACGGCGGGAGAACATTGACCTCAAGAACCAAGCCGATTCCTTGGCCTACCAAACCGAGAAGCAGCTTGGCGAACTGGGCGACAAGGTGCCAGCAGCCGACAAGGAGAAAATCGATGGTTTGGTGAAGTCCCTTCGGGAAGCGATCGCCAGCGAAAACTACGAGGCCATGAAAACCCTGACCACGGAACTGCAAGAAGCGTTCTACAGCGTCAGCAACAACCTCTACCAGCAAGCGGGCGGTGAGGGCCCAGTGCCTGGAGGCGAAGGCGGCCCCACGCCTCCCAGCGGCGGTGATGACGACGATGTGATCGACGCCGATTTCACCGAAACCGACAAGTAAGAGTTGCACTGATCTCCTCAGAGATCGTCAAACCATTCACGTCGAACATGTTGACCAGGGGGCGATCGCTCCCTGGTTTTTCTGTCATGGTTCAGGAATGGTTCAGGACGATGAAGCAACCGTAGGCTGCGAGGAAGCTTCTGGAGGAGACGCCTGGAGCGGTGGCCGCAAAGCTAGATACAGAGATGGGCCGATCAAGGGCGTGAGGGTTACAGCCCAAACAATCCAGCGGGCGGTGAGCCCCCGGCGGGCCATATCATCTCCCAACAGAGCCGGAAACAGCAGGCAGAGCAGACAGAGCAGACAAAAATCTAGGCTCATCACATGGATAAACCGACTGGTTTGCCATTGCTGGACAAAATCACCCCAGTCTCCCGTCAAGCAGCCATAGCCGAGGAGAATGAATACACCGAGGGCGATCGCTGCCCCAGTCCAGCGCGAGTCTAGCAGGGCCAGCAGCTTAGATTTCGTCCCGGAAAAGCTGGGATTGGGTCGGCGCAACCCCAGATAGGGCAATAGGGCAAACGCCCCTACAGCAAAGGAGCCAAGCACAAAGGGCCAGGCTGGAAACCGCTGCCCGGATCCATCGATCAGCAAAACGCTAGCGTAGATCATCGGCCATAGGCCCATGATGTTAAACAGCGCCACAATCAACGGGTTAATGCCCTGCCATTGCCCCGAAGCTAAGGCTTGAATAAGCGAGACAGTATCGGCTTGGTCGGGGGGAGAAAATCCAAAGGCATAGACAATAAAGCCTAGCCACAGTCCCCAAGCTACCCAGGTTTTCACAGTGGAATCGTCCTCCTAATAGTCTTCTTTACGATAGAGTTCCATCTACTATGGGGTGCAACCTCCAGCCCTCACCATCTCGCTATTGCCAGAGCCAGCAGAAACGAGGGCAATCAGCCCCAAGGAGCATTTAGACGTGGAGAAGAGTTATAGTTTTTTGCCAATACATCAAGCAATCTTAACCGTTGATCGGTTTTGCAGAATTTTGGCATAACTTAAGACTATTGAGACATTATTTAGATTCCCATTTACATCCTGAACCTTGCTGAGAGCCTGGTCGCTCATTTAGACATCCATTTAGATGCTCATTTAGATCCTCAGATAGATCCTCAGACATGCTGTCAAACTGGGTCTAAGCTGAAGCCCCCACCCCATCTCGGTTGCAAAAGCTCCCTTATGCCAACTCTGATGCGATTCCCTTTCAACCTAACGATATCTAATCCAGCCGAGCGGCTTGATCTGCACTGCCAGCTTGGATTCATGGAGTGATTGCGGTATGGACATTCGTCATCTTCTTGAGCAGTACGAAGCCGGTCAGCGAGATTTTACAGGGCTAGATCTGCGCAATATCGACCTTTCCCGACAAACGCTCCTAGGGTTGGGCTTGGTGGGTACCAACCTTACGGGCGCAAATTTGAGCCGTGCATTTCTCACCCAGTCGGATCTATCGGAAACATTTCTAAACTGGGCAGATTTGAGCTACGTCAAGCTCAGCGAAGGACGGTTGGTTGATGCCGACCTGACCAAGGCAGTCTTGGTGGGTGCCTTTTTGGTGAAATCCGATCTCTCTAAAGCCAAGCTCAGCGGTGCAGATCTAAACGGGGCAAATTTGCGGGGAGCCTGCCTGCACCGGGCCAACCTCTGCGGCACTAATCTACAGGGTGCCAATTTACGCAATGCCGATCTTTCCGGAGCCAACCTGAGCTGGGCCAACCTCAACGGCGCACGCTTGAGTGGGGCCAACCTCACCGGAGCCTTCCTCACCGGAGTGAATCTCGAAAAAGCCTTTCTGAACGGCTTGGATCTGAAGGGTGTTGACCTCACGGGGGTCAATCTTAGTCAAGCCAAGCTGAACGGAGCTGACCTCAGCCAGGCCAACTTGACCCTCAGCAACCTCAGTGAAGCTCAGCTTCAGGGCGCTAGTATGACCCAGGCCAACCTGATGGGCGCAGACTTGTCCGGTGCTCACCTCAGCCATGCCGAACTGAGCTGGAGCGATCTCAGCCGTGCCAATTTAGATCGGGCTGATTTGAGCCATGCCCATTTACTGGGCATTAAGCTAGATGAAGCAAGGTTTCAAGCGGTGATTTTGACCGAGGCAGCCCGGAAATATTTCAGCTTGCTGTCGTCTGAGACCCAGAATGGCAAACAGGATGCGCCCGCCGCCGCGATGGATCCACCCTCCCCTCGTCAAGACGATTGGGGCGCGATCGCCCCTAGCTATGCTCCAGCTTCCTATAGAAGCGCTTCAGCTCCTCAACTAGGCAGCCTATCCGCCTCTAGCGATCGCCCATTATGGTATTGATGCCTAATTCAGAGTCCCAACCCCTTGAAACACCGCGCCTAGGCGTCGTTTTAGTAACAGTATCCTCTCAGAGCGAGGGGGAAGCGATCGCCCGTTCGTTGGTGGAACGGAACCTAGCGGCCTGCGTGAGCCTGATGCCCATTCAATCGATTTATCGCTGGCAAGGCGCTCTTTGCAAGGATGCCGAATGGCAACTGGTGATTAAAACCAACTTGGCCCAAGGGGAAGACTTGGTGCAAGCTATTCAAGCGCTGCATTCCTACGACCTGCCAGAAATTATTGCCTTGCCGATTGTGGCGGGTTCATCTGCCTATCTGGCTTGGGTAGCAGAAACCGTATCCACGCCGCCATCCTCTTAGATGAGATGAGATGAGACCCGATCGGAGTCGCTGGTGGTCATGATCCAGCAGACTTGTAACCTGACGGCTCCAGCCCCTGTACTTCATTCACCATGCCTGACACCTCTCCCCTAGTTTCTACCGATTGGCTTGCCGACCATCTTGAGGATCCCCAGGTGGCGATCGCTGATTGCCGCTTTGCCCTAGGAGATCCCAGCCTGGGACAACAGCATTACGAAACCGGCCACATTCCCGGCGCGGTGTATGTTGACCTAGATCGGGATCTGTCTGGGCCGGTAGGCACCCACGGCGGCCGCCATCCCCTACCAGACCTAGACGCGTTAGCTCAGACCTTGGGCGCTGCGGGAATTCAGTCTGGGCAGGCAGGAGAAGCGACCCTGGTGGTGGTCTATGATGATTCCCGGCTAGCCTTTGCCTCCCGCCTCTGGTGGCTGTTGCGCTACCTGGGCCACGATCGCGTCCGAGTCTTAGATGGAGGACTGTCGGCTTGGACGGCAGCAGGATACGAGCTATCGACAGCAATGCCCCAGCCAACGCCTGCCCAGTTTGTGCCCCAAGTCCAGACCAACTGGCTGGTGACCCGAGATGATGTTCTGGCGGCTCTCAATCAGCCTGGTGCAGTCCTAGTAGACTCGCGGGAGAGCGATCGCTACCGAGGAGAACGGGAGCCCATTGATCCGATTGCCGGTCATATCCCCGGTGCGGTGAACTATCCTTGGCAAGAGGTGACCGATGCCCAGGGGCAGGTGCGATCGCCCTCCGAGCAACGGCAGCGCTGGCAGGCGATCGCCCACCACGATCAACATCTGGTTTACTGTGGGTCTGGGGTCACGGCCTGCGTCAATCTTCTATCCCTGGAGATAGCTGGACTGAGATCTGGCAAGCTCTATGCCGGTAGTTGGAGTGATTGGTGTTCCTATGCGGATGCGCCGGATTTTGCCGTCGCGACTACGGCCTCCCCCTAGTCTGTCCATCTAGGGGTGTTAGAGGCGATCGCAGGATGCTATGGTAATCTCCGTAAACTGAATCAGGACATTGAATACCCTTGGACATGCCAAGGAATCAGTTCAATACAATCGTCTTGCTGTAATAACAAAACCATGACGGATTCTAATCCTGAGGCTCAAGCGGTCAGCGCGGCCGTAGCCCGACTCTACAACACCTACCCCTTTCCCCCCGAGCCCCTCCTAGATGAGCCGCCGCCGGGATATAACTGGCGTTGGAATTGGCAGGCTGCCTATAGTTTTTGCACCGGACAGGCTCCCAGCACCAATGCTGTCCGGATTTTAGATGCCGGCTGCGGTACGGGCGTTGGCACAGAATATCTCGTGCATCTCAACGCTCAGGCGTCCGTGGTGGGGATTGACTTGAGTTCTGGAGCGATCGCCGTGGCCAAAGAGCGCTGCCAACGCTCCGGAGCCGATCGGGCTAGCTTCATCAACCTCAGCCTCTACGATGTGGATCAGCTCCCTGGTGACTTTGACCTGATCAACTGCGTCGGCGTGCTGCATCATTTACCCGATCCCATTCGCGGCATCCAGGCCCTCTCCCAGAAGCTCGCCCCCGGCGGCATTATGCACATTTTCGTCTACGCTGCCCATGGACGCTGGGAAATTCAGCTCATGCAGCAGGCGATCGCTCTCTTGCAAGGATCGCAGCGGGGAGACTATCGGGATGGCGTGGCGGTGGGGCGGCAAATTTTCGCATCTCTACCGGCTGACAACCGATTGGTGAAGCGGGAGCAAGAGCGCTGGTCTCTAGAAAATCAGCGGGATGAATGTTTTGCCGACATGTATGTCCATCCCCAGGAAGTTGACTACACCATCGATACGCTGTTTGATCTGATCAATGCTTCTGGGTTAGAGTTCATCGGCTTTTCCAATCCCCAAGTTTGGCAGCTTGAGCGGTTGTTGGGTCAATCACCAGAGCTGATGGAACGCGCCCAAACCTTAAGCGATCGCCAGCGCTACCGTTTGATTGAGCTGCTCGATCCGTCCACGATTACCCACTATGAATTTTTCCTCGGCCAGCCTCCCTTGCCCAAGGCTGATTGGTCATCCAATGCGGCGCTGCTGGCCGCCATTCCCGCTCGCCATCCCTGCATTGAAGGTTGGCCGAGCCTGACCATGTTCAACGCTGACTATCAGATTGTGCAGATCCAAGATGCTGACCTACAGTTTTTGCAGGCCTGCGACGCCAATTCAAATAAGCGTACAGTGGCAGATCTGCTGGCCGAGGTCGATCTGGATGTGGCCGGGGTGCGATCGCTCCTCGATCAGCACCTGATCATGCTCACCCCTGGTGCAAAGTAAGCTCTCGTGTGCCGTTAGGCAACGAAGCCGCCGTCTCACCGGGCGCATACTCCTGAACCATCCCCGACCTCAAAGTACGGGAGTCCTTGCTGCATCGGGAGTCCAACGACTTTACTCTCTGCGAGCCGCGTCACACTCACGTTGAGTTAAGTATTTAGACTGATTTGCATCCTCTAAACCGTTCTCTCGTACAGTGAGAGAAGAGAGGACAGCTTGAGCATCGCTGCTGCTCAGCACCTGATCCATCGATGCATGATTGAGGTAGCCCATCGATCGCTCTCCTGGGTTTTAGCGTAACCCAAGGCCATGAATGCCGCTGTTGTTCTAGGTCTAGACCGGACTGATGACCAACAGCCTGCCCGAGCGATCGCTCGGATAGATAGCCCGTCTACTCCGTCCTAAACGTTCACCCTGCACTCATTCAGTATGATCACGCCTTTCTAATGCGTCCAGTTGCATCCCACCCATCTACAGTCGAGGAGCGATTGACATGCTGCAAGCCACCCATTATTCCATTGATGCCATTCGAGACGAAGTGCGTCATCTAACCGACGCCAAAACCATTGATCGCCATCAGCCCATCTATACCCTCTGCCGCTATTTTCCCAACCGCGAATGGGTCTGTATCGAGTGTGAATTAGAAGATAACGACTATCTGCTACGCGATCGCATTATTGATTTACTAGGACGGGAAGATTGGTCTGAAGACTAATCGCCGGTTCGATCCATCTCAGCACGACTGTAGGCAAGCGCTGGGAGGCATCTGTGAGGGGGCGATCGCCTCCTACGTTGGCCTGCCCATCGTTCTAGGGTGCTAGGCAAAGCCGCACCATCTATGGAGATTTCTACCCATAACGTCATCCAACTCAGGGTTGGGTCAAGCTATTCAGGGGCGATCGCCCCATATATTGACCTGCCCATCGTCCCAAATCAGGACTTTATAAATTAAGCGTTAGCAAGACAAGTAGATCGTCAAAACGGGTGATAGCGTGAACATAGAATGAGATGGGCAGCATCCTGTTTGCCCAAGAAGGAGGAGTGCGTGGAAGAAAGTATGAATGATTTCCAGGATTTTTTGACCCGGGACTTTGCCCATGTAGCCATCGGCGAGTTCAAACCTGGGAAGTTTGCGGAAGCCAGAGATCTGTATGAACAAGCGATCGCTACCTATGCAGAGGGCTTCAAGGGGGCATATCTGCTGCAAGAACCGGGAAGCGATCGCGGCATTTCTATTATTATTTGGAAAAGCGTGGAAGACATGCAGGCCAACCAAACGGCCTTACATGAAGCTATCTTGAAAAAAATGGCTCCCCTCTTTGTAGGTGTTCCGCAAACCGAGTTCTATGAGGTTTTATGTGACATCCATGCCTCTGAGGATGCGTGATGCGCAAGTGTTCAAGCTGCGCAAACCGTCGAGATAGGCTCAGGCTTATCTCCAGTTTAGGAGACTGATTAGGAGACTGAATCCCTAGGTAAGTTCCCCAGCTTCCCGCCTCTAGTGCCTCTGGAGTCTCTCTCCAGGCCACCTAGACCAAGGCGAGCTAGTATGGGCAGCGATCGCGGCACCTCACTGCGGCACCTCACTATAGATACCCAGGTGTTGCTTGGAAAAGGGTGGCGGATGATCAGAAAGTTGATATAGTCTCCTAAGCTCTTGAGCACCCGCCGACGATGAGTCTAGACTCGCTTATGATTGTAATTGCCACCTTTTATAAATTTGCGGCGATCGCTGACTGTGCTGCGGAACAGCAGCGGTTGCGTGACCATAGTCAGCAGCTTGGCATTAAGGGCACAATTTTACTGGCCCAAGAGGGCATCAATGGCACCATTGCCGGATCTCGCGCCGCCATCGACCAATTTTTGGCGATTCTGCGTCAAGCGCCTTACTGGGCAGACCTAGAGGTGAAAGAATCCTATGGGAATGAGCTACCCTTTGAGCGCCTGAAAGTTCGCATTCGTCCTGAAATTGTGCCCCTCGGTATGCCCGCCGTGTCGCCAGCGCAGCAAGTCGGTACCTATGTGTCTCCCGATCAGTGGAATGACCTGATTACCGATCCGGATGTGCTAGTGATTGATACGCGTAATGATTATGAGGTGGCGATCGGTTCATTCCAAGGCGCACACAATCCCCAGACTCGTTCATTTCGAGACTTTCCCGACTATGCCCAACGCACCCTAAACCCCCAGCAACATCCCAAAATTGCTATGTTTTGCACCGGGGGCATTCGCTGTGAGAAGGCCTCGTCCTACCTGCTCTCCCAAGGGTTTGAGCAGGTTTATCACCTGCAGGGTGGTATTTTGAAGTACCTAGAAACGGTTCCCGCCGACCAGAGCCTTTGGCAGGGAGAATGTTTCGTGTTTGATCAGCGAGTCGCGGTGACCCACGGCTTGGCGATCGGCTCCTGCGACATGTGTCCTGCCTGTGGGCATCCTGTCACCTTGGAAGATCAAGGGTCACCGCTCTATGAGCCAGGCGTTTGCTGTCCTCAGTGCAGCGATCGCTTAACGGAGGAACAGAAGACCAGCTATCGAGCTCGGCAGCAGCAGACCCTGGCTGAATCGTGACCCATCAAGGGTGATCTCACATGTTATGAACAAGCTAGAAGGAGAGCACCATGAGGGTGAACCGACTACGAGTACGGCAACTGCATCGATGGTTTGCGCCAGTCATGGCCCTGCCCCTACTGCTCACATTGCTGACGGGTATGGGCTTTCAAATTGCCATGAGCACCGGCAACACCAGTGGTCTCCTATGGCTGCTAGAGGTGCATCGCGGTAAGTTTGGAGCCGTGGATTTGACGCTGGTCTATCCCTTTTTAAATGGGTTAGGGCTCCTGACGCTCCTAGTGAGCGGCGTGCTGATGTGGCTGCAAACGAGCAAGCGATCGCGTGCCTAGACCTGTGGGGCGGCTAGGCTGAGGAGTATCGGCCGGGGCGATCGCTTGGCAGCGATCTAGGACGGGTTGACTCGCATCAACGGCTGTCCATATTCAATGGATTCGCCATTTTCGACGAGAATTTCCACAATCTCGCCCGCCACTTCCGCTTCGATGTCATTCATCAGCTTCATGGCTTCCACAATACACACCGTCTGCCCCGCCGAAACGCGATCGCCCACATTCACAAAGGCTGGCTCACCCGGCGCGGGCGATCGATAAAACGTGCCCACCATCGGCGCTGTAATATCCACCCACTTAGGATCCACCACAGCAGGGGGCGGCGTTGGGGCGGGAGCTGGTCGGTTGGATCCATCAGCCATGAAGGCAGTTGCCTGGGGATGGGTAGCCGGCATGGCCATCTCCGCAACGGTGGCACCGGCTCCACCGGCCAACCCGCCCTTGCGAATGTTGAGCTCAAATTCGTCGCTTTTTAACGTTAACTCTGCAACATCAGTTTGATGGACAACTTTTAGGAGTTCACAGAGATCATTGAAGCTAAATTCCACTAGACAAGTACTCAATTTGATAAGTCTGGATGCAGATGAGAGTCTTGGGGAGGAGAGCCAGGGGCGATCGCCTAGGTTTCTCGACCAAGATAGCTATCGTTACGGGTATCAATTTTGATGCGTTCTCCAATCGAAATGAAGAGGGGAACCATCACCTGTGCGCCGGTTTCAACGATCGCAGGCTTGGTGCCTCCTGTGGCGGTGTCGCCCTTCACACCCGGATCGGTTTCTGTGACCTCCAGCACGATCGAGTTGGGAAGCTCAACTTCAATGATTTGATCATTCCAGCGAACCACGCTGGCTTCCATCCCTTCTTTCAGGTACTTGACGCGATCGCCAATTTGGTCAGCATTCAGCCGGCTTTCTTCATAGGTTTCCATGTCCATGAAGACAAACTGCTCACCCTCTTTGTAGGTGTGCTGCATCACGCTCTTTTCGATAGTGGCCTGAGGCACGGTTTCCCCAGCTCGGAAGGTTTTTTCAATGACGCTACCGGTTTGGGCGTTCTTCAGCTTAGTGCGCACAAAGGCTGATCCTTTACCAGGCTTCACATGGAGAAATTCAACTACCTTCCACACCGATCCATCTAATTCAATGCTGACACCTGTACGAAAGTCATTGCTGGAAATCATGGGTACTGCTTCAAGGAGAACAATCGGCAATCTATTTTACCGCTCTGAGGCAGTCTCATTCACGGATTTGTGAGCAGGATAACGGATTTTCACTCCAATCTTGGTTCCAGGAACTCACAAGTCTTGACCTGCGAGGGGGCTCAGCCTATGGCAAGATTAGACATAGGACGGATACCTGCGAGACTCTGCAAACTATGTCGTACCAGGATCCTCTAAATGAGGCGTATGGCTTCTGGGCTGTGCGTCAGTATGAGCAATACTTGGGTATAGATTCATGTTGAATCCGTTTACATCACTGGTTCGAAGCCAGGTTTGGCATTGTATGAACCACGGGCTGCTGCGCCGGACGGTCAGTGCGATCGCCCTTGCTGCGGTGATCCTCTGCACAACCCTAGGGCTACCAAGTGCGGCCCAGGCCCTGCCGCCCGGTAATGCCATCACCGATGGTCGCGCCCTGTTGCGCTACGCCTTGCCCATTGACAATGAGCCGGTGCGCACCCTGCAATCTAGCATCGAGGATATTTCAGAAGCACTCCGGGGCCGCCGCCGCCTCAGCTCGGTGAACACGAACTTAATTCGGGCAGAGCGAATTTTGGATCGGGCCGATGACAAGCTCCTGCCCAGCGTGCGCAGCGATAAACAAGCCGAAGCCCAAGCCTTAGTAGCTGGCATCAAAGATGATATTGGTCGCTTGCGGGAGGCGATCGATACCAAAGATAAATCAGCCATCTGGGATGGACGCACCGCCATTCTCGACAAAGTTGGTCTGCTGGAAGAAGATATGGTGCAGGCCTTTCCCTTTGAAGTGCCCGCCGAGTATAGCCACCTAGCGCAGCTCAAGGGTCGGGCTACGTTAGAGGTCACCACCACCCAAGGCAGTCTCACCATGGTGGCAGATGGCTACAACGCGCCGGTGACGGCGGGTAACTTCGTCGATTTGGTGCAGCGTGGCTTCTACGACGGCTTGCCCTTCACCCGCGCCGAAGATTTCTACGTGGTGCAGGTGGGTGATCCACCAGGCCCAGACGAAGGTTTCATGGATCCCACCACCGGTGCCTACCGCGCCATTCCCCTAGAGGTGATGGTGGAAGGAGATTCTGAGCCGGTTTACGGTGTCACCCTAGAAGATGCTGGACGCTTTTTAGATCAGCCGGTGTTGCCTTTCTCGTCCTACGGCACGGTAGCCATGGCCCGTCCGGGGGATGAGCCCAACGGTGCATCATCTCAGTTCTTCTTCTTCCTGTTTGAGCCAGAATTGACGCCAGCGGGGCTCAACCTGCTCGATGGCCGCTACGCCGTCTTTGGCTATGTCGTCGATAACAAGGAAGTGCTGGGCAAGTTGAAGCCCGGCGACTCCATTGAGTCCATTCGCGTGGTGGATGGCTTAGACAACTTCATCCCGCCCCAAGCCTAAGAGCTAGCTCCACCCCTCGGTTCGCCCCCTCGCTCCCATACCGCCAAAGTAAGGGTGGGGGGCGATCGCTCGGGTACCAGTCCTGACGTCGGGTACTGCTAGGCGTAGCCGTAACGCGCCATCTTGCAAGACTTTGCTGCATTACGCCATCGCTAAGACCTCTGCCATGGGGGCGCATCTTCAGGAAGCCCCACCATGACCGATCAGACCATCCGACGAGAGCATGAGGATTTGACCACCGGCTTTCCCATCAGAGAAAAAAGGCGAGGGGCGATCGCTACCCTCCTGCCTCTAGTCTGGGCGAATCGACTCTAGCTTCAGGGTTTCGGGCACCCGCACGAAGTGGGGCGTATGCACATAGGGCTGGTGCAATAGAATCAGCTGCGCCAAGGTTTGTTTCAACTGCGGACGCGGTACGATCGCATCGACGAAGCCGTGGGTGAGCAAATATTCCGCCGTTTGGAAGTCCTCCGGCAGTTTCTCCCGCAGGGTTTGTTCTACGACTCGCCGTCCGGCAAAGCCAATCAGCGCCTTGGGTTCCGCCAAAATAATGTCCCCCAGCATGGCAAAGCTCGCCGTGACGCCGCCGGTGGTGGGATGGGTGAGCACGGGCACATAAAGCAGCCCCGCCTCGCGGTGAAATTCTAGGGCACCGGAAATTTTCGCCATTTGCATGAGGCTGAGCATTCCCTCCTGCATACGCGCCCCGCCGGAGGTGCAGATAATCACTACGGGCAAGCGTTCGCGGGTGCCGCGTTCAATCAATCGGGTGAGTTTTTCGCCCACCACAGACCCCATACTGCCGCCCATGAAGCGAAAGTCCATAACGCCAAGGACAATGGGCAGGCTGTCGAGCTGACCAATACCGGTTTGCACCGCATCAAGCAGGCCGGTTTTTTCCTGGGTTTCTCGAACGCGATCGCGATAGGCCTTGCGATCGCGGAATTCTAGGGGATCACCGGGGCGGAGGTCTTCATCGAGGGGTGTCCAGGTGCCGGGATCAATGAGCTGCTGAATGCGATCGTCGCTGAAAATGCGAATGTGGTGTCCACATTCTGGACAGACCATGCAATTGGCTCGTAAATCTTTGGTGTAGGTGAGAACACCGCAGGCTTCACACTTGTTCCATAGCCCATCGGCAATCTCGCGTTCTTGGCGATCCTTGCTAATAGGTTCTGATTTCCGCCGATTTGCAAACCAATCGAATAAAGACATGGAAATTCCACTTATGACTCAGTAAAGGGTTTAATCCAACAGGATTAGATAGAAGCTTGAAAACGGTTGCTTGAAAACGGTTGATTTTATAACAATGACATGATCTGGCGGACAGCCGGTTAGGAGAACTCCCACCCATCTGCCCCCTCCTCCTCTTCCACAGGGCTGAGGAGCAGGAGAGCCGTCCATTGATCTTGGGCGCGCACCTGCAAGACAGCCGGGGTGCTGCAGCCAAAGTGGGGAGCAATGCCCTGGTTTAAGACCCGGGATGGAATTTGGTGGGCGGTCAGGATTTGATGCATCAGGTCGGCTTCCCAGCGAGTCCCGGTGGTTTTTAGGGTGATCCAGGTCACAGCGAGTTAGGGATAATCTTATCAAAGCACGCAGAGGAACCTGCATGATGGCTTCATCATTATCAATGATGGATGAAGATTACATCAAGCCGTGGGTATTTAAAGTCATCTAAGTAGCATGGTTCCTCAGACGGCAGGCAGGTCTAAAAGGTGTCGAGCCCTGGCAGGATGAGGGACGGGAAGAACAGGTGAACATAGCCCTGAATCAGGCTTTGACCCACAAACAGCGCCAGCACGGCCCCGATCGCTAAAAAGGGGCCGAAGGGCATCGGCTGGTCTCGGTTTAATAATCCCAGGGCGATCGCTCCCCCACCGGCGAAGGCTCCAATGGCACAGGCGAGAAAACTGGCAAGCAGCAGCAGCTTCCAGCCCAGGAAAGCTCCCATCATAGCGGCCAGCTTGGCATCGCCACCACCCATGGCCGCCCGCCCGAAGGCTGCTGATCCAAGAATGGTGATCGTATCAAAGAGCCAGATGCCCAACACCGCCGCGCCAATGCCACCCATCAGGTACAGGGCCACGCCGCTCCAGCTTTGGGTGAGCATCCAGCCTAGGCTAGCTTGGAACACAAGACCCACCACCAGACCAGACTGGGTGAGCGGATTGGGCAGGGTCATGGTGTCCCAGTCGATTAACGATAGGGAGATTAGCCAACTAATGAAAGCCCAGTAGCCGAGGGTTTGCCAGGAGACGCCATACACGATGAAGGTGAGGAGAAATAGCAGGCCGGTTCCAGCTTCCACAAGGGGATAGCGAAGGGCGATCGCACTCTTGCAGTAGCGGCATTTACCCCGCAGCCACAGCCAGCCGAGCACCGGCACATTGTCGTAGGCCTTGAGGCGGTTCAGGCAGTGGGGACAGCGGGACGGGGGAAACAGCAGGGATAGCCCAGCCGGGATGCGGTAAATCACCACGTTCAAAAAGCTGCCAATGCAGCAGCCTAGGGCTAGAGCTAACCCATATCCCACCACCATTGCCATCCATTCCATCAGCAGCATGGGCCAACCCTTTCCTACGCTAGATTCCTAAACGTTCTACCCGTAACATCCACGCTCATTCTAAACATCCATCTCAGTGGGAGGAGGTAGCGATTGGCAAGCTTTCCAACATTGATCCATACTCCAATCCTGATGAGAAGAGAGTTGCGCGACGTTGAAACCCGGCAAGTTTCTAGAGTCCACCAACTTAGCCACCAACTTAGCCACCGACTTAGACAGACGCCTGCTGACGTTGATAGAGCGACCAGTAGAGCCCCTTTTGCTGGATCAGAGAATCGTGGGTGCCCCGTTCTACCACCACCCCTTTCTCCATCGCCAGAATCAAGTCCGCCCGTTTGAGCGGCGCAAAGCGGTGGGCGATCAGGAAGACGGTACGATTTTCTGACACCCGCTTTAGGTTTTCCAGCACCTGCTGTTCGGTTTCGGCATCCAGGTTGCTGGTGGCTTCATCCAAAATCAAAATCGGTGCCTTGGAGATGAACAGGCGCGCTAGGGTAATGCGCTGCCGCTGTCCGCCGGAGAGAGAGGTTCCCCGTTCTCCCACGTTGGTTTCATAGCCGTAGGGCAGGTCAGAAATGAAGTCATGGGCCACGGCCATGCGAGCCGCTTCCACCACCTCCTCGGCAGATACATCGGGGTTGCCCAGCATGATGTTTTCCACCACGGTGCCGTTGAACAGGAAGTCTTCCTGCAGCACCACGGCAATTTGCGATCGCAGAGAAGCCAAATCTGCGCTCTTCACATCAAAGCCATCAATGGAAATCCGCCCGCCTTCGGGGAGATAGAGCCGCTGAATCAGCTTAGACAGGGTGCTCTTGCCCGAGCCACTGCGCCCGACTAAGCCCACAAACATGCCTGGCTCCACGTTGAAGGACACCCCACGCAAAATTGGTTCTTGATCGCTCTGGTAGCGGAAAAACACTTGCTCGAAAGCCACTTCACCTTTTAAGGGCGGCAGCATAAGCCCCGTACCAGGCTCTGCCTCGGGAGGCACATTGAGAATATCGCCGATGCGATCCACCGCCAGCAGCACCTGCTGCAGGTTTTGCCAAAGCTGGACAAGGCGCAGCAGGGGAGCAGTGACCCGTCCCGATAGCATCTGGAAGGCTACCAATTGCCCAATGGTGAACTGCTGATCAATCACCAGCTTGGCCCCAAACCAGAGGATCAGCAGGGAGGATAGGCTGGTGAAGAAGTCGCCAATGTGGTTGCTGATATTGGCTGTGGTGGTGGCCTTGAAGCCGGTGCGGATGAAGCGAGCGTAGAGCCCTTCCCAGCGATCGCGGGAGGTTTTCTCGGCAGCATGAGCTTTGATGGAATGGATCCCGGTAATCGTTTCTACCAAGAACGACTGGCTGTCGGCACTACGGTTGAAGGTTTCGTTGAGCCAGTTTCGCAGGATGGGGGTGGCCACCAGGGTGAGAATGATAAACAGGGGAATCACCGCTAGGGCTACGCCGGTGAGGATGACGCTGTAGTAGAACATCACCACCAGGTAGACCACGGAGAAGATGCTGTCGAGGATGACGGTGAGCGCCGTGCTGGTGAGAAACTGCCGGATTTCCTCCAGCTCCTGCACCCGCGCCACGGTATCCCCCACCCGGCGGGCTTCAAAGTAGGCCAGGGGGAGGCGTAGCAAATGACGGAAAAGCTGGGCCGACAGGCTCAAGTCCAGTCGGTTGGTGGTGTGGGTGAAGATGAACATACGCAGCCCCCCCAGCAGGGACTCGAAGACCCCAATACTCAGGAGAGCGATCGCCATCACATCCAACGTTGGGATGCTTTCCTGCACCATCACCTTGTCGATAATCACCTGGGTGATAATCGGTGTGCCTAGGCCCAGGAGCTGCAGCGTAAAGGAAGCTAGCAGAACTTCGCCCAAGAGCTTGCGGTAGCGCATCACCGCTGGCAAAAACCAGGTGAGGTTAAAGCGATCCTGCTTTTGGATCAGCTCCACCTGCCAGAGAATCCCGTCCCAGGCCTCTTCCACCATGGCGCGGGGCAGGCTTTCGCAGCTTTGGTTGGGCGATAGGGGATGGCCGATGACCAAGCGATCGCCCCGTACCTCATACACCATCACCCACTCGGTGTCATTCCAGAGCATCAGGGCCGGCAGGGTGAGAGTATGTAAATCTGACCACTGGGCTAGGAGCACCCGCCGCAGATGCAGCCCCAGCTTCTCCGCCGCCGTCACCACATCCTTAGGACGTTGACCACGGAGCTGGCGCTGCACCCACTCTAGGCGAGTGGGCACCTGTAGATACTGGGCTGCCATCGTCAAACTGGCCGCAGCGGTATTCAGAGCCTGCACGAAGGGATAGCCCGCCACCGGTTGGGGCTTGCCGGATACATTGGGCTGATATTGCGATCGCAGCGATCGCCAAAATTGCTGCAGTTCTGTCGCTCGGTCTACCGTGCCTGTTGGCATGGTGCCATTGGGGGACGAGGCTTGGGTGAGGTCTTTCCAGAGCCGACTGTCCCAGGTGAGCACCGAAACGGTTTTACTAGCCGCCCGCGCCTTCCATTGATCCGACAGTTCTGGTAGCTCGCCAAACCAGTCCCCCGCTTTCAGCAGCACCGACTTGCCGTCATTGGGAACCAAGCGCACATTGCCCGAGAGTACTAAGTATTGCTTTCCTAAGCTCTCCGTTGCCCAAATGACTTCTCCGAGGCTAAAGGTCTGCACCTCGGCCTGCTGCTTGATTGAAATTTGCTCATCCGGACTCAGCCAACAGAGAGGTGGCTTAGCCCAGTCAAGATTCAACACATCGTTCGTCGTCATGCGAGGGTCTCGGAGGGGAACTAGGGCAAGGAGGGGCAACTCAAGGAGCGATCGCTCCTAAGCATAACTATCAGAATGGGATACCAGAATAGCTTGCTGGTGGCTGGCAATCAAACCCTAGGGCTAGGTCTCGCTAGCGTCATCGAGCTGGAGCTTAATGGGCAGCACCTGCATTTTTTCCACCAGCCACTGTTCAAACAACTCATCTTGTAGACTTGCTTGAAGCTGCGGATCACTGAGGGTTGCGTATAAAAATTCTTCGATGCGGAAGAGCCCCCAGCGCTCCTCTAGCCCTATGGGCCCGACAATATCGCCCACCTTGGCAGTATCGATCGCTGCCCGCAGCAGATCCGGCATGGTGCCGCGACTGACCGGGCCCACCATACCGTTGACAATCTTGTCGTCGGTGAGAGAATACTCCCGTGCCAAGTGCTCAAAGGTGGCTGTCTCCTCCAAAATCTGGGTCTTCAGCTCATCCGCGACGTCTTTGTCGTCCACAATAATACGGGACAAAACCACCCGGTCTAGGAAAATCTTGCGCTCAATAAAATATTCCTGCAGCTTCGGCTCGGTGACCAGCTCCCGCAACTTGCGCATTCGGAAGCTCTGGGACACTTGGGCGTGGAACGCTTCATAATTAAGGCCATTGCTGGTTAGCCAGTCTTGAAACGCCTGGGAGTCACTCAACTGGCGCTCTAGGCGAAAGTCAATAATGGTCTGCTCAATGGTAGCGGCATTGATCTTGAGATCCTCGGCCCGTTCCTTCAACTGACGTTCTAGAACAAACTGGCGCAGGATCTCACCGATAAATCCGTCAAACTTGCGTCCAGCCTGGAGATACCGAACAGCCTGGGTGATGGTAATCGGCTCATCGTCGATCGTTAGAAACGGTTCAAATGCCATAAATCCTAGAAGTATAACGATCAGCACCCCCTATTATGCCCAAATCCTTTCCATTTCAGTCAGATGGATTACAGCACATTAAGGAAGGCGATCGCCCCTCCCCATCCTCAATCAGCCAGGAAGACTGGCTAAAACGAAGTCGTTATGACTATGATATAGAGATTGAAACCAGTAGCCCAGAGGAGGTGTGTGGATGGATCATGTGATGCAGGGATTTCTGGCCAGTTTGCTGGCAGGGTTGGGGACGGCGCTGGGAGCTTTACCCGTGCTGTTTGCCGTGAATTTGACCCAGCGACTGCAGGCGGTACTTTTAGGCATCGGTGGCGGCATTATGCTGGCAGCAACCTCCTTTTCGCTGCTAGTGCCGGGTAAGGATGCAGCGATCGCCCTGGGATTTCCCCAAACCCATGCGGCCTTGATCATGGTGACAGGCATGTTGCTGGGGGGTGGCTTCCTCTGGTTTGCCCACAATTACTTTCCCCATGAGCATTTCTTCAAAGGCAGGGAAGGGCCTCAAAAGCAGCACCTGAAGCAGATTTGGCTCTTTGTGATTGCGATCGCCCTGCATAACCTACCGGAGGGTTTGGCTGTAGGCGTTGCGTTTGGGGCCGAGGATACCACCACGGCGACGGCCTTGGCCTTGGGCATTGGGCTGCAAAATATTCCTGAAGGTCTGGTTGTTGCCCTGGCCCTGCGGGAGTTGGGCTATGCCCGATCCTATGCCATTGGTGTGTCCACGATGACAGGCTTATTGGAGCCCATCGGCGGTCTTTTCGGCGCGGCGGTGGTGTCGGTGTCCCAGCCCTTACTGCCATGGGGGATGGCCTTTGCGGCAGGAGCCATGCTGTTTGTGATTGTGGATGAAATTATCCCCGAGGTCAGCAACAAGGGCTGGGATCAAGAGGGAACAGTGGGAGCCATGATTGGCTTTGTGGTCATGATGTTTTTGGATGTGGCGTTGGGTTAAGGGGGGCGATCGCGTCGGCCAATAGCCAGTTGCCCGCAGGGTTAATCCGTCCTTGAATCTGCAGGCGATCGCCGCTTTGGTAGGTTTGCATCTGGTGATCCACATAGGGATCCAGGGTGACAAGATTAAGGCTAGTCATGCCCTCAACACCATCATCCCCCAAGAAGCGATAGTCCTGATCCCCCAAGCGCTGGAAAGTGCCGGTGTAGCTGGGACTGGTGGGAGGGACGCTGGCAGATGGACTCCCTTGGGGAGGTAGGCGATCGCCCCGATCCAACACCGCTCGCTGCTGATCTAGCCAGGCAGGATCACTAGGGCAACAGTGGATCAAAGGCACAACCGCCGCCGGCGCAAGCGGATCGGTGAGTAGGGCATCCTGCAGCGATCGCACCGCCAAATCCCGAGGCTGAATGCCCTGTTCTACACAAAGCGCTGCGGCCATGCCCGCCGCCTGCCCCAAGGCCAAAACCACCGGCTGCAAACGCGTTGCCCCGGTGGCCATGTGGGACACCGAGATAGCTTTGTCGCAGACCAAGAGGCCGTCGATCTCAGCGGGGATCAGGCAGCCATAGGGCAAGGCGAAGGGCGTCCCCGTCCAGCGTCCGCCCCAGCGCATAGCTTTGGGCGCAAGGGGCAGAGTCATGCCGGGGTAGTGATGATCGTTGACGTAGTTCCCCAGGGCGATCGCGGTAATGTCGCCAGCGGCATTCACCGGCAACAGTGCCGCCCCATGATCAGCCTGGGGCAAAATATCGCCCTCGGTCACCGTGACCAATCCTTGCAGGCGACGGCTTTCGCGGTAGTAGGGATGGAGGGCATAGGCTCCCCCGCCGAGGACGCCGAGCTGTACAGGAAAGGTATCGCTGGCGAGACCATAACGCCGACCGCCCACCTGCTGCACATAGCGGGCTAGATTTTGGCTATGCCATAGGGCTTCTTGACCATAGGCTTGGCGATCGCCCTCGGATCCAACCAGTCGCTGTAAATCATGGCCATAGTCATTGCCATCGTTGGGCCAGTTGATCATGAAGCGATGCCCCGGTAGCCGCCCATAGTTCAGCCAGTGGCGCAGATCCATGTCCTGCCAAGCCGTTTTGAATGCGTTGTCCGACGCTAAGGGACTGGGGGGAATCTCGGGAGCGATCGCCCCTTCACCCAAGTCCTGCATCACCACCACCCAAGTGGGAGATTGAACCGGATAGCGCTGGGTGAGGGCGTTGGGCCCAGGAGGCGCACTCGGCTCTTGCCAGTCGGGCTGCCAGTCCCAGCCCCAGCGGTGGGGCACATCACCAAGGGAGAGCAGATCCCCCAGTTCCGTACCGTCAAGGATGATCTGGGCCTGGATACAGACCTGGTCGAAGGTGACTGAGCAAAGGCGATCGCCCCGTTTGTTGACCGATCGCGGTGGGCCGAGCTGTTTCCAGGTTAAGCAGGGCAGCGATCGCGCCCAGTCGGCAAAAATGCTGGCTCCCACCCGAGGTTCGTAGGTGAAGAAGCTAACCCAGCTATGGTCTAGACCGCCCGCCTGCCGCTGGCGCAGCTCCCGCAGAAACGCGCCCCATAATCCCGTTTGCCAAGGCAGCAGTTCATTCCCGTCGGGAGCCGATACCCCAGCACTGGTCAGCATTCCCCCCAGCCATGGGCCATCGGTGGCAACGATCGTTTGCACCCCACGCCTGGCCGCTTGAAGAGCCGCCGCCGTTCCGCCGGTGCCGCCGCCCACCACCAACACCTGCGTCTGCCACTGTTCCATGACTTAGCTCTCCAATCCTAGGCGCGATCGCCCTTGAGCCGAGGACAACTGGGTAAACGTGTAAATGCCCGCCAACACAAACCAGTTCATGATGTTGATGCGGGAATCGTAGAAGGTGATATCAAACAATGAAAACAGAGTGCAACCACCAAAAGCCATCAAGTAGCCTAGCAAAATAGCGTTGTGGGATTGGCTAAAGCCCTGGTCAAGCAGCAGCCAGACCGCTTTGAAGCAGATATAGCCGATGGTCAGTGTCATAATTACCATGGCTAAAACCCCCACCTCACACCCCATCAGCAGCCAAAAGTTATGGGGATGGGTGACCATCGGCAATCCCATATCATTGCGTTCTGGATAGAGAAACTTAAAGTTACCCAGACCCCAGCCCAGCCATGGGCGTTCCTGCATCAGTGTCCAGCCAATTTTCCAAATACCAAGGCGAGGATCTTGGGTGAAGATATTGAGGGAGAGCGATCGCCCTCCCAGCCCCATGCCGAGAATGCTGACGATGATGGCTCCTAGACCGACAAGCCCCACCCAAAACATTTTGTAGTTGACCTTGATGAGGATGCTAGCCGTAATAATTTGCGCAACGGCAATCAGAACACCATTGCGGGAGCCGGAACAAAAAATGCCCACCAGGTTAGCGTAGGTGGCGACATAGAGCCAGCGGTTGGCAATCCAATAAGCGGGGCCTGCCTCAGGGAGCGATCGCTGGGCATCCAAAGACCGCTTGATAATCAATCCCAAACCTAGGGCAAGCACCAGAACCAGAAAACTAGCTAGCGTATTGGGATGATCAAAAACTGATAGAGCCCGTTCGCGGTGAGGCGTTTGGCGCAGCCACAGCACCAGAGGAAAACGACGGATATCTCGGGGAAGAATCCGCAGCTTGGCAATATATTGCACCAGCGCATAGAGGTTGATGGGAATAGAGACCAAGACGATATCTAGGGCCAATTTCTCCAACTGCTCAGTGCGATTGAGCACAAAGGGCAGCAGGGAAAATAGCAGGAAAAACGGTAGGAAATTCCACAGGTGTAGCAGGGCTTCGCCGCGATTGTAGGCAAACCAAGCGCTCAACACCATCAGCCCGCTGACGCCCATGAGCCCACATCCAATCCACCGATCAACCGCCAAGCGCCGAAAGCGCTGTGCCACAGCACCCATGACAAACAGCAACCCTGGAAAACAGACATAGCTGATGTAGGGCAGGCTGAGTAGACTGAGGCGAAAAATGCGTTGACTCCACTTCACAGTATCTAAAACAATCCAAGTCTTCGTTACGATTCCCAAGGCAAAACACCTAACATATAGGGTCTTATCATCAAAGTCTGGCAGGTTGTCTGAATGTCACAAATGATACCGTCAGGTTCTATCTCTTAGCCTGAAGGCTACCCTAGCGGCGCTAATAGGCTCCTTCCCCAAACGCCACCACCCAAACGGTGCGCATCAAAATGTAAAAATCTAGCCATACTGACCAGTTGCGCACGTAGTAGGCATCTAAATTGACCCGTTCATCATAGGTAATATTGTTGCGCCCAGAAACCTGCCACAGTCCCGTGAGCCCCGGACTGACTTTGGTATATAGCTCAAAGGTGTCTCCATAGCGGGGAATTTCTTCATCCACAATAGGACGTGGCCCCACTAGACTCATTTCGCCGCGCAAAATGTTCCAGAGCTGGGGCAACTCATCTAAGCTCGTACGTCGCAAAAACCGCCCCACCCGCGTCACCCTGGGATCGCGCTTGAGTTTATGGTCTTGCTCCCAGGATTCTCGCAATTCTGGGTGGTGATCAAGATAGTCTTGTAGGGCGCGATCGGCATGTTGCACCATCGATCGAAATTTCCAGGCTTTGAACGGACGACCACCGCGTCCCAGACGTGTGTGACCGTAAAAGATCGGGCCGGGAGAGTCAAGACGAATCAACAGGGCAATGATGGCAATAAAGGGAATCAACAGCAATCCCCCTAGGATGGTAGCCATTAGATCGACCATGAGCTTGGTAAAGCGGGGGCCGGGCAGAAGTAACTGTTGGCGCACCTCTAGCCCTAAGACGCCGCCCATGTCCCTAGCTTCCACCCACAGGCTAGAAAAGCCAAACAGGTCGGGAATGATGAGCAGATGGGCGAAGGTTTGGCCATAACGTTCTAATAGGCGCAGAAGACGCCCTCTGGGCACACCTGGCATAGCGACGATCGCGTAGGGAATCCGTCGGGCTCGGGCTAATCCTGGTGCAAGTTCTAAACCACCCACCACCGGAACCCCGTGGAGCGAGCCATGCTTGTCTGGGTCATCGTCTAAGACCAGCACCGGCTTCAAGCCAATGCCCGGCCGTCGCAGCAGGGTGCGAATCAGCAGGTCTCCAGTTTTCCCAGCCCCCAAAATCATTACGGGATAGCCCCACCAGGATCGATGGGCAAAGGTATGGCGAGTCAAAATACGGCCGAGCAGCACAAGCAAGATAGACAGCACCCAGGCCATGAGAAAGATGCCCCGCGAATAAACTTCGCCTTCGCGGCGCAGGAAGGTTGCTGAGCCTAGCACCAAGTACATGAGCGTTGTCGTAACGCTAATCCACCGCAGTTCATCCACCGGGCTCAGAGCCACGCCCGGATAGAGCCCCACAATCGCATAGGCCAAGATAAAGAGCCCCAGCACGGGCCAAAGCTGCCAATAGAGCGATGGATGGTACTGCCCATTCAAGGCGAGGCGTATGTAGACGCTAGAAACGCAAGCTATGGTTAAGGCAATCAAGTCGGCGCTGAGAGCGATCGCCAAGGTAGGCCAAGAGCGCGTGGAGACTCTTAGTGCTGATAACGCCGGTCGTATAGTTTGATCCAACTGCATTCGGTTTCCCCCTCGCTATTACTCTATGCCATCCCTTTGCTGAAATTGCGCCCACTTTTGATCAACAAAGGTAGAGAACTCTCTGCGAAAGCGTTCTGGGCTATAGTGTGCAGCATGTTCATGCAGCATGTCTGGATCAAAGCTCTGCTGGCTCGTTTCAAACTGGGTTATCGCTTCGATCAGGCTCTCGATGGTTTGCTCCGGAAAGAGTTGCCCGGTCTTCCCCGGAATTACGGTTTCGGTGACGCCGCCTTTGCCATAGGCAATCACCGGGGCTCCAGCGGCTTGGGCTTCGACGGGGGTGATGCCAAAGTCTTCTTCGGCGGCAAATACAAAGGCTTTGCAGCGCTGCATGTAGTCGGCCACCACGGCATCCGGCTGTTGACCCAGCCAGGTGATATTGGGGGTGAACAGGGGCTGAAGTTTGGCGCGATCGCTGCCATCGCCAATCACCACCAAGGGTAAACCTAACTGGGCAAAGGCGGCCACGATCAGATCAACGCGCTTGTAGGGCACGAAGCGAGACACGGTTAGATAGAAGTCATCGCGCTGGCGGGACGGACGGAAGCGATCGACGGCCACGGGAGGATAGATCACGGTGGCGGGCCGGCGATAGGTTTTCCAAATGCGGCGGGCGATGTACCGGGAGTTAGCGACGAAATGATCAACGCGGTTGGCGGTGGCAACATCCCAAAGGCGCAGATAGTGGAGGGTTGCCCGGACGGCGATCGCTTTCACACCGCGACTCAGACCAGGGCCCTTGAGATAGTGGTGATGTAAATCCCAAGCATAGCGAATGGGGGTGTGGACATAGCTGATGTGCAGTTGATCGGCACGGGTTAAGGCTCCTTTAGCTACAGCATGGCTACTGGACACCACCACATCGTAGCGATCCAAATCAAACTGCTCTACCGCTAGGGGCATCAGCGGTAAGTATTGGCGAAAGTGCTTCTTGGCAAAGGGGAGATGCTGGAGAAACGAGGTCGAAACGGATTTGTGCTGAATAAAAGCTTTGAGATGGTCTGGGAGGAATTCAACCAGGCTGAAGAGGTCAGCGTCAGGGTAATGGGCCAGAATCTGTTCCACAACTTGCTCCGAGCCCGCACGCGTCACTAGCCATTCATGGACGATCGCCAGCTTTACCATGAACACGAGAGAGCGATCGCTCCCAGGGATCGTTGAAGCTGCCGAGAAACATCGATGCTGAGCTTATGGAACGAGGGGTGGTCTGGCGTCACGGAGGCGATCGCCGCTTTAAGCAGCCTATGCATGGTGGTCGTGCTCCCTGATTCTGCTTGAGGTTGGCGTTGAACTCAACGTCTTCTCCCACGACGACGAGGGCGGTAAAAAGTTCGGCACCCATGAAAAAGCCCTCACCAAGGAGGGCAATCTTGCTATAAAACCATGCCAAGGTGGTCACGCAAGGAAATGCTTGGAAAACAGCTCACGCCTAGAAGCGCTGTCTATCACTGAGGCTAGACATATCGATGCCGACGTCTTAGGTACGGCGCAGAACCTACAGCTCTCCAAAGTCTTGATCAGTTAACTGCCTCTAGGATTGATCGCCTCTAGGGTTAATCGCCTCTAGTAATCTTTAGCGACTGATCGTTGGCGATCGCTATCGATCGCGCTGTTCTTTTTCCCGCCGGCGGCGATCGCGCCATTCTACAGCGGTCAAGTAAGCAACGCCGCCGGTAAACGTCACTAGCAGCGCTAGAGCAACAACGGCTAACGAACTTAGGGCAATTGCTTCAGCATTCATAGGTCTTTCTAGAATCCGTTCCGGGCCCAGACCACCATGGAGATGGAAAACGTGAAGACCACTAAGAGCGAAACCCAGCCTAATGTCAAAATATCCATGGTTATGATGTGAAGGTGAAAGTGTCACAGGTATGTATCCTCACCTCATCATAATCCAAAGTTGTCTCGCAACGAAGCTCTTAGGAAAGAGGCTAGCCATTCTCGCAACAACCAGCCATTGGCTCCCAGGGCAACGTCCATAACCGTGGGCTAGGTCTGCCACGTCGAAGGCTCTAGACCTACGGCAGCAACCACTGCCCAGTCGGTCAATCTAGCCCTAGGCCACTTCCGCCTCTACCTCTGTCATACAGGCAAGCGTCAACTCGCTGTGGGCAATGATTTCACAGTCTGGCAATTCTTCAGTTTCCAGAGTAAACACGGGTTCTGACCACATGGCAATTCCTCCCGGAAGCACGCCCATGCTTTCCCAGGTTGGCGCAAAGGGCGGCAAGGCCAAGGAACAAGCTCGCCAGCTTCCCTTGACGGGGGAGCCAAGCTGCTGGCACTGCCCACCTCGTCGTCCTTCGGTTACATAGTGCTGACAATGGCGACAAGCAGAAACAGAATTTTGGTTTCTCATGAGAGGAATGTCATCGGCACAAAACTGTACTTTCTATTGTTGTCTTTAGCATTCCCAGGTTTTTCGAATTACGAACAGGTCAAGTGCCTTATAGCTCTTGAATTCAGCGATCCCAAAGAAAAAATGATATTTAGATTGTCTTTAGGTTTCCATTACGAGGAAGACACAAATGTTAGGCATTAGATATAAATTTTCGATTTCCTAGAAATCAAGCCTGCTTTTTTACAAAAAGCACTGGGGATCACGTCCAAAACCGAGCGATCCAATCACAAATTGCAAGTTTAATGTGATGAAAGTGGGCAAATCCTAAAATATTTTGATTTGTAACTGTTATGGGTAAATCAAACTATTTTTGCTACTGAAGACATCCAGTTTTTGTGATCCTAAGGTGCTGTATAACAGCGTCAATTCGACTGGCGTACTCCCAATCACCCTGATCTAGTGAAACGATAGGAGATGGGCCGCCACCGCTCAGTTCAAACGGTGGCATCTCCGTTGTAGGGTAGTCAGATATGCCGTAACGCACCGTCTCATAAGGCTTTAACGCGTTACAGCTACGTCTAACGCATCCTAACTGGTACGAGTCAACAACTGGTTGAAAACTGGTTGACGGACAAATCTTCTGGCGTAGGTGGATTGAGCAGCGTGAAGCTCAACGCCAGCCTAGAGCCATCCCGTGGATAGTTCCCCTGAACTCATGCCCAGCCCTTGGCTGCACAGAGAGAGCATACCGACCAACGCTGTAATTCGCCTGGAGGGGTGGGGCATTGACAGGTGGGGCAGAGCGGTAGATGACGCGATCGCTGCTGGATAAGAGACGACCAGCGCTGAAATGCCTCGTCAGACGTTTGGCAGCGCGGGCGGGTGGGGGGCTTGTTAACAGGTTCTGGCAAACGGCTGGGATGGAGCCGCCAGGTGGATAGATCCTCCATTTGTTCGATGGTGATAGACGAGGGGGATGACCATTGAGTAGTAGAGAAGCGAATATCTTGCAGCGTATCGGCTTGTAGGTAGTCAGCGAGGTGATGATTGAGCTTGTCTAAGAGGCGTAGGCGTTCAAAGGAAAGGTTTTGGGCCCAAGCCGAGTTAGATGTGGCAACGATTAACACTTGGCGCTGGATAGCAACAGGACGAGTCTGGGCCGCAACGGCTGCGCCCACCACCTCGGGCCAGCAGTTGAGCAAGGCTTGAAAACTACGGCGCGATCGCCATTGAGGCTTCGTTTCAACGGCGTGAATCAGGTGTTGTAAGGATTGAAACGTCATGGTTCGCTCATCCGCAGGTAGACTCTGGCATGGGAAAGTTGGTCAAATTCTCAACTTGCGTTTATGATCCCCAAATGAAGCTACCGATTCCAGCCCATTGAGGAGATATATCCTTATTATGTGTGGAGAACTGTATCGGAACTAGCGTTGGTTCTTGGCTGGGAATGTGATGCCTATCGCGCAGATCGGATACCCGCGCAGATCAGACGCCTTCGACGCTTTGGGAGATTTTAGTCATGCCGAATTCCTTGCTTTCTAACCTCAATCGGGATTCTGACGGCGGATCAGATTCTCAGGATGCTGTTTTACACCCTCTATTACAAGCTGCCCTGCTGGGTTTAGATACCGAGTTAGATCAAGAATTAGCGCGCTATCGACGGCAGCGATCGCTTAAATCCGGGCGATCGCCGCGCCGTGTCCAGCGTCCTATGCATGAACCGCAAGAGCGCACCCCATTGCCAGCGTTAGCAGCCGGAACAGCAGCCCTAGCTGGGGTACAGTCACGGCAGACTGCAGCGCCGGAGCAGGCGATCGATCCTACCCCGGCTGCTTTAGCAACGCCTGGCAACCACCATCTAGACACTCCCGTTCCCGATGATTACATGGAGTCGTCTGAAGAGCTGCTGCGTAGCTTGGCAGACGAAGCACCGCCGGCTCAGCCGACCTATGAACCGGACGAAGACGAGCCTGGCCTGATGGCTAGCTTGTTGACTCCGCTGGGAATTGGGTCAATGCTCTTACTCTTACTCTCTAGCGCCACTCTCGGCTACGTCATTCTCAATCCCTCGCTGGTGGGGTTGCCCAGTCTAGGACAGTGGGGCGATCGCACCACGGCGGAAGGTGTTGTATCGCCATCGACCCAGGGTGGAATCCCCAATCCCAACCTAGCGGAGGAGGAATTTGTGGACTTGGGGTTAGATACCCTCAGCACCCTGCCACGCACAGGACAACCTTCCCAGCCATCGCCACCCTCAGCAAATGCGGCGGCCCCTGCTCCAAGCGCTAATGCTCCAACGGCAGCTCCAACGGCAGCTCCAACCACCACCTCCACAGCTCTTACAACCCAGTTGCAACCTGCCTTAACGCCAGAGGTCGTTGAACCCAGTCCTTCCGTTGAATCAGATTCCTCGGATGTCGTCTACGTTCCTGATCCAGAGCCGGTGGCAGTGACACCGGCTGCACCCGTTCAGCCCCCGGCTCCCGAGCCAGCCTATACGCCAGCCCCTGCACCAGCCCCTGCCGAGACTGCAGCAGCACCTTCAACAGCACCGTCTAACTATTACTATGTGGTGACAGACTACAGCGGCGATCGCAGTTTGGAGGATGCTCGCCAAGCCGTGGGAGATGCCTATGTGCGCAACTTCCCAGAGGCAGGAGCCCAGGTGCAGTTTGGGGCCTTTAGCGACCCAGAGCGCGCTGAAGCCTTGCTCGATGAGCTATCTAACCAAGGGATTTCGGCTGAGATTTATCAACCCTAGGCACAACCTGAGGCCCCTAACTGCAAAACCGGATAGCTCGTGGTTCAACACCGGATAGCTCGTGGTTCAACGGACGAGAGCTAAGCTCGTGCGATACCATGAAATGGACTGCCTTATCAGTCATGGTGCTGGGTTTCGTTAGTGGAGACGGGTATGGGATTTTTTCAACGAGTCGGCCGGGTGATTCGAGCTAACCTCAATTCCTTAGTGAGTCAAGCCGAAGACCCTGAAAAGATTCTAGAGCAAGCCGTAAACGACATGCAAAATGATCTGATCGAGATGCGCCAGGGCGTGGCCCAAGCGATCGCGACTCAGAAACGCACGGAACGGCAGCATAGTCAGGCCCAGTCTACGGCGGATGAGTGGTACCAGCGGGCCCAGTTAGCGCTGCAAAAAGGGGATGAAAACCTAGCTCGCGAAGCCCTCAGCCGCCGCAAGACCTATCAGGAAACGGCTGATAGCCTCGGTCGTCAGCTTCCTCAGCAGCAAGCCGTCGTTGATAATCTGCGCCAGAACATGATGAGTCTAGAGCGCAAGATTTCGGATGCAAAAACCAAGAAGGATATGTACATTGCCCGAGCGCGATCGGCTAAGGCATCGCAACAGCTCAATGACATGCTGGGTCGGGTGGGCACCACTGGAGCCATGCAGGCCTTTGAGCGCATGGAAGAACGGGTGCATGAGCTAGAAGCTCGATCGGAAGCCGTAGCGGAGCTAGGGAAGGATGATCTAGAAAGTCGGTTCTCTGCCTTGGAGGGTAGTAGTGTCGATGATGATCTGGCAGCGATGAAAGCAGAGTTAAGCGGGCGATCGCCCCAGAGTTTGCCCGCCAGTCCTGCGGCCCACACGCCAGAGATTGACCACGAGCTAGAAGAGCTGCGATCGAAGGTTGATAATTCCTGAGCCAGGCTGAGGATGAATTAGCGCAAATCACGGCCGAAGGGCAGCAGCGCCACAATCACAAGCTTGAAGTGCTGCTTGGCGAAAGGTAGACCAATGATCGTAATCGCCAGGATCAGGGCGGAGACGAGATGGGCGATGGCAATTTCCCAGCCGAAGAGCACCAGCCAAATAATGTCGAAGATGATGCGTAAGGGACTGTTGGCCTTGTCTGACACCACCACCTCTTTGCCGAAGGGTGTGAGGGAGGCAAATCCTATTTTGATCACCTGCAGGCCAAAGGGAATGCCAATGATGGTCAGGCAGATAACAAGCCCGCCCACAATGTAGCCAATCGCAGCAATCAAGCCGCCAAAAATCAACCAAATTATATTGCCAAGTAAGCTCATGATGTTGTTCTCCTTAGGGCATGATGGGCGTAAACAGCCGCGAGCGGCCTGCGATCAGCAACGGTCTAAACCTCTAAGCGGAAGCTTGGTCGGCTTCCTCTTCTTTTTGGAGTTCTTGCACAACTTTCTCGGCTTCTCTAGCTTTTTGCAAATGAGCTACATACATTTCCATGCGGTGATCGTTAATGCCTTCAAACCCCTGTTCTAGGGTGCCGATCGCGTAGCCTAAAACTCCATCAACCAGACGCGTTACAAAATCAGGGTTCTTCGTCAAGTTGCCCTTCACGTCAAAGTAATACTTATGGCCAGTGTGGCGATAAACACGAGGAAACGTCCATGGCAAGATGGGCGGCGGCACCGATGGCACAATATCATTATTGTTTACATACCGGAAGGTGCGATCGCCCAAGACCTTGTCAAACTGGCGCTGGAAGGCCCAATCGCCTACCCTAGGTTGCCCAAAGGTATAGAGGCCGTTGACTGTGATCCCCGTATCTTGTAGAGCCGCTGCTGCCAGGGTCGCCAGTGCCCCTCCCAGACTGTGCCCTGTCACCCAAAGGGTGGCGTTAGGTTCTACCCGTCGCCAGCGCAAAATGATGTTGACCACTTGGGGAGCAACGCTGTCCCAGGCATGTTGAAACCCTCGGTGAACCTTAGCATTCTCCTGAAAAACAATGTCGCTTTTCAGGAGGCTAACGATTTCGGTATCCATAGTTTCCATTTTGCTCTTACCGGCAAACTTCCGCAGTTTGATTTTGATATTGGTTTGCCAGTCCCGCAGTTTTTGGGTGCCGCGAAAGCTTAGAACAATGGTGCCATTGATGCGGAAGATAATGCCTTGGGTCTCGCTACCTGGGTCGTCAATGTAGTGAAAATCTACGCCAAGGTTGGCTCCCCACTGGGTCAACACCTCGCGGATATAGCGTTCATCCGAGTAGACCAGGTAGGCAGCCTTGCCGAGGGTGAGGGCGCGTTTGGCGTCGGATGTCGCAAACTCGTCGCTGAAGTCTGTAGGGCGGTAGGGGGTGGGCAAAATTCGATAGCCATACCGCTCAAAAAGTTTTTGAACGTCGGTATAGCCGGACTTATGAATGTAGGTAAATAACTGTTCATAGAACCCCGATGCCCCTTCCCGGCGATATTCGCGATCGCCAATCACGCGAATCCAGTAAATAATGTAGGGACGTAATTCTTCGGCAGAAATTAACTTGGATTTGATGTAGTACTCGAAGTTGCAGAACCCATTTAAGAAGTCATCAAACCAACTGCGCAGGGTGAGCTCAATCAGGTATTCCTTAAGCTCCTGCTTGTAGCGATCGCTATCAATGTCTTTAAGGCTTTCTACCTCGTGCTTGCGCAGAATGGTTTCGTTGTGAGACACCAAGGCCCGGCGCAGGCGAATGTCTTTGGGTTCGAAAAAAATGTGGTCTGAACGTCCTGGCAGCTTTAGCGGCAGTTCCCGGAATTCCTCAAAGTCGATAATAGAAAGGACGTAGCCAATGGATGGCTTGTTCTCAAATTCTTTAATGATGCTGCGAATAAACTCAACCCGTTTCCAGCGCTGCTGTTCGTAATACTGACTGGCAACCCCAATGGCAACGATCGCTAGGAGCGCGCTGCTGATGGCAATCAACCAATGGGGGCTCAACGGCAAGGGGGCGGCAGGTGCCTGAGAAGGAGAGGAGTCTTGGGCCAGCAGCACCGGCTCAGGATTGGCTGAGGAGGTTGGGGAAGCGATCGCCCCCGTAGCCGTGAGGCAAAGGGCCGCCGTAAACAAAACCGGAAGGAAGCGATTTTTCATAACCCGTGCTGAGATAGATGCAGCATGAAACAGCAATAACCCTGAACCGAGGTGCGAGATGATGCTTAGGATACGGCCTATCTCTGACGGACATCACCTAACCTCCCATTGAGCCGTTATACCACGTCCCTGATATCAGGGTACAGACGGGCTATGGGATAGCCAAGGGGTTGTCCTAGGATCATGGCCATGGACTGTTCACTGCGTCAAGACTTGGGTAGGCCAGGATTGGATAGGCGTTGTCGTTAACACATCGACGCAAGCTTATCCCACCTACTGTACGCTGTGGGTTTTCAGAAGAGGACAGCGATCGCTCTACCGTCATCAGACGGCTAGCAAGGGAATAGCCACTAGTCGAGATGGCTAGCTCATGGGGCAAGCTTGAGATCAAGCGGTTTTGATGGCCATGAGCGCCGTAATTTTTTGCAGCACCTGATTGGGATGCAGCGGTTTCGGTAAGTAGTCATCCGCCCCGAGCGCCACACAGGTCTGAATGCCTTCCGCTTCGCTGAGTTGCCCCATAGCTACGAGTTTCAGCCGTTTGGTGCTAGGATTTTGCCGCAGTTGGCGAATTAGGTCATAGCCGTTGGTATCCGGCACATCAACATTAAGAATCACCGCATTGGGGCGCAGAATTTCAATTTGCTCCACCGCCCGCGATCCTTCCACAATCCAGACCACCTGATAGCCGGCCGCTGTCAGCATGTCGCAGACGAGGTTGGCACTCTCTTCATGGTTTTCAATCAGCACCATCGGCCCTAAATTATGGCGAGCCCGCAGCGCCTTCGGGGAGGCTGGAATAGAAGGGGTCGCCAGCCGCAGGTTGGTCGATCGTCGCACCGGCAGCCGCACGGTAAAAATTGAGCCCACACCGAGGGTGGATTCCACGGTGATGCTGCCGCCATGGAGCTCCACTAGATTTTTCGTCAGGGCTAAACCCAACCCCGTGCCGCTATAGTGCCGGTTGTAGGAGGTGTCTAATTGCTGAAATTTTTGGAACAGCAGCGGCTGTTGATCCTCTGCGATGCCAATGCCCGTGTCTTTCACCTGAAAGGTGGCGATGCGCTCGTCTCGAAAGACCGAGAGAATAATCTGCCCGCCCTCGGAGGTGAATTTGACGGCATTGCTCAGCAGGTTTAAAAGCACTTGCTGCAGCCGCAACGGATCGGCGGTAATCGTCTCAGTGGATGGGTTGAGGCGTAGATCTAGGGTGAGATCAATTTGTTTGAGCCTGGCCTGTTCTTCCACAATCCGCATACTCTGCTGGGCAATGTTGGACAAAGAACAGGGCCCGCATTTGAGCACCAGGTGACCGGCTTCCAGTTGCGATAGATCCAAAATATCGTTGATCAACTCCAGCAAATGCTGGCCACTGTCATGAATCGTTTGCAAATGCTTGCACTGCCGGGGCGTGAGTTCATCAGCTAGCCAGCGCTGTAGGGTGGTGGACATGCCGATAATGCTGGTCAGCGGGGTGCGCAGTTCGTGGCTCATGGCCGACAAAAACTCGCTTTTAGCTTGGTTGGCGGTTTGGGCAGCCAGCATGGCATCACGGAGGTCGCGGGTGCGTTCAATCACCCCTTGCTCTAGCAGGTCTTTTTGTTGCTGCAGTTGAGCGTAGAGCTGAGCCTGGCCAATGGCGATCGCTAAATGTTCGGCAATTTGCTGCAGAAACGTCACTTCACTCGTTTGCCAACGGCGCTGATATTGGCATTGATGGGCCACCAACAGGCCCCAAAATTGATCATGAACCACAATCGGAGCAGCTAGTTTAGATTTGACCTGGGCTTCCTGCAAGAAGGCCAGCATCTCCGGTTCTTGATCATAGGTTTGTTCAATATCGTCCACCGATAGGGGAATACCCTGCTGGTAGCGATCGCGCAGGTAGGGAATTTGGGCAGAACAATAGTCGTTGGTTAAATGATGCAGGGAAGGGATATCATCCTGGGAGCGCGCTTCATAGGTAACATAGCTACCAAAAGACGTGTAGCGAGTCGTTGTGGCAGCGGAGTTAGCGTCTTGGGAAGCCTGCTCTAGATGGGCTGGACGAGTCGGCTGATTGAGGGATTCAAACTGATAAATAATCAGGCGATCCACGGCCAAAAACTGCCGCACCTGCGCCACGGCTGTTTCCAAAATGACGGGCAGCTCTAGACTTTGGCGGATTTGGGAGATCACCTGGTTGAGCAAGCGCTCCTGTTCCACCTGCTGCCGCAACGCCACTTCCACCGGTTGGCAAACGGTGGGATAGAGAGCCGATACCTCTACCGAACTGGGATCATCCGCCCCGAGGCTGTGATGGCGCAGATCGCACAGGGATACATTGGGAACTGAAACACCCTGACTCATCAAGGCAAGGAGCTGGGTGGTGAAGTGACTTTGGACGGTCGCAGCGTTGGGCTGGATTGTGTCAATCAGGGTTAAGAGCTGAGAGGCAGCGATCGCCTTACGGTCATCCAGGGGTGCATCTATAGCTAAGCGCTTGAGAAATGCGGCGATCGCCTCGGGCTCGAAGCTAAAAGCTGTCTTCAGCCTGGGAGGCTGATCCACGTCACGGGTGCCATCCTGTTGGCCAAGCACCATGGCGCTGAAGGCTGGCGAGACGAGAATCACAAACTGATCGATATCTGGCACGGCCTGACGCTGAGCTGTTGAACAATGGCGATCGCTCACCACCGTCGCCTGATCAAGCTGTTTCGCCATTTTCTGCAGCAACAGCTGACACTGCTCGAACAAGTCCAGCGATACGATCGGCGCGTGATCCATAAAATCAGAGTGACTAACCATTGCGAGTCGGCTCGTTCGAGCAACATTTTGGGTCTTCAACGCAGGCAGTAGCATCTGCTGGATGGGTGACCATCCAACCCCTAAGTGTCCTCACCGTATGACCGAACGCAAGTCTACCGGTGCCCAACTGGGCCATCAAGAACCCTTGAGAGCATAAGCTATCTTTCAATCATCCTGTCAGCCCCCATTCATCTACCGTGAACGGAGCTGTCATCCTCTGCAATTGTCCTGCAGGAGGGGGTGATGTCCTAGTCTAAGGGCGATCGCACCTGTAGGGCTCTCCTAGGTGGCCTATTCCCCCTGACATTATGGTAGCGGGATCACTTTAGTCTCAACCGCTGGACAGGATCTCCAAGGTTGCTGGAGGCTAGGCCGTCGCCCCTAAGGATAAAAGCAAAGCTTCGGTAGTCCTAGGGTTTCGTCCCACCCCATCATAATATTTAGACATTGTAAAGCTTGGCCGGCCTGACCTTTCAGCAAATTATCAATAGCCGACATGACAATCACCCGTCCAGTGCGTTGATCGACTTCAATGCCGATGTAGCACAGGTTGGTGCCACAGGCCCACTTGGTTTGGGGATAGACGCCGCTGGGCAAGATCTTCACCCAGGGAGAAGAGCGGTAAAAAGCTTGGTAAATCGTGGATAAATCCTCCCGCACCAGCCCCGGATCGCGCATGGTGGCATAGACGGTGGCCAAAATACCCCGCGCCATGGGAATCAAGTGGGGCGTAAACTGCACCATCACCTCATGACCCGCCAGATCGCTACAAATCTGCTCAATTTCGGGGGTATGGCGATGGCGGGCCACGCCGTAGGCACCCAAACTATTGTCGGCTTCGGCTAGCAACATATTGGTTTTAGCCTGGCGGCCACCGCCGGAGGTTCCCGATTTAGCGTCAATAATGGCCGTTTCGGGGGATACCAAACCTTGCTTCAGCAACGGCGATAGGGCCAGCAGGCTAGCGGTGGGATAACAGCCGGGACAGCCGACGAGGCGAGCTTGGGCAATTTGGCTACGGTACAGCTCGGGCAATCCATACACCGCCGTTTCCGCCACAGAGCGATCGCTCCTTTCTTTGCCATACCAAGTTTGATAGGTATCCAGGTCAAAAAATCGGTAATCTGCGGATAGATCTAGCACCCGACAGCCCCGCTCCAATAGGCGGGGCGCTAAATCACAGGCAATGCCATTGGGGAGAGATAGGAACACCACCTGGCAGCGATCGGCAATTTGATCGAGATCGATCGCCTCAATAGACTGGGTGATGGCGTGCCCCAAGTGGGGGTAGAGGTCAGAAAAGGGCTTTCCGGCTGTACTATCGCCGCCTAAGTACACCAGATCAAGCTTGGGATGGTCGAATAGAAGCCGTACCAACTGCACACCGCCATAGCCCGAGGCACCCACAATCCCCACTGATATCCGTTCCGCGTCACCCATAATGTCTTAACCTTTCGATGTTCTAAAAAACCGCTGAAGTGCTTTTGTATACACCTGACTTTACACCGCTAACCCCGTTTTGTGACCGAGAGCGATCGCCCTTTTCCAAGTCCGGCGCGCGTCGTTGTCATGATGTCTGGAATGAACCCTGTAATGACATGATGATGGTTTCATGAATGCGGGTGAAATGGAAAACACCCCAAAGCCTGCAAAGGAGGAACAGAGAAAACAGACTATTTCTTCTATACAGCCCTTATATAGAGAGCCCTTATATAGAGATAGAGCGTCAAACCCTAGCCCTGCCCCTAGCTCTTCGGGTGGCATCATCCATCTGTTCGCGATCGCCTTTTATGGTAACTGTTCCTTTGGCTGACGGCCGATGGAACCTAGGCCGTTCAAAAGAATGCGCTGTTAACATCTGCGGCTCTGAATCAGAGTACCGCAAGACTCCTTGCATCTCGATGGATCATGATTAAAAGGCGGCACCCGGATTCGAACCGGGGGATGGAGGTTTTGCAGACCTCTGCCTTACCACTTGGCTATGCCGCCAGATTGCTTAGCGTAGATTAGTATAACAAACTTGGGCCCAGAGCAGCGATTCCTGGAGGGAGAGATAGGGTGAAATCTGTGGTGGTATTTGGCAGTCTCAATATGGATCTGGTGACCCGCTGCGATCGCTTTCCTCAACCGGGAGAAACTTTGGTGGGCAGAGACTTCACCACCGTGCCAGGGGGCAAGGGAGCCAACCAAGCTGTGGCGGCGGCGCGGTTGGGTGTACCAACAGACTTGATAGGACGGGTCGGCCAGGATGATATGGGGCGATCGCTGCTGGCAAACCTTCAGCAGGCCGGGGTGGGTTGTCAGGGGGTGGCGGTGGATCGTGACAGTTCGTCAGGCGTGGCGGCGATCGCGGTGGATGGTCGGGGCGAAAATCAGATTGTGATTGTGCCGGGCGCGAATGGCCGGGTTGATACGACCGATCTACAGCGCTTGGCGACCTATCTACCCCAGGCAGGTGTGCTGCTGTTGCAGCTCGAAGTTCCTCTACCGGCCGTGGTATCAGCAGCCCAGATGGCCCGCGATCTGGGCGTACGGGTGATGCTCGATCCAGCTCCCGCCCAAGCGCTGCCGGCCGATCTCTTGCCCCTGCTCCATTGCATCACGCCCAATCAGGTGGAAGCAGAGCAACTGGTGGGGTTTCCGGTGGGCGATCGCGCTTCAGCGCAGCGGGCCGGTGAGGTGTTGGTGGAGCGGGGGGTGGCGATCGCCATTGTGAAATTGGGACGTCAGGGGGCGATCGCGGTGACGACCGATCAGGTCTGGGTGCAGCCGGCCTTCTCGGTACCCGTGGTGGATACGGTGGCGGCGGGGGATGCCTTTAACGGCGGTCTGGCGACGGCCATGGTGCAGGGACTACCCTTACCTGAGGCACTGCGTTGGGCAACGGCGATCGCCGCCCTATCGGTTGCCCAGCCTGGGGCCCAGCCCTCCATGCCCACCCGATCGACCGTGGAAGCATTTCTGGCCGATCCACCGCCCACAATCCAAAGTCTTGCTTAAGGATCTTCACCAAGGCAGAAAATGTACTGCAAGATACGGCCATTGCTGTAGAACTGGTTTGATTTCACCCTTAAAAAATTTAAGAGGATTAGAAACAATGGGATTTTTAAGTCGAATTTTGGGGACTGGAGCAAAAACAGCCCAATCAGGTGCTAGTAGCGCTGCCTCTAGCGCTGCTTCTAGTGCGGCATCGTCCATATCATCAGGCAAGTCGTTGGGTAGCCAAGCCAATGCGGCCAAGGCCAGTAGCACCGGATCTGCCAAGGCAGATAAGTCGCCCGATGCCATTCCCCCAGAGCGCGTCGGGCTCAATGGTGAGTATGACGACAGTGGTCTGGCGAAGCGCGTCGCCCAGTCGTTTGACCAGGATGCGCAACTAGATGATGTAGAGACGCTGTTTGTGGCCCAAACCAGCAGCACGGTGGTTCTGAAGGGAACGGTGCCCAGCCAGACCATCCTCAACCGCATGGTGACGGTCGCTCGGGGGGTAAGCGGGGCTACGGCCGTGGACACCAGCCAGGTAACGGTAGGCTAAGTCCAGTTCCTTTGAATCGCGATCGCCCGCTAGGTTAGGAAAGCAGCGTCTTGCAATAGGCCTGCACTAAAAGATCAATGCCGGTGATCGCCGTGCCCACCACCACACAGGTCGCCCCCAACTCTAGAGACTGGCGAGCCATCTGGGGGGAGGCAATGCCGCCTTCACAGATGATGGGTACGGAGAGATGCTGAACCAAATCCTTGAGCAACTCAAAGCCGGGGGGCTTTAGGTGTTGAGTTGCGGCGGTATAGCCGTAGAGGGTGGTACCAACGCAATCAGCTCCAGCAGCTACGGCGGCGATCGCTGCCTCTAGGGTATCCACATCGGCCATCACTGGCCTGTGCAATTGATGGTGAATGTGATCAATCAGAGCAGCCACCGTCTCCCCTTCAGGGCGTGGCCGCGTGGTGGCGTCAATGGCAATGATGTCGGCTCCTGCCTGGGCGATCGCGTTGGCGTGAACAATCTGCGGCGTAATATAAACGTCGCAGTTGGGAATCTGCTGCTTCCAAAGGCCAATCATTGGCGCGGAGATGCGCGGGCGGACGGCTTCGATATGGGCGGGGCTATCAATCCGCACCCCCACGGCCCCTTGTAAAACAGCGGCTTCCGCCATGGCGGCAATCACCGACGGCTGGTGAAGGGGAGAGGTGGCCGGTGCTTGGCAGGAGACCACTAAGCCACCCTGTAGGATAGTTTGCCAATCGGAAGCCTGAACCATGAGACGCTGCCTTTGCCAAAGTACGCCCCTGATTATGCCATGGGGTAGGCCGAGGGCGATCGCTTCCGACTTTCTCCAGGTCTGGGATAGCGCATACCCGCAGATCACCACCTTAAGACTTAGTGATACACCGAGCCATTGGGCATGATCGTGCCGCTGAGATTTGCGCCGACGGTTTTGACCATAATCTGGTCGCCAAAACCGACCTTGGCCCCCGTCAGGTCTGCGCCACTTAGGTCTGCACCGCTCAAGTCTGCACCAATCAGATTGGTGTCCCGCAGATTGGCATTGCGCAGGTTGGCCTGAAGTAAATTGGCCCGAAACAGCTTCGCGCCCTGCAAATTCGCTCCAGATAGATCAATTTTGTGGAGAAAGGTGTCGCTGAGGTTGGCACCACTCAAGTTTGCGCCACTTAAATTTTGACCAGACAGATCTTTTTCTTGCAAATCCCGACCGCTGAGGTTTGCCCCCTTTAAGCTCTGCCCAACGCCACTGCCATTGGGGCGGGGTGAGGGTGGGGTCGGCGGTTGGTAGTAGGCATGGGTCGGCGTTTGCGAGTAAGGACGATAGGCCGCGTAGTAGCTAGGGGGCGGTGGGTAGTAGGACTGGGGTGGATGGTAGTAAGGGCGGGAGGAGGGTTGGGCGTAGCGCGGCGTTTGGTAGGACGAATAGGATGCCGACTGAGAGGATGCGGCATCGGACTGGGCAGCGGGACTGGGCTGATAGGTAGGGCGCGGTGGTGGCTGGTAGGGGGGCGGTGAATAGGAGGGCTTAGGCGGCGGAGAATAGGAGGGATTGGGTGCAGAGCTGGCGGCGGGCCGTTCGGTAGTCTTTCTTGACCGATGCCAATTGTGGGCATGGTGCGATCGCAGCCGATCACGAGCGTAGTTCAATTCCTTCAGCTTTTCCTGGGCCTCAGCCACTCGCTCCGGTTCATCCTTGGGAGCGCGATCGGGGTGCCACAAAAAGGCCAGCTTTTTATAGGCTTGCCGTACATCCTCTGCCGTTGCGCCTGGGCGCAGCCCCAGAACCTTGTAGCATTTTTCTAGGTCGTTCATAGACGATAAGGTTCCCAAAATCCTATCTCTGCATCGGAGAAAAGCTGACCTGTTGGCAAGATCAACGCCATTGATACCCTAACGTAACTGTCGCAGGTCGGTGCTGTCGAGCCGATAGAACTGCCGGTTACCCATGCCACCGACTACCAAGGGCGATCGCTCCACCTGCTTTAGCGATCGCTCATCCATTCGTCTCGCTCACAACAAGGGCGATCGCTTCTGACGTGGCTCCAAGAAGAGGACGTCGTAAATCCTTGGAGTCTGGTCTGGCTGTCCATAGATTGATGTGGATTGAAGGCAGTATCTCTCATCTATTTCCTTGCTGCAAGAGATCTTGGCCTGTCTCAACATACGTTCATTTTAGTGACTCCAGTGTAAAGCGTGATCTCAGCTTTTCAAGCCATCCCATAGAAAAAGTCAAGAATTGCTCTTGCCTGGGTTGCTAGCGATCGCTTTCCCTCTTCATCCCATTCCCCAAACCTGAAATCAGGATTTCGGGGGTATAAAAGGATGGTACAATCATGGGTTTCGGTGAAAAGCCGATGTAGTGCGCTGCCTGGATAGATCTCCTGAAAAATTTTACGCCCTCCCTAGCCCTCTCTGGGAGAGGCGTTTGGGGACACAATCGATAACAAGGCGATCGAGCAATCAGGCACCTAGACGCCTGAGCAGCACTACCATATGAAATGAGAATCAACGGACACGACCGCGACACCTATGATCCAATCCCGCATATCACCCCAACGGCAGGACAACCTCGATCAAACCCGCCAGGCCAGTCAATTTCCAGACTACGCCCCCGCCGCCAACTCGGTGTTTTATCGCACCTATAGCCGCCGTGGAGAAGACGGAGCCAATTTACGCGAAACCTGGAAACAGGTGTGCGATCGCACCCTGAATGGGCTAAAGGAATTAGGAAATCTGACCGACGAGGAAGCTGCTCTGATTGAGCGGATGCAAACTGAGCTGAAGGCCCTCCCCTCCGGCCGCTGGCTGTGGGTGGGTGGCACCGACTGGATTAAGAAGCCCGAAAATTTCTCAGGAGCCTACAACTGCACCAGCACCAACGTGGACGACTGGCGTGCCTTTGGGCTGATGATGGACTTGGCCATGATGGGCTGCGGCACCGGAGCTGTGCTGGAGCCACACTATATCGGCAAGCTGCCAGCCATTCGTAACCTGCTCACCGTTGACATGCAGGGCGAAATCGGTGCAACGCCGGTGAGCGATCGCCAAGAGGAAACCCGCGTCACCATCGAGGGCGATCGCGTGGTGATCCAAGTGGGCGATAGCCGTCAGGGTTGGGTCAAGTCCTACCAAACGGTGCTGGAGCTGGCCAGCGACGAACGCTTCAACGCTGCCGTGCAGGTGACCATTGACCTCAGCGATGTCCGCCCGGCTGGAGAACGCCTCAAGGGGTTTGGAGGCATGGCCAACCCCATCCGCCTACCGAAGCTCTACGCCCGCTGTGCGACCATTCTTAATAAAGCGATCGGCCGGCAGTTGACCTCGGTGGAATGCTGTTTGCTGATCGATGAAGCCGCGGCCTGCGTGGTGGCAGGTAATATCCGCCGCTGTCTGCCCGAAGATGCCTTGGTTCATACAGATCACGGACTTGTGGCCATCAAGGATGTCAAGGTTGGGGATTTTGTGCAGACACCCCTAGGTTTCCGGCGGGTCACGAATAAGTTTGACCAGGGTGTACAGGATGTTTACGAAATCGAGACCAACGGCCCCCTGCCCAGAGCAACGTTGAATCACCGGGTGGCTGTCCTTGCCGATGTTAAAGGAGAGATACAGTGGAAGCAGGTCGATCAGCTGGAAGCAGGGGATCGCTTGATGCACAGCACCCAGGTTCTGCCTGGTACCGTAACCACTCTCCCGGCCGACTTCACTGCTGATCGACCAGAGCAAAGCCGTACAGCCAAGCATGTCGCTATTCCGTCCTTGACGGCTGATGTGGCATGGCTGATTGGCTACACACACGGCGATGGCTATGTGGCTCTGGGCCGCAACAAGCATAACAAGCCCTATGGTCGGGTGGAATGGGCCATGAATGCCAACGATGGGGTACTTACCCAACGCTTGCAAGCCAAACTAGATAGAGCTTTGGCTCAGTTTGGACTCACCGCCACCCACGGCATTGTGAACGGTGAGAACACCGCTAAATCAGTTTGTTCTTCCATTCGCCTAGCAGAATACTTCCACCGCCATATCAAGCAACCCACCCAGCCTCTCACTATCCCAACCTTCATCTTGCAAGGTTCTATTGACATTCGCGCTGCATACTTGGCGGGTTTGATGGACAGTGATGGAGCTGTGAATAATCGGCCTCCCCACCTGGTCACGACGGTTTATCCTGCCTTTGCCCGTCAAGCGGCAGCGGTTCTGTCCAGTCTGGGTATTGCTGGACGAGTGCGTTTGATCCGTCCCCAAAAAGAAAACTGGCAGGTGAAATACAACGTCACTCTTCCCGCCTTTAAGGGTCAGTACAACAGCCTGATAGCGCCCCACTCTGTCAAGGGTGAACTACGTCAGGGGCTAAAAATGTATGGCTTCACAGTGCCAGCCTCCCTCATGCGTGAGATCTATACTTACAGCGAAATGCGTGGCATGGGCTTTCAAGGCTCTCGACAGGTGGATTCCAATTACGAGCGCTATATCGCTGAGGCGGATGTCAATCTGGATATTCCCGTCACGGTGGAAGGCATCGGCAGCTATACCTCCATCCAAACCTATGACATTGAGGTTGAGGAAGCCCATTGTTTTTACTGTGACGGCTATCTCACGCACAACAGCGCTGGGATGCGTCAGTTTGCTGAAGGTGACGAAGTTGCGGCCAGCGCGAAAGAAAATCTATGGCAGCAAGATGAAAACGGGAATTGGCGCATTGATCCAGAGCGGGATGTGTTGCGCATGGCCAACCATACGCGGGTCTTTCACCACAAGCCGAGCCTAGACGAATGTACAGCAGCGGTGCGTAAGCAATATTACTCTGGCGAAGGGGCTATTCAGTGGGCTGGAGAGGCTGAACGCCGCGCACAAGGGAAGGGGCGCTATGGTCTGAATCCTTGTGGGGAGATTATCGGGCAGCAGTTCCATTGCAACTTGGCTGAGATCCACTTAAATCAACTGGATCCCAACAACCTCCAAGAGCAAGAAGCAGCCTTTACAGCGGGGGCGCTGGCGGTGGCAACCTTGCTGAACCATCAGTTTGTGGAACCACGCTACCGGCAGTCACGCCTCGAAGACCCAATTGTGGGAGTGAGCTTCACGGGATTGTTTGACTTCTTCGTCAATGCCTTTGGCGTCGAGTGGTTGCACTGGTGGACAGAGGGACGTCCGGATACCGTACGCGGTCTGGAGTTCAAGGCTCAAGAGCAGGCCTATCTCTCACGATGGAAAGACATCGTCCATCAGGTGGTTTGGGACTATTGCGATCGCCACGGCATCAAGCGTCCCAACCGCTGTACGACCGTGCAGCCAGCGGGGACGAAGTCGCTGTTGACCGGAGCTTCGCCTGGCTGGCATCCGCCCAAGGCCCAGCGGTTCATTCGGCGGATCACCTTCCGCAAGGATGACCCCGTAGCCCTGGCCTGTCGCGACTATGGCTATTCTCTGATTCCGTCCCAGTCAGACAAGGATGAAACCGGCAACTTGCTGAACGATCCGTTTGATCCCCGCTGTACGGAATGGTTGGTAGAACTGCCGGTGGAAGTGCCTTGGGCTAATATCCCTGGGGCCGACCAAGTAGATATCTCCAAATTCTCGGCCCTAGCCCAGTTTGATTTCTACATGCAGGTGCAGCAGCATTACACAACCCACAACACCAGCGCCACCATCGAACTGCGGGAGCCGGAGATTGAGCCCCTAGCCACTCGCATCTATGAGGCAATTCGGGATGACCAGGGCTATATTTCTGCTGCTCTGCTGGCGCGGTTTGATGACCTACAGACCTTCCCGCGCTTGCCCTTCGAGCCGGTGGATAAAGCCACCTATGAAGAGCTGCGGCAGCAAGTCCTCCAACGGCAGCAAACCGATGATTTCTATGCGGCGCTCTGTCGCTATGATGCGGGTGAACTCATGGAAGCAGGGCCGGCGGGCTGCGATTCGGATAAGTGCATGATGCCGGAGCAGAAACCCGGCTAAAGCCTAAGCCCGACTAGGTTGGGGTCTGTAAACCTCAACTCTCTTGAGAGGTGTCCTAGGGCACCTCTTTTAGTTTGACCCAGTGGCCGACCTGACTGAATGCAGACAGAAAGGGTAAAGAGCCTGATGGGCAAAGGATTAGGGCGATCGCTCCCTCGCAAACGACAGGAAAGCGATCGCCCCTTATGTAAACAAAAGTAACAAAAGTGCCGTCATGCTGGCATACTGTCTTGACAGCCTTGGGTTAGGGCACGTATTCTTTTGGCATACCCGGGTATTAATCACTGATTGTTGTATGCAAGACAAGCACAAGGTTACGTTATATCTCCCTCCCGAACTCCATCGTCAGCTCAAGATCACGGCGGCGGTCAGTTCTGAACCGATGTCTGCGATCGCTGAGCGAGCCCTTGAATTTTACCTAGCCCATCCCGATGTGGTGGAAGCGGTAGAAGCCCTCCATGGGCAGGTGCATCAGATTTATGCATGTCCAGACTGCTCTACATCTCTTGTGTTGCGAGACGGCGAACTGGCTCCTCTGGGTCAGCAGCCTAGCATCCTCGACGATGAGCTATCTGTGGGATCCATTGATCCGAGTCGCTCATCCAATCGGAGTCAACCGGGTGAGGAAGAGCTAGTTCCTTGTTAGGTGGTGATTAGTGCCCTGTTCGCAGCCGCTGTCTGTTCCGACATCGATGCGCGAGTCTTTACCTAGATGGGTGAAGCAAGTTGCAAGGCGATTGCAGGTGGGTTTGACTTTGACCCAAATTGCAGGTCTGGTCAGCATTTGCCCTGTTGCTAGTTAGGTCTGAATTGTTATGAAAGAAGAGCTCCGCATTCTCGTTCAAGCTCAGTACCCGCTAATCTACCTGGTAACCTCCGAAGAGGAGCGTGCAGAGCAGGCGATCGCGACGATTGCCCAGACCAAGCCACAGCGGCGTGTGTTTATTTGGACGGTCACCCACGGCATCGTGGAATACGGTCAACCCCGCAGCACCACGCAGCACAATACCGTATCTCCTGAAGCTGCTGTTGAATGGGTCATTCGCCAGAAAGAACCAGGAATCTACGTTCTTAAGGATCTCCACCCGTTTGTCGATTCGCCTGCCGTCACCCGCTGGCTCCGAGATGCGATCGCTAGCTTCAAAGAATCCCAAAAAACTATTGTTTTGATGTCGCCGGTGCAGCAGGTGCCCGTCGAGCTAGAAAAAGAAGTGGTCGTGCTCGACTATCCTCTGCCCAGCATGACGGAGCTCAATCAGGTGCTATCCCAGCATCTCGACCAAGTGCGATCGCGGCGCATTACCACCGAAGTTCGGGAGAAGCTCTTGAAAGCAGCTCTAGGGCTAACCCGTGATGAAGCCGATCGGGTCTACCGCAAGGCACAGGTCACCACTGGACGCCTAACCGAAGCAGAAGTTGACATTGTTCTCTCTGAGAAGAAGCAGCTCATTCGGCGCAACGGCATTCTAGAGTTTATCGAAGAGGATGAAACCCTAGATGCAGTCGGCGGTTTAGAGGAGCTGAAGCGCTGGCTCAAGCAACGATCCAATGCCTTCACCGAGCGAGCCCGGGAATATGGCTTGCCTCAGCCGAAAGGAATGCTGATTTTGGGCGTACCCGGCTGTGGTAAATCCTTGATTGCTAAGACCACCTCTCGCCTGTGGGGACTGCCCCTACTACGGTTGGACATGGGGCGGGTCTATGATGGCTCAACCGTGGGTAAATCGGAAGCCAACCTCCGCAATGCCCTGAAAACTGCCGAGTCCATCTCTCCTGCAATTCTGTTTATCGATGAAATTGACAAAGCGTTTGCTGGGGGCGCAGGATCTGCTGATTCGGATGGTGGTACCTCTAGCCGCATCTTTGGTTCGTTCCTCACCTGGATGCAGGAAAAGCAGTCGCCCGTGTTTGTGATGGCAACTGCAAACCGAGTGGAGCGATTGCCCGGTGAGTTCCTCCGCAAGGGACGGTTCGACGAAATCTTCTTCGTTGATCTACCAACGACGGAAGAACGCCAAGAAATTTTCAGAATTCATTTATCCAAGCGACGGCCCGACATTACTCACTTCGATCTGGGCCAGCTTGCCAAAGTTTGTGACGGGTTCTCGGGGGCAGAGATCGAACAAGCGCTGATTGCAGCCATGTACGATGCCTTTGCCAAGGGGCGTGACTTCAACCAGCTCGATATTATCGCAGCGGTGAAGGCCACTCTGCCCCTCTCGAAGACCATGAGTGAGCAGGTGACCGCCCTGCGCGACTGGGCAAGGCAACGCGCCCGCCCTGCCGCCTCATCCTTTGCAGAGTATATGCAAATGGAGTCATAACAAGCTTTCTTTCCTGCTCCCAACAGGAAGAAAGGTTAGCCTCCGGGCTAGCAGCTAAGGAAACCCGCCGTATGGTTTACCTCGGCAGAATTCACACCTCTACGGCACGATCTACTTTGACGTTGTTTCTCTCAATTTCTCTACAGGAGGAAATCCGATATGTCTCACTTTAGCACCCTGCGTACCAAGATCAGTGACGCTGAAATCCTCAAGTCTTCCCTACGGGATCTCGGCATCGGCGTCAAAAATAATGCTGATGTTCGTGGCTACAATGGCCAACGTGTGCGGGCTGACATCGTAGCTACCCTCGAAGGTGAATACGATCTAGGCTGGTCTCGCAACGCTGATGGTTCCTTCGACCTGATTGCTGATCTTTGGGGTGTAGCTAAGAAGCACAACCAAACCGAGTTGATCAACTCCATTAACCAAAAGTACGCTGTGAACAAGACCTTGGCTGAAGTCAAGCGTCCTGGATTGCAAAACGCTAACGTTAAGCTGGTCGTTCAAAAGTAATCTTCTCTGAGCGTTCCCAAATGAGCGGGCTGATCCACCACGGATCAGTCCGTTTTTTGCGGCAGCGGCAGAGAATAAAGCTGTTTTCTCCAGCAAGGGCAATCGGTCAGGACAACTTGCGTCAACGAGGAGTTGAGGATTGGCATAATCCCGTGCTAAGGTGCGATCGCCCAAGGTTGAGAGCAATCGCGTTGGTAATTGCTCCGTCTAAGATAGGCGGCTGTTTCAACGCCCCGCCCTGATGACCTCGTCAAAGGTAGAACTGGAAAGGTCTACCCTCCTGCTCGACCCCATTGTTGGATTGCTTTTGTATGCTTGCCCTAACGTCCATCTTTTTCCGCCATGCACTATCTCTCGGTTGACCAAGCGCAAACGATCCGCTGGTTGGTCAGAGATTGTGGTCAACAGGCCAAACAATTAGCAGCCGAACAGTTTCAGGTCTTTGAAAAAGGCAAAGATGACTATGTGACCAGTGTCGATCGCCTGCTCGACCAACGATTGTCGGAAGCCTTTCGGGCAATGTTTCCCCAGGATGGCTTGGTGACGGAAGAGAATAGTGCATCGCGGCAGGTGTTTCACGGGAGTCACCGTCGCCTTTGGTGCATTGATCCCATTGACGGCACCGATGATTTTATCCATGGGCGACTCTATTACTCCGTCATGGTGGGGTTGCTAGAGGGTAGCCAACCGACAGCCGGCTGGATCTATGCGCCGACCCTCGATCGTCTTTACTACGGTGGGCTGGGCTGGGGCGTGTTTCAAGCAGGGGGCGATCGCCTGCCTGAAGCCATTACTCCCATTGAGCCACCGCTATCGGAGTCTAATTGCCCCATGTTGATTGGCGACAAAGATCGCCGTCAGTTTGGTGATGCCATTCAGCGGGCGGTGCCAGCGGCGCAGTTTCGCACCCTAGGCAGCTTTGGTCTCAAGGTGATGGAAGTGGTCAGTGGACGGGCAGGGCTCTATCTCTACCTCAACCGCCGCGTTAAGCTATGGGACACCGTGGGGCCCCTAGCCCTAGCGCAAGCCGCTGGGTTAACCTGCTGTGATCTGGACGGTCAACCCATTGGATTTACTGCCGATTGCCTTGATCCCGAGACCTTAGCCCATCATCAAACCATTTTGGTGGGCTGGCCTCATTATATTGAGGCCCTGCGATCGCCCATTCGTCAGGCTGTTCTGTCCCAGTCTGAGGAAAGCTGGTCAATCGCTCGATAGGACGGGGCGATCGCCCTTACACACCATCATTATGGATCCTATGCATACACCTCTCGGTGCAGCCAGGCCAAGCAGCATCCCACCATGGGTCACGCAGTTGTGCCGGATCATCCGCAAGTTTTATCGAGTTTCGTGCCAGAGAGATTGGAGATTTAGGAGACTTTGCGGGTAATATAGTTTAGACAAACGGTGATAGCTTAGGATCATCGTCAGTGTCGCAGGGGTGGTCTTGCCACCTGCTGAGACGGTTCAAAGCATTTCTGGCGAAGTAGTGAGTTTTTGAGGTTTGGGCACCTTCCATGCAGACTGAAGCTTTCAGTGAGCTTTTCCCACTTTTCAACGCGGCCAGCCCAGAAACCCTGGAATGGTTATTATCCATTGCGGTTGAGCACGACTATCCATCGGGACGTGCCGTTTTGATGGAGGATGCTTGGGGTAACGCGGTGTACTTTGTTGAATCCGGGTGGGTGAAGGTTCGCCGCCACGCGGGAGAAGAGGTCGTCACCCTAGCAATCTTGGGACAGGGCGACTTTTTTGGGGAGATGGCGATTTTAGATGAGTCTCCTCGTTCCACCGATGTGGTTGCGCTCTCACCGGTCAAATTGCTGAGCGTTTCTGCCCAGCGATTCATCCAAACGTTGTTCAAAGATCCTCAGCTTCATCACCGGATGCTGCAACTGATGGTCAGCCGTCTGCGGCAAACCAATGTGCGCTTCCAACTGCGCCACCAGCCATCCGCCATCAAGCTGGCCCACACGCTGGTGTATTTAGGTGAAAACTACGGGGTACCGTCGGATGATGGCACCGATATCTTCAACATCCCGCTACAGGATTTGGCGGATGTCTCGGATATCAACGTCGATGAAACCACCAAGATCATGGAAAAACTCACCGATAAGTCTTGGTTGACCATTGATGACGCTAACCAAGTGATTCACTTGAACAACATCAAGCAGCTCACCCATCTAGCGAGCAAAATCTAGCCTCGCCACCCTGCCATCTCCCTCTCCAAAACCTCACCATCCCCCCAAAGCTCAGGATGGTGGACATGGGCCAGCCTTATATCTTGAGAGGTAACCCATCGAACTCACGCTGGGCTCAGGTTTTGTCGAGTCACCGTTAGGCTGCTGAGGGTCACAGGTCTCTATGCTAGGCTGAATCCCGTATAGCAGTGCGGCGCTGGAGGTCAGGTTTTGGCACAGTCCTGGTATGTCAAGGTTCAACGGTTTTGGCGGAAATATCTTTGGGGGCGGCGCATTAAGCCTCAAGAACTGCGTCACTTTCAGGCCAGTTTGCTAGACGAATCACGGCTTGACCTCAATTTTATAGTGCTGAGCGTAGGTTCCTGTGCGATCGCCACCTTTGGGTTGCTATCCAACAGTGCGGCGGTGATTATTGGCGCGATGATCATTGCGCCGTTGATGCTGCCGATTCGCGGCATAGCCTTTGCGGCCCTAGAAGGAGACCTCGATCTGTTTCGTCGGGGAATGGTGGCGGTGGCGGTGGGTACGGCCATCGGCGTTAGCCTAGCGGCCATCCTAGGATTTATGGTGAACCTGCCGGAATATAACAGTGAGGTGCTGGCGCGATCGCGACCCACCTTGCTCGATCTTGGCGTTGCGGTAGCAGCGGGAGGCATCAGCGGCTTTGCTAAAGTACAGCCGAAGGTGTCTAATGCCCTAGCTGGAACGGCGATCGCCGTGGCCTTGATGCCGCCAGTTTGTGTGATTGGTTTGGGGATAGCCCAGGGCAACTGGCAACTGAGTTGGGGGGCATCGCTGCTGTATCTGACCAATTTATTAGGGATTACCCTGTCCTGCATGGTGGCCTTTCTGATCGCCGGCTATATTCCCCTAGCGCGGGCGCGGCGGGGGCTGGGGCTGGCGATGGCGCTAACGGGGGTGTTGCTGTTGCCCCTAGGCATTACCTTGGCCCGCCTCGTGCAGCAAGTCAACCTAGAATACAGTCTGCAGCGGGCATTGCTCGATCGCACCATTACCTTTCAGCGCACCCAGTTGCTGTCGCTGGATGCCAACTGGTTGAGTTCGCCGCCGGAGGTGCGCTTAGTGGTCATTGCCTCGGAACCGTTAACCCCCAATCAGGTAAAGCTGCTGGAAGACTTTGTGGAGCGGGAAATGGATCAACCCTTCCGGCTGATCTTTGAAATTAATCAGGTTCAGGAAGTGCGACGACGCCCCATCCAGCAGTTTGGTCAAATTGCTCAGCGGGCCTTTCCGTTGCCGGCCAACCATAATCGTCCGCAGCCTACGCGCCCGGCCCGCTAGCGCAGTTGGCAAAATTTGCGATCGCGATCGCGGTTGGGCTCTTGCCAGGAGTAGGCAAAGTGGCTAATGGCATTCACTCGGGGGGCGGCTTGGCGAATGGCCTGCATCTGTGATTCTAGGGACGGGCGATTGCTGATGGAACTACCCCAGAGCCCCGCTAGCACTGGCTTGACTTGAGTGCCCGCTGGCGCTTGGCTGACGACCCGGAGAACTTGGTTGGCAATGCAGGTGCTGTTACCGCAGGTGGCGTAGGACATGGGATGCCATTCTAGGCTGGCTGGGAAACGATTCCAGGGCTGTAGACGAGAATCGTAGCCACTGCGCCCAACGGTTTGGTTACCATCTGGAAAGAAAACGGCTCCACCGGGAAGGTTGTAGCGATCGCTGGCCAGGGTGCCCACGGCCAGAAAATCAATCACGCCCTGCATGGCATGGGCAACGCTCAGGTACCACAGCTCTTGCTGCAGCATGGGTCGTAAGCGATCGCTGGGGGTAGTGGCGATGCTAGCCGAGGGAACCCGCCCTTGCCAAAGGGGCTCTGTTTCCTGGGGATGGAGGCTTTTGACAGCGTCGATATCGCCATTGGTGAGATAGCCTTGGGCCAGAAATCGGCGGATCAGATCCTGCCCGCGTTGGTTCGATGCCCGCTGCAGTAGGGTTTGCTGCGAGGCTGAGCCATAGATCCATAAATCTTGCACCTCATCAGCGACAGAATCTGCGCCGGAGCCCCGAGGGTAGCGGATATAGTCAAACAGAATGCCGTCGGGGCGGCGCTGGGCGATCGCATCCACGGCTGCGTAGAAATCTTGCTTGGCCGTCATATTGTAGGGATCGATGAAGACTTCTTCCCCACTGCCTCCCTCGGAATTGAGCCCCGCCTGGGAGCGAGCCGTGAGGCTGGTTTGTCCACGACCGTTATAGGCCAACGCCGATTGGCGATCGCTGCGTTGCCCATAGGTATAGCCAAAATTCATCGTGAACACCCAGGCATAGACCGTGAGCCCTCGTTCCCGCCCCTTAGCGATCGCCTCGGCCAGCAGATCCGTCGTTTCGTAGCCTGGCGTTCGAATCACCGACGGCCAAGCGGTGGTATTGCTCGCCAACGGCAGCAAGATCTGACCGTTGTATAGAGCTTCCACATAGACGCGGTTGTATCCCTTGTTCACCACCTCATCCATCAGGAGATCCATCGCTCCCGGCTGAGCGTCACAGGGATAGAGCCGCACCCATAGCGACTGTTCTTGGGGCCAGGTACGACTGCGGCAGTCTCGGAGCTGTTGGGCATGTTGTCCCATCAGGGTTTTGTATTGATCCTGGGCCGTGCGATCGCCTTGGAGGGCGAGCTGGCGTAGCTGTTCTTTTTGGGCTACATCGCTGTCGGATAGCTGACAGTAGGCACTCGTTTGGGCCACGCTGGGCTGCTGGAACAGGCCGATAAAACTGCTGGTGATCAAAGCGATCGCTGCTAGGGAAAGCAGGAGACTGCGCCGGACTTGGCGGCTAAAAGCTAGAGGAGTCAAAAGCCAACGCATAGGTGTCTTCTGTAAATGATTTCGACGCATCGGTAACGGTAGGCCGCTCAGAGGTGGACTGCTTAGAACGTCCTAGGGTTCCGCGATCCCATCCTAGAGGCTGATGGGCTGCCCCATCGTTTCCCCTCATCCACCACCTCGGGAGAGGGGCTTGGGGTAGGTCTTCAAGGTTTGTCAGCCAACCAGACCCAGAGATCACAACTCATCCCGATAGACTAGCCTACCCGAGGGACAACAATCCACTGGCGATCGCCTCTTTTCTATTCAAGGACTAGGGATCTGAATCCGGGGTCTTGGTGGAGAAGCAGTGAGCAGCGATCGCTGGGGTCTACAGCGGATTTAGGTCACAAAAAAAAGGGAGCCGTAGCTCCCTAGTCACTCGTATTGTCGTCTTGTTTTCTGAAGGAATCTAGTTCGTCATACCCCACGAACCAGAAGTCTAGCGAGATGGAGAAGCGGGCAACTACAGGCCGGTAAACCAGGTCACCAACCCTTGTCCTGCGAAGGCTTCAAATAAGAGCATGGATACAAAGCCAATCATTGCTAGCCGACCATTGAGGAGTTCAGCATAGGGAGTGAAGCCGGTGCGTGATACTTCATCCACATACATCTGAGGCTCAACCGCGAAGTTGTTGAGCTTGCCTTGGTCGTCCACAATATTGCCAGTTCTCATGAATCTTTGCCTTTAATGCTCGGGTTTTTCATCTATGAACTTATTATGTAACGTTTTATGAAATTTTGCAAACATTCTGTTAATAATTCTCCGACGGCGATCGCTCATCCCTAGGATTGTCCCCGGATTAAGCGGGTGGGGGGCATAGGTTTCCGGGCGGAGGGTGATAGAGTAATGAGTCTAGACCTGAACTGGGAAAGCTGGTGTAAGTCCAGCGCTGTGCCGCAACTGTAAAGGCAGCGATCGCCCCCTGACGAGAGTTGGATAGGCCCATGGGCTAGTCCAGGGTTGGGTAACATTGCACCTAAGCCAGAATGCCAGGTTCGGGTCATGGCTTAGTTAACAACCTCCCTGCGTCGCACGGGGATAAGGAGCATCATGACCGATCAACAACCGTTACTTTTGGTGGGCCACGGCACCCGCGATGCCGACGGTCGCCAAACGTTTTTAGATTTTGCTAACGCCTTTCAAGCCAGCGATCTGTCCCGCCCGGTGATTCCTTGTTTCTTGGAATTAACCGATCCCTCCATTCAGGCTGGTGTGGATCTCTGTGTTGAAAAGGGCTATCGAGAAATGACGGCGCTGCCGGTGCTGCTGTTTGCTGCTCGTCATAATAAATACGACGTCACCAACGAGCTAGACATTGCCCGCCAGCGCCATCCCGGCATCAAGATTCACTACGGTCGGCATTTTGGCGTCTCGCCGCTGCTGATTGACCTATGGCGCGATCGCCTAGCTGCCGCCGATCAGCAGAGCGATATTCCCCGAGAAGAATCGGTGCTGCTGTTTGTGGGACGGGGCGCGTCTGACCCCGATGCCAATGGCGATGTCTATAAACTGGCACGCTTGCTGTGGGAAGGGAGTGGGTTTAAGGGGCTAGAAGTTTGCTTTAGCGGCATCACCCACCCGCGCTTAGATCCAGGCTTTGACCGCGTTTGGACATGGAATCCTAAACGGGTGGTAGTGCTGCCCCACTTTTTATTCACCGGCGTGTTGGTGAAGCGCATTCAAGACACCGCCGAGCGTCAGCAACGCCATCGCCCTGATGTACAGATTCAATCCCTTGCCGAAATTGGCTTAGATCCGATCTTGTTTGACCTGGTGCGCGATCGGGCCCAAGAAGCCCAGACAGGTCAGGTGATGATGAACTGCGAGACCTGCAAATTCCGGCGGGCGGTGAGTCAGCAGTTGGTGGGTCTAGGACAGGATGATCTGCCGAGCCATGGTCATAGTCACGATCACGGGCATGATCACGCCCACGGCCATGATCACGGTCATGCCCACGGTCATGGACACGGTCATGGACACGGACACGCTCACGGTCATGACGCTCCCGATCCCTACGCCCAAGAAGCCGACTACCACGATCGCGTTTGGCAGGTGCCCTAGCGGTGCAGGAGTCGAGTCTACATCAACTCTATGTAATTGGCATGGGGCTAGATGGCGTAGCTGGTCTGTCGGATATGGCGCGATCGCACCTAATGACCGCTACCTGCATCGTCGGCCATCCCAGCTATCTCAGCCTGGTAGCCCACTGCCCAGCAGAACAGATTCCCCTCACCGGCGCGGTGCAGGATTGGGTCGAGGTATTGCGTCAGCAACTTCAGGAGCGATCGCTGGTGTTGCTGGCTAGTGGCGATCCGCTCTACTTCGGCATGGGTCGGCTGTTGATGGAGTACCTCGATCGCCAGCAGGTGGTGTTTTTGCCCCACGTGAGTTCGGTGCAGTTGGCCTTTAATCGCCTAGGCATTCCCTGGCAGTCGGCAACGGTGGTCAGTGTCCATGGTCGTAGTGCCGATCATCTCGATCGAGCCCTGCGGCAAAGCAAAACCCCCATCGCCCTGCTCACCGATGGTGATCATACCCCCGCTGCGATCGCTCAGTTGATTGCGGATTTGCGGTTGCCCGTGTCCTACCGTCTGCATGTCTGTAGTCGTCTGGGGGCACCTGATGAAGCGATCGCCACCTGCTCCCTCGATGAAGCCATGCAGCGCGAGTTTCCCATGCCCAATGTGGTGGTGCTAGAGCGACAGGCCAAGAGTCCCGATCTGGCCACCACGCCGCTGCTGGGGATTGCCGATGGCGACTTCTACACGTTTGAGGATCAGCCGGGGCTGCTGACCAAGCAGGAAGTGCGGGTGTTGGCGATCGCTCTGTTGCAGATCCGACCGGGGTTGACCATCTGGGATGTGGGGGCGGGTACTGGCTCCGTGTCCATCGAACTGGCGCGACTGCTGCCCGATGCTCGTGTGCTGGCCATTGAAAAGACGGCTGCAGGCGTGGCGTTGATTCAAGCCAATTGCGATCGCTTCGGTGTGGCTAATGTAACGGTGGTGGGCGGCAGTGCGCCGGCAGCATTGCACGACCTGCCATGTCCCGATCGCATCTTTATCGGTGGCGGCGGGGCCCAGTTGCCCGAGATCTTGACCGTCTGTGGCGATCGCCTGCAGCCAGGGGGACGCTTAGTGGCCAGCTTTGCCACCCTCGAAGCCTGTGCGATCGCTCAACATACCCTCAGCCAATGGCAGTGGCCTGTGCAGCTTACCCAGGTGAATATTGCCCGCTCGACCACCCTGAAAACCCGTCCCCCTGCCCCCGATGCCACCCGTTGGCTACCGTTGAATCCCGTGACCCTTGTCTATAGTGATAAACCATCCCAGTAGAGTGCCGTTAGGCGTAGCCGGAACGCATCATTCTAGGGCTTTCCTGAGTGAACCGACATAATCAACCGATATGAGCCAAATGGACGATAATCAGGCGATCGCCTCCACCTCTGATCCGCTCCCGTGGGGAACCCTCTGGGGCATTGGCGTTGGCCCGGGTGATGCCGATTGGCTGACCCTGAAGGGCCTGCGGGTGCTGCAATCGGTGCCTGTGGTGGCCATGCCCCAGGGACACAACGGCAAGCCGGGCATGGCCTACGGCATTGTCAAGGACTTCCTCTCGGCGGATCAGCTCCTCCTTCCCTTATCCCTGCCCTTTGTGCTGGATGCCCACACCTTGGAACAGGCTTGGCAGGCGGCAGCGGTGCAGCTAGTTGAGGTCTTGCAAACGGGGCAAGATGTAGCGTTTATTGCGGAAGGAGACATTAGTTTCTACAGTACGTTCACCTACATGGCTAAGTACGTCCACCAGCTCGCTCCGGAGGTGCCCATCCAGCCCATTCCTGGCATCTGCTCGCCCCTAGCGGCCGCCGCCGCTCTGCACATGCCCTTGGCGATCGCTGATGAAACCATTGCCATCTTGCCTGCCCTGTATCACGTGGATGACCTGATCCAGGCTTTGGACTGGGCAGAGGTAGTGGTATTGATGAAAGTGTCCTCAGTGTTTCCTAAAGTATGGGCGATCCTGGCCGAGCGCCAGTGGCTGGATCGGGCCAGCTTGGTGGAATGGGTAGGCGGGCAGCAGCAGACTCTGTTTCCCACGCTTCACGATCTAGAGCATTACCAACCGCCCTACTTTTCTATTTTGATCCTGCGTCGTACTCCCTATGGTTTCTAACTCAATTGCTGTGATTGCGCCCACGCCAGCGGGCGATCGCTTAGCCCAACGCCTGCTGGATGGTTTAACCGACAGCGTGCTATGGACGAAGCCGCGTCCCGACGCCTCGCCCTTTGCCCAGACCTATGAGGGGCCCTTGTCTGACCTAGTGGCTACCCTCTGGGAACAGCAGGATCAACTGGTGTTTGTCCTCGCCGTGGGGGCTGTGGTACGCCTAATTGCGCCTTTCTTGACCCATAAAAGCCAGGATCCTGGCATTGTGGTGGTGGATGAAACCGGTTCCCTGGTGCTCAGCCTCTGTGGCGGTCATCTAGGAGGAGCGGACGATTTGACCCGTCGCATTGCCGCCTTGTTGGGCGTGTCGCCGGTGATTACCTCGGCATCGGCAGCCCTAGACTTGCCAGCAGTGGATACCCTGGGATTGCCCTACGGCTGGCGGCGGGGCCAGGGAGATTGGCTGGCCGTGGCGGCAGCGATCGCCCACCAAGATCCTGTAGCCGTCACCCAAACCTGTGGCTGGGATCTGTGGCAAACGGCCTTGCCAGAGGGACATCCCTTCCAGTTTGTCCCCAGCGAGACCGCCGCTGCCCATCTGTGGATTTCCGATCGCCAACCGCCACCGCGATCGCCCCAGGTATGCTGGCATCCCCGCACCCTCTGGGTGGGTGTCGGCTGTGAGCGGGGAGTCTCGGCGGCGCTGCTAGAATCCTCCATTCGTCAGGTTTTGCAGGCCCAAGGGCTAGCCTGGGAGGCGATCGCTGGGGTAGCGTCCCTAGATCTCAAACAGGATGAACAGGGGCTGCTGGAGCTGGCTCGGCAATGGGACTGGGCGATGCAATTCTTCCCGGCAGATCAGCTAGCCACCCAGCCGGTGCCCAATCCCTCAACTGTAGTGGCCGACGCGGTGGGCACGCCCTCGGTGGCAGAGGCAGCGGCGATCGCCGTGGGGGTAACGTTAATCGTGGAAAAACAGGTCTTCCGTGATCCATCAGGAGCCTGCACCGTGGCGATCGCCCGGGCCGCTCAGGAGTATACTCCCCGTCCTGGCAAGCTTTATCTGATTGGTACGGGCCCCGGTGCCCTTAGCCAAATCACCCCCGCTGCCCAAGCGGCCCTGGCCGACTGCGACGCCATCGTTGGCTACCAGCTCTATATTGACTTGATCCGTCCCCTGCTGCGCCCAACCCAGGTGATTGATGCCCGTCCCATTACCCAGGAAGTACAGAGAGCAGAAGCAGCGATCGCCCTGGCCCGGCGAGGGTTAACCGTGGCAGTGGTGTCCTCCGGCGACTGTGGCATTTACGGCATGGCAGGGCTGGTGCTGGAATGTTTGGTAGCCCAGGGCTGGAATGGGCAAACGCCAGCCGTGGAGGTCTGCCCTGGCATCACGGCCCTGCAGGCCCTGGCGGCGCGGGTGGGTGCGCCCCTGATGCATGACTTTTGCGCCATTTCCCTCTCCGACCTGCTCACCCCCTGGCCGGTGATTGAACAGCGGTTGACCGCCGCTGCCCAGGCTGATTTCGTCGTGGCGCTCTACAATCCGCGATCGCGCACCCGCTTGCAGGGCATCCAAACCGCCGTGGATATTTTTCGTCAAGCGCGACCTAAGGACACCCCAGTGGCGATCGCCCGTTCCCTCTATCGCGATGGCGAAACGATTCATCTCACCACCTTGGAGGACATGGATGTCGATCAGATTGATATGCTGACCGTAGTGCTCATTGGCAACCAAAGCACCCAGCGCCACGGCGATCGCCTCGTGACCCCCCGAGGCTATGGGGTACGATCGTCCGACACCTAACTTCACTCTCAATTGATCCTAGCTTATCTGTAATCTATTTCCTATGACTTTATCCCAGAGCGATCGCCCCTATCCTATCTCCATCGTCGGTGCCGGCCCCGGCGCACCAGACCTGATCACCGTGCGGGGGCAACGGCTTCTGACCCAAGCAGACGTGGTCTTCTACACCGGCTCCCTCGTGCCAGAGCAGATGTTAGAGCATTGTCGCCCAGATGTGGAGGTGATTGATACGCGCTCCCTTGTTTTGGAAACCTGGCGATCGCAACTGGTGGAACGAGCAAGGGCCGGTAAGAAAGTGGTGCGCCTGCAAGATGGCGATCCATGCCTATACGGTGCCCTGCACGAACTGATGGTGTATTTACTAGCAGAACATCTAGAGTTTGAGATTGTTCCTGGGGTGAGCGCCTTCCAAGCGGCGGCGGCTCATCTAAAAACAGAACTTACGGTTCCCAACTTAGTTCAAACCATTATCTTAACTCGCACCCAGGGGAAAACCGATGTGCCCAGCCGCGAAGACTTATCTCAGCTAGCGGCCCATCAAGCCTCCCTTTGCCTATACCTCAGTGCGCACCACTGCGCCAAAGCCCAAGCGCAATTGCTCGACCATTACCCAGCGGATACTCCCATGGCCCTCTGCTATCGCCTCGGTTGGCCCGATGAACAGGTGATCGTGGGACAGCTCGACCAAATGACCGATCTGACCCGCACAGCCAACCTCACCCGTACCGTCCTCTACGTGATCAGTCCTGCTCTGGCCGGTTCCGCTGCCGCCCGATCGCGTCTCTATAGCGGCGACCATGCCCATATTTTCCGCCCCAAGAGCCAGGTATGATTTGGCTGATTGGTGGCACCAGCGAAAGCCGCGCCGTTGCCATATCCCTTGATGCGGCAGGCTTACCCTGGCTGGTCACCGTAGTCAGCGATCGCGCCCGCCAACTCTATGAAGGACGATCGGGTGCCGTTCACGTGGGCGCTTTGTCCCCAGACGCGATCGCCCACCTGATCCAAACCCACAGTATTCGCTGCATCGTCGATGCATCCCATCCCTTTGCCGTTGATATCTCCCAGCAGGCGATCGCCACCGGGTTACCCTATCTGCGCTTAGAGCGTCCTTCTCCAGCGATCGCCCCTAGCACGATTTGCTTACCTACCTGGGATGCCGTTTTACAGGAGGATTACCTAACTGGACGACGAGTTCTGTTAACCGTGGGTGTTAAAGCCTTGGCGAGATTTGTTCCCTGGCTCCATCGCGGCATATTTTGGGCCAGGATCTTACCCGTTGAGGTATCTATGCACCAAGCCATTCAGGTAGGATTCCCTAGCGATCGCTTGATTCCCATGTCCCTGCCGGTGACGGCAGATCAAGAGCGGGATCTTTGGCGATCGCTGTCCATTGATACAGTGATCACCAAATCTGCTGGGCAGGCAGGAGGACTGGACGTGAAGCAGCAGGTAGCGCAGGATCTAGGCGTGCGGCTGATTGTGATTGACCGGCCCGCGATCGCCTATCCTCAGCAAACCTCGGTTGTTGCAGATATCCCTCCTTGGTGTCAGCAGCATGTAGGAGGCAGCTAAAAAGGCTTTCAACCTGGGTTACTGTAAAGTAGCAGTCAATCTATTACTATTGAATCATGGTAACTCTTGGACATAAAAATATTGATACGGATTGAGCGTAACGTCATGATGGTTTTGAGGTAATCAAGTTGATACAAGAGGCTAATCGATGAGACTGGATCGTTTAGAGATTCGCAACTTCAAAAAGTTCTCAGACTATACCCTCGATTTGCATCCTCAATTTACCTTGCTGGTGGGTGATAATGGAACGGGTAAAACTACACTGCTTGATGCGCTGGCTATTGCTGCCGGGGTGTGGTTGGTAAATTCTCCCGACACTACTCTTGCCAATAGTAAACGCAATATTCGCACCAGTGAAATTCATCTAGATAGTATTGAAGCTAAGGGTATTGCCCAATTCATTGAGCGTAAACCCGTCGAGATTAAAGCATTAGGTTGGATTGGCAACCAAGAGATCCAATGGTTGCGACAAATTAAAGAACATGGCTCGCGCACTTCAAATGTTGAGGCTAAACTAGCTCTAGACATGATCAGCGATCTCTATCGGCGTGATCAAGCAGGCGAAAAGCTTTGGTTTCCAGTATTAGCCTATTATGGAGCTGGTCGAGCTTGGCTCCCTTCTAACCAAACTGATCCAAAGGCGACTTCTGGCAAGGATATTGCCCGCCGTTGGCATGCTTTTTACGACTGCTTTGAAGAGCGCATTCGTATTGCTGATCTCCAAACGTGGTTTCAAAAGGAGGCCCTAGCTGCTCTCCAACGCCAAGGCAACATGCGGCTTGGATTTCAAGTTGTGAAGTTTGCCATTCTCCGCTGTATTCCTGGTGCAGATGATCTTTGGTTTGATGGCGATCGCTCTGAAATTGTAGTCTCCATTGATCACTATCCAATTCCCTTTAGCAATCTCAGTGCAGGGCAAAAAATGATGGTTGCTCTGCTTGCAGATATTGCCATCAAGGTTGTCACCCAAAACGCTAACTTCTTGCCTAACTCAGTTGATTTGAATGCAAAAGATCCACCTCAAATTTTGCAAGAAACCACGGGGCTCATTTTGATTGACGAGATTGATGTGCATCTTCATCCCAAATGGCAACGTCAGGTTGTGCATGATTTAAGAACAACGTTTCCTGCCATGCAGTTTGTTTGTACAACCCATTCACCTATGGTTATTGGGGAGGTGGAGCCTGAATGTATTCGGTCTCTTCAACCTCAAGGTGCTAGAACGCCAACCAATGCATTGGGGCTCGATGCTAATAGGGTATTAGATGAATTAATGGGAGCTTCAGAACGTAATAAAGATGTCACGCAGATGCTACATAAGCTTTTTCAATTCATTGATCATGAAAACTTTGATCAAGCCCGTGAAGCGATCGATGCCCTAAAGCAACAGATCGGTCTGGATCCGGAAATTACTCGCGCCCAAAGTTTAATAGCCTTTTTAGAAGACTAGCGATGAGAAATATTAGTAAAGGAGCTGAACCTAAGTCGTTGACCAAGCATCGCTGTAGTACAAATTCCGACTATGGTAATTATTCAGAGAAAGATGAGCTGAGAATCAGCTTGGTGAAGGAGCAACGAGGACTTTGCTGTTACTGTATGCAGAGAATTCGTCCGAACGTTGAAGGTATGAAAATCGAGCATTGGCAATGTCAGTCTCGTTTTCCGCAGCGGCAGCTTGATTATAGTAATCTTCTCGGAGCTTGTTTAGGGTGTGAAGGCCAAGAGCCAAACAAGCAACATTGTGATACAAGAAAAGGTGATCGGGATTTAACCTATAACCCTGCCAATCCAGATCACAATGTTGAGAGTATGTTGAAGTTTCTAGGAGATGGAACGATAGCATCCGAGGATCCAGATTTTTATCGAGAAATCATAGAGGTGCTGAATCTGAATGAGGGGATCCTAATTAAAAATAGGAAGGCTGTCTTAGATGTCTTTCTAAAAGAGGTTTTGAGCGCTAATCTCTCTTCAGCCAAGCTGGAAAAAGAATTGAAAAAATGGCGTGGGGATGGCAGTAGTTCTGATCTTCCAGAGTTTTGTCAAGTCATTATTTATTATCTAGACAGAAAGATTAGAACTTTGTCGAACAGAAAAAATTAACGGTAGCCGCTCTGGAAGTATTTTTGCCTCTGCTTCGAGATCTAGAGATGATGAAGAACAGAAGTCTCACCTTTAGCACAATACTAACAATGATCTCTTGGTGTGATCAGTCAAGACAATAAATGACTTACCTTTAGATATTTAAAAACCATTTCTTCAAGGGGCATGATGGCTAAAACAGGATATACCTTGCCGGTGTTTGCCGTGGCGGCAGCGAAGGCGGCAGTGCTGCATTTGAATGGCTATGAGCGATCGCCCTCCCAGATCGAGCTGCATCTGTTGCCAGGATCGGCCATGATTCCCATTGAGCAGGTGGCTCAGGTGGATGATCGGACAGCCTTGGCGATTTGCCGTAGTGATCCGGGGGATAACCTAGACCTGACGCGCCATACGCCGATTTGGGCTTGGGTGCAGTGGGGCGATCGCCAGGCTCAACCCTTGATTCTCGAAGCTGGGGAGGGGCTGGGACGGACGGCGGAGGGGGAGGCGGCCATCTATCGCTATGCCCGACAGTTGTTTGAGGCGAACCTGCTGCCCTGGATTCCCAGCGATCGCTCCCTAACGGTACGGATCATTATGCCGGAGGGGGCGCAACTGGCCCAGCGCACCTCAAATGCAGCCTTTGGTATCTTGGACGGTTTGGCCCTGCTGGGGACGAGCGGCATTGCCCAGCCGCTTTCGGTGGCGGATCATCTGGAGGCGTTTCGCGAGACCCTGGGGCAGACGGCGGCAACCCAGCCCCACCTAGTGTTTTGTATTGGCAACAATGGGCGGCAGGTGGCGCAGCGCCTAGGCATTCCGGAAGCAGTACAAGTGCAAACGGGGAATTGGCTAGGGGCGATGCTGGTGGAGGCGGGGGCGCTGGAGGTGTCGTCTGTGTTGCTTTTGGGCTACCACGGCAAGTTGGTGAAGCTGGCGGGCGGTATTTTCAATACGTCGAGCCATGTGGCGGATGGACGCCTGGAAATCCTAGCGGCAATGTTGGCTCAGGTGCCAGGGGAGGGCGATCGCCTGGCTCAGATCCGCAGGGTGCTAGCAGCAAAGACGGCGGATGCGGCCCAGCGCTATCTGGCGGAGCAGGGAATCGGGGAGCAGGTCTTCCAAAAGATGGCCACGAGGGTCAGTGAACGGGCGATCGCCTACGCGCTGAAATATAGCGATCGCGCCCTGACGATTGGCACGCTGGTGTTTGACCGGGGTGGAGTGGTGTTGGCCCAGGATCCGACGGCTAGCGATCTGTTGGCACGGTGGGCCAACGTGGAGCCTTAGGGGGCGGCTTCCTCAGGGGCGATCGCCAGTTGGATTAAAGCGTTGACAATGGCGGCGGCGACGGGCGACCCGCCTTTGCGTCCTCGCACCTGAATCTGGGGGACGGAAACCTGAGATAGAGCATGTTTGGCGTCCTCCACGGCCACGAATCCTACCGGGACACCGATGATCAGCGCTGGAGCGATGTCTCCGGCTTGGATCAAGTCCACGAGGGTCAGCAGGGCCGTGGGGGCGTTGCCCACCACAAAGATACTGTGGGGATAGTGGCGGGCAACGGTAGCCATGCCGGCGGCGGTGCGGGTGCTGCCGTCGCCGTCAAAATCTAGGGCACAGTAGAGGGGCGATTTGGTCTGCGCTACGGTGCTAGCGACGCCCATGGCCACCATGCGCACATCAACCACAATCGGGACATGGGTGTGGATGGCTTGGATGCCGGCGGCGATCGCTCCGGAGCTGAAGTGGAAAAGCGCGCTCAGGTCAAAATCTGCTGTGGAATGGATGGCCCGGCGGACAATGGCGTATTCTGCCGCATTCCAAGGGTGAGAACCGATTTCTTGATCAATAATGGCAAAACTTTGGGCGGTGATGGGATGGAGGCTGGAGACGTTCCTACTCATTGTGCTTGACCCGAGCCAGCCGTGCTTCCATGGCGCTGGTGAGGTAATGCCCCGCCATGACGCCACTAGACATATAGTATTCATCGTCGCTGAGCTGGTAGAGCGTTTCAAAGCCCGTGCGGCGTTGGCGATCGCCCAACACCCAATACCGTTGAACAATGGATTCAGGAGCCACCCAGCCCTCGCCTTCCACCTTGCCGAGCAGGCTATGCTGCAGCACAAAGGTATATTGGCGATCGCCAAGGTTCAGCCGACCGCGATATTGATAGGATACGCCTTCGCGCTCTGAGCCAGGAAATTCTAGCTTGGTCACCATGGTGTACCAGTCGTCTTTGCTCCAGGCCACTAAAATTTTTCCCTTCACAGGAATGGGCATACCGTCGCGTTCTAGCCAACTGCCCTGCAGCCGCCAGCGTCCAGCTTCCATCAAAAAGGTATGACTCACGGTGATGTTCTCCCTAGCTCCTCCCACAACATGGCATCTCGATCCACCCCTGGTAACGGGCACGGGTTACCGCCCGTCTCCTGGTTCAATTCTGTGGGGATGGATGGACTGAAGGCAAGGGGGTAGCGGCTGGCGTTAGAGTGCATGGTGGAGATCTCCCAACAATACAGCGTGACTGGCCCCGGTTGCATCCGGGAGATTGCCGGGAATTCCCTGGGTACGCCAATAGGCCAAGATGGCAAAGGCGATCGCTTCTTTGGCATCGGCGGGCATCCCAATGTCGTCGCTGGTCATGACCTCGCAGGTGGGCAGATGGGCCTGAATGCGCTGATGTAGATAGCGATTGCGGCTGCCGCCACCACAGAGGACGACCTGATCTGGCAGGCAGGGCAAGAAGGTTTGATAGCTGTGGGCAATAGAGGCGGCGGTTAGATCAGTGAGGGTGGCTAGGAGATCGGCTGGGGAGAGGTGGTAGGCGGCGGCATCGGCTAGGCATTGCTCTAAATAGGCCTGGCCAAATAACTCTCGACCGGTGGATTTGGGCGGTGGAGCGTGGAAAAAGTCCTGCTGGAGCCATTGTTCGACCAAGGCGTCTTGTACCGTGCCGCTGGCAGCCCATGCTCCGTCCTGATCATAGGTTTGCTGACCGTTGGACAGGTGATAGACGGCCAAATCGATCAACACGTTACCGGGGCCTGTATCCCAACCGCGCACCTGCTGACGATAGGCGGCGAGGGTTTCGGGATGGTCGGTTTGCTGCAGAGGCCGGGGCGGGAGGTAGGCGACGTTGCCGATGCCGCCGAGATTTTGCACGCAGCGATGATATTTGGGATGGCTGAGCAAGCAAGCATCGATGGGAGGCACGAGGGGCGCACCCTGACCGCCTGCGGCCATGTCGGCGGCTCGGAAATTACTCACTGTGGTGCAATGGGTTTGGTGGGCGATCGCCTCTCCCCGACCCAGTTGGACGGTGTAGCCTAGGTCTGCGCCTTGACCGGGGGGACGGTGGAAGACCGTTTGTCCATGGGAGCCGATCAGATCAACGGGGCCATGGGCGGCTTGCAGGGCGATCGCCGCTTGGGCAAACTGATGGGCAATAGCATCATCCAGAGCTGCCAGATCCGGCAACGATATGGGCTCACCATGACAGACCCGCAGAATCTGCGATCGCAGTTCGTCGGGATAGGCGTAGGTAGCACTGCCGACGACCTCCACGGATAAATCAAAGGTCGTGCCCGTTAGGGTGACCCATGCTGCATCAATTCCATCCACTGATGTGCCGCTGATTAGCCCAATAACCCGCATGGTATTGTCCGATGAAACGCATCCGTTCTATCTTATGCGGGATTGGGTAGACCGAGATTAGGTTAACCAGGATTGATGACCTGTAATCTCGGCGCGATCGCTGCAAACTGACGCTGTAAACCTGCTGCATCCAGTTGCCGACCAATGACCACCAGTTGGGTTTGTCGCAGGTCACTAGGTTTCCAGGGACGATCATAGAAGTGATCAAAGCGATCGCCCACCCCCTGCAACACCAAGCGCATCGCCTTATGGGGCACCGCAACAAAGCCCTTAATGCGATAGATCTCCTGCTGTTGCACCAGTTGCCGCAGCTCCTCCACCAAGCGTTCTGGATCGCATTCGCCACCGATCAGCGGCACCGCTTGGATATCGTCGTCATGGTCATCATGGCTGTGATCATGGTCGTGATCATGGTGGCTGGGGCGTTGACCTAGGTCGTCTTCCACCGCCGCATTGAAGCCCAGCAGCACCTCCGCTGCCACCGCTCCCTGGTGGCACGGCACCAGCTTCACGCCCGGCCGCAGCTCCTGCCGCAGCCAAGCTTCCACCCGCTGGCGATCGCCCTGGGAAATGCGATCGCCCTTGGTGAGCAAGACCAAATCGGCGCAGGCTAACTGATCTTCAAATAATTCTTCAATCGGGGTTTCATGGTCGAGGCTATCATCCGCCTGGCGCTGAGCGTTCAGGGCATCCAGATCGCCCACCACCTGTCCACGGGACATCGCCTCACAGTCCACCACGGTAATCACGCCGTCTACCGTGGCACCGGTGCGAATTTCGGGCCAGCGGAACGCCTGCACCAAAGGTTTGGGCAGTGCCAATCCTGAAGTTTCAATCACAATACAATCCAGTTGCTCGCGCCGCTGCAGCAGGGTTTGCATCGTCGGCAAAAATTCTTCCTGCACGGTGCAGCAGAGACAGCCGTTAGCCAGTTCTACAATATTGCTGGGCTGGTCGTCTTCATCGCACACCTGACAGGTACGCAGCAGGTCGCCATCAATACCAATTTCGCCAAATTCATTCACCAAGACAGCGATACGTCGGCCCTGATTATTTTGCAAGAGATGGCGAATTAAGGTGGTCTTACCTGCGCCGAGGAAGCCGGTAATCACAGTTACGGGAATTTTATGCATAGCCATCCTTTAGGGAACTGTAGAGAAAAGCGATCGCTCCTCAACACTGCTGAACCATCCTATGTGGGGCAGCCTGCTAAACTTGGCGTAGATTCTCTCCCTGACCAATCTAGAAGACATCCAAGGCATGACGCAGCCTACACCGATAGCTGGCTGGCGCATCGTTGCCCCTCATCCCCCAACCCCTTCTCCCACAAGGGGAGCAGGGGAGCAAGAGTGCAGAGCATGGGTTGCTTTCAAAGCCCCTCTACCGCCTTGGGAGAGGGGTTGGGGTGAGGGTTTTTCAAGCCCCTCTACCGCCCTGGGAGAGGGGTTGGGGGTGAGGGTCTTTCAAGCCCTTCTGCCGCCCTGAAAGAGAGGTTTGGGGTGAAGATCTTCAAGAGCGATCGCCTGACAATAACTGGTTTTACAGGTTCTTAGCCGAGAACAGTGGCACTGAGAAAAGCGGTGCCGAGTCCACAGATAAGAAATCCAGCGAATCGTAGCGATAGCGGACGTTCCGTGGAGGGAAGATCCACCCGGCGAGCTATACCGTAGGCGGCCAGGGCGATCGCCCCCTGAATGACCGTGAAGCCTAGGAGATAGGCCACGAGCGGCATCATCTCTGCGCCAATGATCGCTTCCCCATAGGCATAGCCATGGAAGAGACCGGCGATCGCCCCTAGGATCACCACAGGCAAGAGCGGCAACTGCTGCCGCAGGGCCAGGAGAATACCGAACATCACCACGGATCCAGAGATGAAGATTTCCGCAGCGGGCAAATTCCAGCCGAGTAGATGGACACTGGTACCCAGGAGGGATGATAGGACAAAGCCCAAAGGAATGACTAAGCCAGACGGCCAGAGTGCGGCTAGCAAACCTGATGCCACCACAAAGGTTGCATGGTCGAGACCAATGACCGGGTGACCTAGCCCCGATAGAAATCCGGACATGAAGGTCGTGGGTGTCTGTCCACCAAAGGGATGGTGAGCCAGGGCAGGCGTTGCGTAGAGAGCGATCGCTCCCAGGGCTAGCGCTAGGATAATGCCCGCTCGCACCGGACGCTGAACGGTGGTGATGGAATGGAACACGGTCTGTACCTCGCAGATGTGTAGGGTGTGCTTTGTATCGGTAGGCATCCTGGCTGAGACCTAGCTCTCTCTTTACTCCATGAGAGACCCATGATCATGACAGTTGCGGGACAGCGTCGGACTTGCACCGAACTTTCCCTAAACAGGAGCGATCGCCCCTGCTCTCCAATGGCTGCTCCCCATCAGAACCGACTCATGAGATATCAGGCTACCATGTTGCTCTGCTGGGTCAACATAAGTTTTTTGACGGGGTTGGGATTGAGGACTAGTTCCGGAAATACATCGATACTCTTTTTTGCAACTCCTTTTTGCGACTCTTTTTTGTGCCCCAGCATCTAAATTAAGTAAGATATTTATCAATAGGCATTTATCTATGTTTATCATCAGGCACTTTCATGGGCTGTCAGCCTTGCTTTAAGCGATCGCTCCTTTCGGCACCCATGAAATGCACGGGGAGCGATCGCTCTGTACTATGGAGTGAACTAGGTGCGGGTCATCAGAAATTGACCGTTACCATTGATTTCACCATCACAACTTGCAAAGTTGGAAACGAACCAGATCAGGTAAAAGCGCCAGATGCGACGGAATTTTATAAAGTCGATCCCATAATCAAGATCTTTGATCTCGTCATAGTGATCATCAAAGCGCTGGAGCCAGCTAGCAAAGGTTTTGGAATAGTTGTTGCCGTTCATATACCAGCGTTTCACGGTTTTTAGGTGTTGGTTGCGGGCTGGGGGAGCATCAAAATTCCAGTAGCGACCATGGGGAAAAATATACCGATGGGTGTAGACACTGGAGACATTATTGGGTAAACGCACCGTAATAATATGCAAAAAGAACTGACCTTTAGGCTTCAAGAAAGACGCAATTTTTTCAAACGCGTGGGTCAAATTGCCAACATGACAAAAAACACCCATGGATAGAGCTTTGTCAAACGTCTCTTCAAATTGAATTGTGTTAAAATCTCCTTCGACCAAGGTGAATCGGTCTGAGCTAAGATAACTCTTAGGATCCTTCATGCGCTGGCGAACATCTTCGCACTGTTCATGGCTGAGACTCAGTCCTGTAAACCGAACATTGGGGAATTTCGACATGACATAGTTTGGGACAGCAGCCCATCCACAACCCACATCTAGGACATGGTCACCATCTTGAATGCCGAGCTTCTCTATAGCGTCATCGACCATGTGCATCTGCGCCTGTTCAAGGTCAGCAGCTCCCCTTTCCCACAGCGCCATGGTGTATTTAGGATACATTAAATCCCAGTCCCCCAACATCAGCTTAAACATTTTCTGTGGGAGGTCGTACTGAACTTTCATCAAATCCTGAGATCCTTCTGCCACGTGATCTGTCTCATTCAGTACCCAGTCGTAGGGAGCTAGCAGAGATGGAAAATGTTTGAACAGAATTGGCATACAGGTATCAAAAAGCGATCGCAAAACAGCGTCGGGAACCTCTAGACCGTTAATGTAAGACTCCGCTACGGCCATCTGTAAAGCGTTGAATACTTTGACGGCTCCTCGACTCGTTTGATAAGCAATTGGATGCTTGTGGCTAATATCTCCTATGAGCGGAAGATAGGCTTGAACAGTTTGTTTGGTAGTAGTGAGACTCATTGCACTCTCTCCAGTCATCTGTGGGCAAACGGCAAACGGCGTTGCTGAGTCCTGGGGTTAGCGTGGGGTGACAATGATGGGCTCGATGTTTTAATGCTCGTTACTAGTCAACAACACCTGTTAAGCCAACGATAGTGCTGAACTAAACCTTGGGCTTGACATTTTAAGAATGTCAAAAGATTTGATCCTTGAAAAATTTACGGAACTTTATGAACGTTACTGATCGTGAAATCTGGATAAGTCAGGCAGAGTATGCGAAGAAACTCCGTCCCTTACTTCCTCCAGATGCATTTCTACCCGATAAAAGCAAAGTTGCTATTCTACTCATCAATGTTGCGATCTTACTGTTAGGCTGGGGCATTGCCAAGCATCTAGATCAGTGGTCTTGGTATCTACTATGGCTCTATCTGCCGCTGGCGATCGCCATGGGAAATAGTGTGATCATTCTCTTATTTAGTACCCACGACTTGATGCACAGCAGTGCGGTGAAACAGCCCTTGCTGAGGAAGGTACTGAGCTTGATCGGACTGTCGATGTTGTGGATGCCGCCCACATTATGGAAGGCGGTGCATAACCGAGAGCATCACAGCAACACCAATTCTCTCCAAGATCCCGATCGCAATTACTTATTCGATCAGCCAAAAAGCTGGGGTAAATGGATCCAGAATTTGTTTGTGCCGTCGGTAGAGGTGCATCCTCTTTGGCTAGCCGTGGGCATGACATCGTCTTGGGCTGTCCATGCCTTTCGGAATCTCACGGCGGTGTTGTTATTCAATGATGGAAAAACCCGATATCCAGTGTTTTCCTTTACCGTTAGCCCTAAGGAACGAAAAGCGATCGCTCTGGAATTATTGGTGGTTATCGCCATTCACCTGAGCATTCTTAGCTATCTGGGCTGGCATCCAATTCCGCTGCTCTTGGGCTATTTTCTGCCCATTTGGAGTGGCTATTGCGGTGCCATGATTTATATCTACACCAACCATATGCTATGCCGCATGACGCCGGTGAATGATCCGTTGATCAACAGCATATCGCTGCGGGTACCTAAGATCTTTGACGTGCTCCATCTCAACTTTTCTTACCATACGGAACACCATATCTTTCCTGGTATGAATTCAGACTACTATCCGATGGTGCAAGAGCTGCTTCAGGAACTCTATCCCGATCGCTTTAATCTTTTAGAGATCGGTAAGGTTTGGCAGTTGATGCTGCAAACGCCCCGCCACTATCGAGATGAGACGACGTTTACAACCAGCTCGGGCGACCTGTCGATGGCTTGTCCATTGCCTGATCGAGGTGCCCAAGACCTGGGATAAGTTTGATTTGACATGGTGTAGACGGTGATCCAAGCGATCGCTCTTCTGGCTAGGAAGGCGATCGCTTTTTTCGTGTTGGGAACAGGGGCAAGACCCTAGGCTTGCAGCAGGAAGTCCTCGTTGCTAATCGAGGGACGTCCATTCAGCAACGCAAACTGGGTGAGAGCGCCGCCCGCCGTGGCCCGATAGGCCAGGGCACCGGTACCTTCGTTGTAGACAATCGCCGCTGTTGCTTCATTGACGGCTCCAATGACCGCAAATTCATCTTCCAGGCTGAAGCCGGAGGGGCCGGTTTCTTGACCGTTGTTTGCCAAGTTGATGTCGCTTTGAATGCGAGTGAAGACGGATAGATCGAGAACGATGCGATCGGCATTGGTGGAGTTGCCCGCAGTGAACTCCACGATAGTATCCACTGCGCCGTCTAGAATATCGAAGACGAAGCGATCGCGACCGCTGCCGCCCTCTAGGGTATCGGTACCGCGACCGCCGATGAGGGTATCGTTGCCGTTACCGCCCACCAGGACATCGTTGCCATTGCCGCCCACCAGGGTGTCGTTGCCCGCAAAGCCATTGAGGCTATCATCGCCCCCAAAGCCAAACAGTTGGTTATTGCCCGATCCACCATTGATAACGTTATTCGCCTCGTTGCCAAAACCGTTAAGGTTGGCATCGGTAGAAATGGTCAGGTTTTCGATGCGGGTGAAGGGCTCCTGCCGCAGATCCACCTCGAAACCCGCCACAACCGTATCAATGTCTGTATCGGGGCCATCCTCCACCACAATGTCGTCTTCCGTAATGATATAGGTGTCGTTGCCCGCACCACCCTCCAAGCGGTTGCGACCGCCACCGCCGTCGAGGACGTTATTGCCGACATTGCCGATGATCACATTATCACCACCGCTGCCAGTACCGTTGACGTTGCCGGTGCCCTGTAGCTCCAGACGTTCGATATTGTCGCCCAGGGTAAAGTTGACGCTAGACCGCACGGTATCTGTCCCGCCGCCCGACGCCTCCACAACGGAATCGCGGGTGCTATTCACGATATAGATATCATTGCCCGCACCGCCGATCATCACGTCATTGCCCAGACCGCCATCCAGGATATTGTTGCCGGAGTTGCCAATGAGGGTATTGTTGCCGTCGTTGCCCGTGCCGTTGATGTTCAGATTGGGAGCATCTTCGCTGAGGATGAGCTGCTCTAGCTGGGGTGCCAGAGTCCAGCTAATTTTGGCGATCACCGTATCCAAGTCCGTGGCGGGGCCGGTTTCGAGGATTTGGTCGAACTCATCATCCACAATGTAGGTATCATTGCCCGCACCGCCCAGTAAAACATCTGCCCCTTCACCACCGTCCAGGATATTATTGCCGCTGTTGCCGGTGATCGTGTTGTTGCGATTATTGCCGACGCCGTTGATGTTCAGGTTGGGGGCGGTTTCGCTGAGGGTGAGGTTTTCCAGGTTGGCCCCCAGGGTATAGCCGACACTGGCAACAACCAGATCAATGCCCTCGCCCGCCAGCTCAATCACCTGGTCGGCGCTGCTATCGACGATGTAGGTATCGTCACCGCTGCCACCGAGGAGGCGATCGCTCCCCCCACGACCATCCAGGATGTTGTTGCCTGAGTTGCCGATGATGGTGTTGGCTTGGTCGTTACCCACACCGTTGATATCCAAGTCGGGGCCATTATCCGTAAGGATCAGGATTTCCAGACTGGCACCGAGGGTAAAGCTCACGTCGGCAATAACGGTATCAATGCCGGGGCCGCTATCGAGCGTCACATCACCGATGTTGTCTACGATAAAGGTATCGTTGCCCAGCCCGCCGATCATGGTGTCGGCACCAACTCCGCCATCTAGGTAGTCGTTGCCATCACCGCCGCTGAGGATATTAACAAACTCATTGCCGATGATGCTGTTGTTGAGATTATTCCCCGTCCCGTTGATCGGCCCCGATCCGGCCACCAGGGTGAGGTTTTCCACATGGTCACCCAGCACATAGCTGGCCGTGGCTTCCACAAGGTCAATCCCTTCATTCAACCGCTCAACGACGACGTCATTGGAGTTGTTGACCCGGTAGGTGTCATCCCCGCGGCCGCCGGCTAGGTAGTTGACCCCGCCGCCGCCATCCAGGATATTGTTACCGCTGTTGCCGATGATGCTGTTGTCGAGGGCATTCCCCACCCCAATTAGGTCAAGGTCTAGGCCATCTTCCGTGAGGATCAGGTTTTCTAGATTGGCTCCTAGGGTATAGCTGATGCTGGCTTCCACCGTATCGATATCGGTGGCGGGGCCCGCTTCCACCACGATGTCATCAACGCTGTTGACCACGTAGACATCATTGCCGGCACCTCCTTCCAGGCGGTTGCTGCCCGTGCCGCCATCGAGACGGTTATTGCCAGCATTACCGATGATGGTGTTGTCAAACTCGTTGCCGGTGCCGTTGATATTGTCTTCTCCCAGGAGAATCAACCGCTCCACTTCCACCCCAGACCCTAAGGTGTAGGAGGCGGTGGCAAAAACCACATCATTACCCTGACCAGCGGCTTCCACCACCACATCACTGCTGTTATCGACAAAGTAGGTATCATCACCGGCACCGCCCACCAGGAAGTCGATGCCGCCGCCGCCCACCAAGACGTCGTTGCCATCGCGCCCTTCCAGACGGTTGTTGCCAGCATTGCCGATGAGGGTGTTATTGCCGTTGTTGCCGATGCCGTTGATGTTGGCATTCCCGGTGAGGGTGAGGTTTTCCAGGTTGGGGGTGAGGGTAAAACTAACGCTGGAGATCACCTGGTCAAGCCCCCCCGCCGGGCCAGCGATGTCTTCAATCACCTGATCGCCCAGGCTATCCACCACGTAGGTGTCATTGCCAGCACCACCGCGCATGATGTCGTTGCCGCTGCCGCCATCCAGGTAGTCGTCGCCGCCGAGGCCAATCAACACATCGTTGCCGCCACGACCGAGCAGGGTATTATCGCCGTCGTTGCCGGTGAGGGTATTGTCTTGGTCGTTACCGACGACGTTCAGATCCCCCACGCCCACCAAAATCACCCGCTCAATGTTGGGAGCTAGGGTAAAAGACACGGAGGAAATGACGGTATCGAAGCCTTCACCCGTGCGTTCGGTGACGCGATCGCCCAAGGAATCCACGATGTAGGTATCATTGCCCGCGCCGCCGGTCATGGTGTCATCGTCGGTGCCGCCGTCAATATAGTCATTGCCCTCACCGCCCAGGATCACATCGTTGCCGGCCAGTCCTAGCAAGGTATTGTCGCCAGCATTGCCGAGGATGGTGTTGACTTCCCCGTTGCCCACCCCGTTGATCGGATCTGCCCCTAGTAACACAAGGTTTTCTAGGTTGGGGCCGAGGGTAAAGGACACCAAGGATTCCACGGTATCGATGCCCTCGCCGGCATTTTCAAATACCTGATCGCCCAGGTTATCCACCCGGAAGACGTCGTTACCAGCCCCGCCGAACAAAACGTCTGCGCCTTCCCCACCATCCAAGACGTTATTTCCGCCATTGCCGCGCAGGGTGTTGGTTTCCGCATTCCCTACCCCCGTGAGGTTGGCTGTTCCGGTGAGGGTAAGGTTTTCTAGATTGGCCCCCAGGGTAAAGCTGACGTCGGAGATCACCAGATCTAGACCACCGGTGGGGCCGCCCACGATTTCTGCTGCTACATCACCCAAGGAATCGACGATGTAGGTATCATTGCCGATGCCGCCGCGCATGATGTCATCGCCAACGCCGCCATCTAGGCGGTCATTACCGCCGCCACCGATCAGCACATCATCGCCGAAGCCGCCTAGGAGTTGGTTATCAGCGGCGTTACCAAGGATCGTGTTGTTTTCATCATTGCCCACCCCGATCGCTGCCGTGCCGCGCAGGGTGAGGTTTTCCAGATTAGCGCCCAGGGTGTAGGACAGATCGGACAGGACTAGGTCAATGCCGCCGGCTGGGCCAGCGATCGCTTCTTCAACCACATCGCCCAGAGCATCCACCCCGTAGGTGTCATGGCCCGCACCGCCGACCATAATGTCATCGCCCGCACCGCCGTCGATGTAATCGCCGCCCTCGCCACCGATCAGCACATCATTCCCCGCCAATCCCAGCAGGGTATTGTTGCCGTTATTGCCGAGGATGGTATTGTTTTCGGCGTTGCCCACCCCGTTGATGTTGGGGTTTAGACCATTGTTGGTGAGGGTGAGGTTATCGAGATTGGCTCCTAGGGTAAAGGACACATCGGAAATCACCAGGTCAATGCCGCCGCCGGCCGCGTTGGTGAGGTCTTCGACCACCACGTCGCCGAGGTTATCGACGAGGTAAGTATCATTACCGGCCCCGCCCCGTAGATTATCCGCGCCGCTGCCGCCGTCGAGGTAGTCATTGCCGGCCCCGCCGATGATCACATCTCGACCAGCTCCCCCCAGCAGCGTGTTGTTGCCGTCGTTGCCAATGATCGTGTTGTTCTCGGCGTTGCCTACTCCATTGATATTGAGGTTGGGGCCATTGTTGGTGAGAATCAGGTTTTCTAGATTGGCCCCGAGGGTAAAGGAAAGATCTGAAATGACGGTATCGATGCCGCCTAGGGGGCCAGCGATCGCTTCTTCCACGACATCCCCAGCATTATCGACAAGGTACGTATCACTACCGGTGCCGCCGGCCATGTAGTCCGACCCGTTGCCGCCGTCGATGTAGTCGTTGCCAGCCCCGCCGATGATGCGATCGTTGCCGCCTAGCCCCAGCAGGGTATTATTCCCCTCGTTGCCGGTGATGGTATTGGCAACATCATTACCTACGCCGTTGATATTGCCGGTGCCGTTGAGGGTGAGGTTTTCTAGATTCGCACCTAGGGTGTAGTTGACGCTGGAGATGACCAAGTCAATGCCCGGCCCCGTTGCTACCACCTGATCGCCAAGGTCATCTACCACAAAGGTATTACTACCGCCGCCGCCGATCAGCACATCCGCACCGGCTCCGCCATCGAGGATATTGTTGCCGGTGTTGCCGCGAATCGTGTTATTCGCCGTATTGCCGGTGCCGTTAATGTTGGCATTGCCGCTTAGGGTCAGATTTTCTAAGGTGTTGCCGAGGGTGTAGGAAATCGAGGAAATCACGGTATCGAAGGGATCGGCACCGGTTTCTACAACCACGTCTCCGCGACTGTCTACCACATAGGTATCAATGCCTGTCCCGCCGATCATCACATCGTTGCCCGCGCCACCGTCGAGAAGATTCCCTTGGGCATTGCCGCGCAGGGTGTTGTTCTCGCCATTGCCCACCCCAACGACGGCCGTGCCCACTAGGGTAAGATTTTCGATATTGGCCCCCAGGGTATAGGAAACGCTGGAGGTTACCGTATCTAATCCCTCATCGGGGTTTTCTACAACGCGATCGCCCTCATCATCAACGAAATATCGATCATTGCCTGCCCCGCCGGCCATGTAGTCGGCTCCAGCTCCGCCATCGAGGGTGTTGTTGCCCCCGTTGCCGATCAGGCTATTCTCCAAGGCGTTACCAAAGCCGTTGATGTTGCCGGCCCCGGCTGCCAAGATCAGATTCTCTAGGTTGGCCCCGAGGGTATAGGACACCGAGGAGATCACCGTATCGATGCCGCCACCGATGCCCACGGCTTCCACCACCCCATCCCCAGCGGCATCGACCACGTAGGTGTCATTGCCCAGACCGCCGATCATCACGTCATTGCCGGCGCGCCCATCGAGGATATTATTGCCATCGTTGCCGGTGATGGTATTGCGACCTGCGTTACCCACCCCGATTAGATCCTCAGTGCCGGTGGCACCGGTCAGGATCAGATTTTCTAGATTGGCCCCGAGGGTAAAGGACACGGAGGATTCTACGGTGTCAATGCCGCCGGCTGGGCCTGCTACAGTTTCAATGGCGCGATCGCCCTCATCATCGACAATGTAGCGATCGTCGCCCCGTCCGCCAATCATCCGATCGGCCCCTGCACCACCATCTAAAACATTATTGTTGTCGTTGCCAATAATGGTGTTGTTTAGACTGTTGCCTGTGCCGTTGATGGCCCCGCCTGTTGGGTCGAGGATAAGAATTTCGATATTGTCGCCCAGGGTGTAGTTCACCGTGGAAATCACCGTATCGCGCCCGGCATTGGGTGCTTCGATGACGCGATCGCTGGTGTCATCGACGTAGTAGGTATCATTGCCGACTCCGCCGCGCATCTCGTCTACTCCTAGGCCACCCCGTAGGATGTCGTTGCCGCTGCCGCCAATCAGCACGTCATTGCCCGCACCGCCATCTAGGGTATTGCCGTTGGCGTTACCTATGATGGTATTGTTGCGATCATTGCCGGTGCCTAGGGTGGCTCCGCCCACCAGGGTTAGGTTTTCGATGTTGACATAGTCTGGTGCAGAGAGGTTGAGGTTAAGGCTGGAAATGACCGTGTCGATGTCCGTATCTGGGCCCGCTTCGGTGATGCGATCGCCCGCGCTGTCGATCACGTAGGTATCATTCCCCGTGCCGCCGATCATCAGATCATTGCCGGTGCCGCCATCAAGGAGATCATTACCTGCCCCCGCGATGATCACATCGTTGCCGCCCCGTCCTTCTAGACGATTATTTCCCTCGTTGCCAAGGATGGTGTTGTTGGCATCATTGCCGATACCGTTTAGGTTACCTGCCCCCGGTTGCAGGGTCAGGTTCTCCAGATTGGCTCCTAGGGTATAGGAAACCGACGAAAGGACTGTATCTAGACCCTCATTGGCATTTTCGATTACCCGATCGCCCAGGTTATCTACCCCGTAGGTATCATTGCCGCGGCCGCCCACGAGGCGATCGCTGCCGCCCCGACCGTCAAGGAGGTTATTGGCGTCGTTGCCAATAATGGTATTGTTACCTGCATCCCCCACCCCGTTCACGGCTCCATCCAGCAATACCAATCGCTCGACATTACCGGATAGGGTATAGCTAGCGCTAGCAATCACCACGTCTGTCCCTTCATTGGGATTTTCAGTGACCACATCAGCGCTGTTATCGACGTAGTAGGTATCATTGCCGGTGCCGCCCTGCATCGTATCGACGCCAGCACCACCGATTAAGGCATCGTTGCCGCCACCGCCCTGCAGCAGGTTATTCCCGGCATTGCCGGTGATGGTATTGTTGCCGGCATTCCCCACCCCTGTGAGGTTTTCGCTACCGGTGGGGCCCACTAAAATCAGATTCTCAACATTGGCCCCGAGCGTGAAGTTTACATCTGAAACGACGGTATCGAGACCCTCATTGGCATTTTCTACCACAATGTCGCCAACTTGGCGAACAAAGTAAGTATCATTGCCGCGACCGCCGATCAGGCTATTGCGTCCACCG